>NZ_DASWVV010000046.1:0-6100 GCF_036406155.1 Devosia sp. | reverse complement strand
CGAGGCCGAGCCCGGGGCGCAGCTCGGCGCCCGGATCGGCATCGGCCGGCGGCGTCTGGGCGAGGAGCGGCGCCGTGGCGAGCGCCGCGGCCAGCAGCACTCCCCCCGCGATCGCTCCATGCCTCGTGCGGGACCAGCCCGGCATGCCGCCATACACTCCGAATCAAGCGCCCCGACCATAGCAAGGCGCGGGTTAACAGCCGTAAACCTTTGGCGCGGATATGGCGCAATGCGCGCCGCGCCGCCGGAAAATGGCAAGACTTGGCCGCGCCCCGCCGCTAGTCGCGGTGGTAGGGGTGGCCGGCCAGGATCGTCGTCGCCCGGTAGAGCTGCTCCGCCAGCATGATGCGCACCAGCTGGTGCGGCCAGGTCAGGGGCGAAAAACTCAGCGCCAGGCCGGCCTCGGCGACCAGATCCGGCGCGAGCCCGTCGGCGCCACCGATGACGAAGCTCACCGCTGCCCGGCCGTCGTCGCGCCAGCGCGCGAGGCGGCGCGCGAACGCCTCCGAGCCGAACGTCGTGCCGCGCTCGTCGAGGGCGACGACAATGCCCTCCGGCAGGCTGGCGCGCAGGGCTCTCGCTTCCTCGGCCTTGCGCGTGGCCGCGGCAGCAGCGCGCGATTCGGGATGTTCAGCGACGTCGAAACCGGTCAACCCCAGCGGCTTGCCGCTGGCGACGGCGCGCTCGAGATAGCGCGCGGCCAGCTCGCGCTCGGGGCCCTGTTTCATGCGGCCGATGGCGGCGACGTGGACGCGCATCGGCGAGGAACTAGCGCGCGTCGGCCGCGAAATCGACCGCCCACATCTTCTCGATGTTGTAGAACTCGCGCACCTCGGGACGGAAGATGTGCACGATGACGTCGCCGCCGTCGACCAGCACCCAGTCGCAATGCGGCAGGCCCTCGATGCGCGGCTTGCCGAAGCCGTGCTCCCGCAGCGCCTTGGCCACCTGGTCGGCGACGGCGCCGACATGGCGGTGGGAGCGCCCGGAGGTGACCACCATGTGATCGGAAAGCGAGGATTTGCCGGTGATGTCGATGGCGACGGTCTGTTCGGCCTTGGCGTCTTCGAGGCTTTGCAGCACGACGTCGATCATCTGGGGGTCCGGCGTTGCCGCCGGGGAAGCGGCGGGTTGCTGCTTGGGGGACGTGGCCATCAGCAAATGGCCCCGGCCCACGCTTGGAAAGCACGGGTCATGCGCGTTTCGTCAGTCCTTAGGTTTCGGGTCGAGTGAGCCGCAATGGTGCGTTGGTCATCCCGGTGACGTGGTCTCAAGCCACACCAGGATAATATGTGCTTCCCTGGCGATTGTGCAAGACGTGCCGTCATGCCGGGGGCGTTGCCGCCCGGCGTCGCGCCCGGATGGCGGACGAGGACTGCCCCGAGGTCATGCCGTGCAGGTAGACCCAGGCCGGCGGCTCGCGCCCGGCCAGCGTCTCCGCCGCCTCCTCGGGGATACGATAATGGCGCAGCGCCGTCGCCGCCGGGGAGGAGGTGGCGCGCAGCGCCGAGCCGGGCCGGACATAGACGGCCATCGGCATCAGTCCGGCAATGTCGCGCCAGCGCTCCCATTCGTGGAAGCGCACGAGGTTGTCGGCCCCCATGATCCACACGAAGCGGGTGGCGGCGAAGGCCTCGCGCAGGAAGCTGAGCGTATCGAAAGTGTAGCGGAAGCCGTGTGCCGCCTCGAAGCCGGTGACCTCGATGCGCGGATGGTCCATCAGCCGGCGGGTGGCGGCGACCCGCTGTTCGAGCGGGGCCAGCTCGGTGTGGTCCTTGAGCGGATTGCCCGGCGAAACGAGGAGCCAGACCGCGTCGAGCGCCAGCCGCTTGAGGCACTGCCGGGCGACCAGGACATGGCCCTCATGGGCCGGATTGAAGCTGCCCCCGAACAGGCCGATGCGCATGCCCGGCGCGGCGACCGGCAAATCGGTGACACCCGGCGACGGGGGCGGGGCGGGCGGCGGCGCCGGCGTCACGGGCGCGTCTGCCCGCTGCCGCGCACGACATACTTGAACGAGCACAACTGCTCGACCCCGACCGGGCCGCGGGCATGGAACCGGCCGGTGGCGATGCCGATCTCCCCGCCGAAGCCGAACTCGCCGCCGTCGGCGAACTGGGTGGAGGCGTTATGCATGACGATGGCGGAATCGACCTCGCTGAGGAAACGCGCCACGGCGGCCGCGTCCTCCCCGACGATGGCCTCGGTGTGGTGGCTGGAGTAGCGGGCGATGTGGGCGATCGCCTCGTCGACGCCGGCAACCACCCTGACCGCGATGATGGGGGCGCCGTACTCGGTGTGCCAGTCGTCCTCGCCGGCGGGGACGGCGCCGGCGAAATTCTGCACCACCGTGGCGTCGCCGCGGATTTCGCAGCCCTGGGCGGCGAGCGCCTCGAGGATGGGGCGCAGATGCGTTGCGACAACACCCTCGTGCACCAGCAGCGTCTCGGTCGCGCCGCACACGGCGGGACGCCGCATCTTGGCGTTGAGCGTCACCGCCACGGCCATGTCGAGCCGGGCGGACATGTCGATATAGGTGTGGCAGATGCCCTCGAGATGGGCAAAGACGGGGACGCGCGCCTCCTCCTGGACGCGGGCGACGAGAGTCTTGCCGCCGCGCGGCACGATGACGTCGATGGCGCCGCCGAGGCCACGCAGCATCTCGCCGACGGCGGCGCGATCGGTGGTGGGCACGAGTTGGATGGCATCGACCGGCAGGCCGGCCGCGGCCAGGCCCTCGACGAGACCGGCATGGATCGCCGCGGCCGAGCGGGCGCTGTCGGAGCCGCCGCGCAGGATCACGGCGTTGCCGGCCTTGAGGCACAGCGCCCCGGCGTCGGCGGTGACGTTGGGGCGGCTTTCGAAGATCACCCCGATCACGCCGAGCGGCGTGCGCACGCGGGAGATGACGAGGCCGTTGGGGCGCGTCCATTCGGCCATCACGGCGCCGACCGGGTCGGGCAGCATGGCGATGGTGCGCAGGGCGTCGATGATGCCGTCGATGCGCGCGTCGGTGAGCGCCAGCCGGTCGAGGAAAGCCGGGCTCAGGCCACGGCTGCGGCCGGCGGCGAGGTCGATGGCGTTGGCCGCGAGGATATCGGCGCGGCGGCGTTCGATCGCCGCGGCCGCCGCCGCGATCGCTGCTTCCTTCTGCGCCGCCGTGGCCGTCGCCAGCAGCCCGGCCGCGGCGCGGGCGCGGCGGCCGATATCCGCCATCACGGCGGCGACGTCGTTCGAGGATGCTGCGAGCGCGCTCATCCGGCCTTGGCCTCCATGCCCATCAGAACCACCATGTTATCACGGTGGACGAGTTCGGCACGGCTGCTGGCGCCGAGGATTTCGGCGACCCGCGCCGAGTTCTTGCCCTTGACCAGATCGGCGTCCTCGCGCCCGAGTCCGACCAGGCCGCGGGCGATCTCGCGCCCGTCGGGGCCGAGGATAGCGACGGCGTCGCCGCGGGCGAAGTCGCCGGCGACCCGGGTCACGCCGATGGGCAGCAGGCTCTTGCCGTCGCGCAGGGCGCGGGCGGCACCGGCGTCGACACTCAGGCTCCCCGCCACCTCGAGCGTGCCCATGATCCAGCGCTTGCGCGCATGAGCGCGGCTGTGCGCCGGCTCGAACAGCGTGTGGCGGGCGCCGTCGGCGAGCGCCCGCAGCGGGTGAATCTCGGTGCCCCTGGCGATGATCATGGCGGTGCCGGCCTGGGTCGCGATCCTGGCCGCTTCGAGCTTGGTGGTCATGCCACCGCGGCTGAGATGGCTGGCGGCGCCCCCGGCCATGGCCTCGATCTCGGGGGTGATGGCGGCGACGCGCGGCAGGTGCCGGGCCTCGGGGTCCTTGCCCGGCGGGGCGGTATACAGCCCGTCGACGTCGGAAAGCAGCACCAGGCAGTCGGCCTCGATCATGGTGGCGACGCGGGCGCTCAGCCGGTCGTTGTCGCCGTAGCGGATCTCGGCGGTGGCGACGCTGTCGTTCTCGTTGATGATGGGGACGGCGCCCAGCGCCAGCAGGGTCGAGATGGTGGTGCGGGCGTTGAGGAAATAGCGGCGCTCCTCGGTGATGTTGGGAGTGAGCAGGATCTGCCCGGTGACGATGCCGTGCGCCCCGAGGCAGGCGGCCCAGGCCTGGCTGAGGGCGATCTGGCCGGCGCTGGCGGCCGCCTGGCTCTGCTCGAGCGGCAGGCTGCGGGCGTCGAGCCCGAGCAGGCGGCGGCCGAGCGCCACGGCGCCCGAGGAAACGACGACGAGCGAGCATCCGGTCGCCTTGAGTGCAGCAATGTCGGCGGCGAGCGAGGCCAGCCAGTCCGAGCGCAGCCGGCCGCTGCGGCCATCGACCAGCAGGGCCGAGCCGATCTTGACGGTGAGCCGCCGGTAAGGGGCGAGGGCGTCGGCGCTCATCTCAGGGGGTCCAGTGTGGCTCGGCGGCGCGGCGCGCGGCGTCCTCGCGTTCCGCCTTCTCCGCCTCGAGGATGGCGAGGATGCGGTAGAGCACGTCCTGCACGCCCTTGCCGGTGACGCCGGAGACGGTCAGCACCTCGGCCTTGCTGGCCCGCTCGAGGGCTTTCACCTTGTCCCTGACCTCCTCCGCGGCGACGGCGTCGATCTTGTTGAGCGCCACGATCTCGGGTTTCCCGGCGAGGCCCTCGTCATAGGCGGCGAGCTCGCCGCGGATGGTCCGGTAGGCGCTCTTGACGTCCTCCTGCGTGCCGTCGACGAGGTGCACCAGCACGGCGCAGCGCTCGACATGGCCGAGGAAGCGGTCGCCGATGCCGGCGCCGGCATGGGCACCCTCGATCAGCCCGGGGATGTCGGCCATGACGATCTCGCGCTCGCCGACCCTGACCACGCCGAGATTGGGGTGCAGCGTGGTGAACGGGTAGTCGGCGATCTTGGGCCGGGCGGCGGAGACGGCGGCGAGGAAGGTGGACTTGCCGGCATTGGGCAGGCCCACCAGCCCGGCGTCGGCGATCAGCTTGAGCCTCAGCCAGATCCATTTCTCCGCCCCCGGCTGGCCGGGATTGGCGCGCCGCGGCGCCTGGTTGGACGCGGTCTTGAAATGGGCGTTGCCGAAGCCGCCATTGCCGCCCTTGAGCAGCACCACGCGCTGGCCGACCCGGGTCAGGTCGGCGATCAGCGTCTCGTTGTCGTCCTCGAGCACCTGCGTGCCGACGGGGACGCGCAGCACGACATCCTTGCCGTTGGCGCCGGCGCGGTCCTTGCCCATGCCGTGCATGCCCGTCTGCGCCTTGAAATGCTGCTGGTAGCGATAGTCGATGAGGGTGTTGAGGCCGTCGACGCACTCGACCACGACGTCGCCGCCGCGGCCGCCATTGCCGCCGTTCGGACCGCCGAACTCGACGAATTTCTCGCGCAGGAACGACACGGCGCCGGCGCCGCCGTCCCCGGCCTTCACATAGACCTTGGCCTGGTCGAGAAACTTCATGCGACCCGTCTTTCCGCCCACACCGAGCGCTGGAGCTCGGTGTCGATATGGCGCACCTCTTCGCCGCGCGCAAGGCAAAGCAGTTGGCACTCGCCCGTCTCGACGAAGCCGAGCTTGCGCTGGATCCTGAGCGAGGCCTGGTTGAAATGGAAGACGCCGGAGCGGATGCGGTCCGCCGCCGTCGCCGCGAAGTACCAGTCGACCGCCGCCGCCACGGCCTCGCTCATGAACCCACGGTTCCAGAACGGCTGCGCCAGCCAGTAGCCGAGCACGGCGGCGCCATCGTTGCCGGCATGGTAGCTGACCTGGCCGATGAGGCCCTCCCCCGGCAGGTCGAGGGCGAAGCCGGTCCGGTCCGGCGGCTCGTCGGGCCGCCACGTCGCGAGCCACGCTTTGGCGTCGGCCAGGTGATAGGGATAGGGCACGCGCGACAAATTGCCGGAAACGGCGAAGTTGTTGAGGAACAGCGCGATCCGCTCGGCGTCGCGGGGCACCGGCTGGCGCAGCCGCAGCCGGCGCGTGGTGAGGCTCACATCCATCGCGGCTGCTCCAGCTCGAGCGTCAGCACCGGCCCGCCCGCCTCCACGCCGCCGGCGCCGGCGGCAGCGGGCACGGGCCGGAAGCCGGCCCGCGCGAGGACGCGCAGCGATGCCGCGTT
>NZ_DASWVV010000045.1:0-5204 GCF_036406155.1 Devosia sp. | reverse complement strand
CCGTGTGCTGCAGCAGCGCCGTGTGCGGCCGCCGCCCCCTGCGCGGCAACAGGGCAATGAGCCGGGACGAGGACCTCGCCCAGGCCGCGCGCGAGGCCCTGTTCTGCGAGCAGGTCCTCGCCAAGTCCGGCGACAACGTGCTGCTCGAGACGCTGCGCGGCGCCGCCTCGGTCGACGCGTGGACGCATTACCCGCCGGGCGACGTGTTCGATCCGGCAAGCGGCGCGCAGTGGTACTACCACTGCCACGCCCCGGCGCGGGATGCGCGCGAACACGGGCACTTCCACTGCTTCGTGCGCCCCGCGGGCAAGGACGGGCCGGTGCACCACCTGGTCGCCGCCGGGGTCGACCCCTACGGCAGGCTCATCCGCCTGTTCACCGTCAACCAATGGGTCGTCGACGACGCCTACCTCGCCGCCCCGGAGCTGACGGCGCTGCTGCCGCGCTTCGACGTGCAGATGGGCCGCCCGTCCTACCTCGTCAACCGCTGGCTCACCGCCGTACTCGCCCTCTACCGCGACGACATCACCGCGCTCATCGCCGAGCGCGATACGACGCTCGGGGCCGGCGCCGGGGTGGCGCCCGCCCCCGGGCGGCTGGCGGACCGGGGGCTCGAGGTCACCTCGACGCGCGACGTCGACCTGGCCGAGCGGGCCCGCGCCCTCGGCCTGTGACTACGCGCTGGCCGTCGCCGCCAGCGCCTCCGACGCGGCGATCGCCGCCATGTTGACGACGCCCCGGCTGGTCACGGTGGGGGCGAGAATGTGCGCCGGCTGGCGCGTCCCCATCAGGATCGGCCCCACCGCCAGCGCGTCGTTGAGCGCCTTGAGCAGCGTCATCGACAGATTGGCGGATTCGAGGTTGGGGAAGATCAGGAGGTTGGCTTCGCCCTTGAGGACCGAGCCGGGCACGTAGCGCTCGCGCAGGGCCTCGCTAATGGCGAGGTCGCCCTGCATTTCGCCGTCGACGATGAGGTCGGGCGCCACCGTCTTCAGCCGCTCGTAGACGGCGCGCATCTTGATCGAGGTGTCGCCGTCGCGCGAGCCGAAGTTCGAGTAGCTGAGCAACGCCGCCTTGGCCTCGATGTTGAACCGCCTCAAGTGGTTGCGCGCCTGCAGGGTGATGGCGACGATCTCCTCGACGCTGGGGTCCATGTTGACGTAGGTGTCGGCGAGGAAGAAGACGCCGCGGTTCATGATCAGCATCGACAAAGCGCTGAGCTGGGAGGCGTCGTCGGCCAGCCCGATGATGGAGCGGATGTCGCGGGCGTGCTTGATGAAGCGGCCCTCGAGCCCGCAGATCAGTGCATCGGCCTCGCCGCGCCGCACCGCCAGCGCCCCGATCACCGTGCTGTTGGTACGCACGATGGTGCGGGCGGTGTCGGGCGTCACGCCCTGGCGCCCGACCAGCGAGTGGAACAGGGCCACGTAGTCGCGGTAGCGCGGGTCGTCCTGCGGGTTGATGATCTCGAAATCCGTCCCCGGCTTGAGCGTCAGCCCGAAGCGGGCGATGCGCTGCTCGATGACCTGCGGCCGCCCGATGAGGATGGGCCGGCCGATCTTCTCCTCGAGGATGACCTGGGTGGCGCGCAGCACGCGCTCGTCCTCGCCGTCGGCGAAGGCGATGCGCTTGCCCTGCCCGTGCGCGGCCTCGATGATCGGCTTCATCACCATGCCGGAGCGGAAGACGAAGCGGGTGAGGCTGTCGCGATAGGCGTTGAAGTCGACGATCGGCCGGCGGGCCACGCCCGACTCCATCGCCGCCTTGGCGACGGCCGGCGCGATCCTGAGGATCAGGCGCTGGTCGAAGGGGTTGGGGATCAGGTAGTCCGGCCCGAAGATGGCCGGCACGCCGAGGGCCGAGGCCTCGAGCCCGGGCTCGTGCGCCAGCCTGGCGATGGCGCGGGCGGCGGCCGCCTTCATCTCCTCGTTGATCACCGTGGCGCCGCAGTCGAGGGCGCCGCGGAACAGGAACGGGAAGCACAGGACGTTGTTGACCTGGTTGGGATAGTCGGAGCGTCCGGTGCACACCATGGAATCGGGGCGCAGCTGCTTGGCCACCTCCGGCATCATTTCCGGGGTGGGGTTGGACAGCGCCAGGATCAGCGGATTGGGCGCCATGCGCTGGATCATCTCGGGCTTGAGGGCGCCGGCCTTGGACAGGCCCACGAAGATGTCGGCCCCGTCCATCACCTCGGCGAGCTCGGTCTTGTCGGTGTCCTGCGCGAAGGCGCCGCGCCAGCGGTCGACGGAATTGTCGCGCGCCTTCGTCACCAGCCCCTTGCTGTCGGCGATCCAGATGTTCTCGCGCCTGGCGCCGACGGCGATCAGCATGTTCATGCAGGCGATGGCGGCGGCGCCGGCGCCGGAGGTGCAGATCTTGACCTTGGCGATGTCCTTGCCGACCAGCTGCATGGCATTGATGACGGCGGCAGCGACGATGATGGCGGTGCCGTGCTGGTCGTCGTGGAACACCGGGATGTTCATGCGCTCGCGCAGCGTTTCCTCGATCTCGAAGCACTCGGGCGCCTTGATGTCCTCGAGGTTGATGCCGCCGAAGCTCGGCTCGAGCGGGGCGACGATGTCGATGAAGCGCTGCGGATCGGTCTCCTTGACCTCGATGTCGATGGAATCGATGCCGGCGAATTTCTTGAACAGGACGGCCTTGCCTTCCATCACCGGCTTGGACGCCAGCGCGCCGATATTGCCCAGGCCCAGCACCGCCGTACCGTTCGACACCACGGCGACCAGATTGCCCTTGGAGGTATAGGCGTAGACCTTGTCCGGATCGGCGGCGATTTCCTCGCAGGGCACGGCGACGCCGGGCGAATAGGCGAGCGACAGGTCGCGCGTATTGGCCAGGGGCTTGGTGGCGACGATCTCGAGCTTGCCGGGCTTGGGGTAGCTGTGGAAATGCAGCGCCGCCTCGCCGAGGCTCGTGGTCTTTTCTTCGGTCATGCTCGCTCCCTGCTGGCCGGCGTCGCTGCGGCTTCGTGCCGGACGCCCGATTCTTGCTTTGCGGGGTTGATCTATACTCGCCCGCCGGGCTTGCCGCCACGTGCAAACGGGGGCGCCGGGGCGTCCGCCAGGTAACTCCGCGTTAAGCCTGGCGCACGGAACCCAGCTGCATTTACGCCATGGAAAGCCCAGGCTCGGAAGGTGGGGCCGGGCATCGTGCAGGGGGCAGGAAGATGCGTCGCCGTTTCGGCAGATACGTAAGCTATGGGGTTCTTGCGGCAGCGTTCGCGGCGGTGCCGCTGGCCGGCTGCAGCACCGCCAATCTCGGCGCCAGCAGTTTCGGCAGCGGCCAGTTGCGCGTCGCCGAGGTGCCCGGCATCGGCGACTATACGAAGGAGCGCGCCCTCGCCGAGGCCCGCGCGCATTTCCGCAACAACGACTTCGGCCACTCCGCCGCCTTCTACAAGCGCGTAGTCGAGCTCTCGCCCAAGGACCCCGAGGGCTATGTCGGCCTCGGCGCCTCCTACGACCGGCTGCGCCGCTTCGACCTCAGCGACCGCGTCTATGCCGCGCTCTATGCGCTCGCGGGCGGCACCGCGCAGTACCACAACAATCTCGGCTATTCGCACATGCTGCGCGGCGACCTGAGGACGGCGCTCACCCATTTGCGCAAGGCCGAGGCGCTCGCGCCCGGCAACGCCGTCGTCGGCAACAATCTGCAGATCCTCGCCCGCACCGCGGCGACGACGCGCGCCTGAGGCGGCGCGCGGCCCGGGTTCAGTCGGCGCCGCCCGACACGCGCCGGCCCGACGGGGGCGGCGGCACGACCGGTCCGTTCCGGCCCAGCCCGCCCGTATCGTAGGCCGAAGCCCTGGACGGGTTCGCCGTCTGCCCCTCGAGATTGGCCTTGACCGCATCGCCGGCGCTGTAGGCGACGCGGTCGGTGCGCTGCAGGTAATCATAGGTGCAACCGCCGGGCACCAGCCCCAGCAACGCCGCCAGCACCGCCATTCCGGCCCGCGCCGGCCACGCCCGCCTGCTCAACTGCCGCTCCCCGAACCGAGATTGATGATGTAGCCGAAGGGCCCGGCGACGCCGGCCCCGGCCTGGACGTCCTCGATCATCCTGGAGGTCACTTCCATCTGGCCGAGGGCGAAGAACTCGGCGTCATTGGCCGGTTGCGTCCGGTCGAGCGGCGAGGCCAGCACCTGGCCGGGCGTCGCCGGCTGCACCAGCCGCGGGGTGACGATCACCACCAGCTCGGTGTCGTGCTTCTGGAAGCTCGAGGACTTGAACAGCGAACCCAGGATGGGGACGTCACCGATCCAGGGCAGCTGGTTCTGGCTCAGCGTGTTGTCGTTCTGCAGCAGGCCGGCGACGGCGAAGCTCTGCCCGTCCCGCAGCTCGACGGTGGCGTCCAGCGTGCGGGTGTTGAAGATCGGATCGCCCGCCTCGGTATAGCTGCCGATGCCGCTGACCTCAGGCATCAGGTGGATCTGGATGCGGTCGCCCTCGAGGACCACGGGGGTGAACACGAGGCGCACGCCGAAATCGCGGTAGATGATGGTGTAGTTGCCGTCGGAATCGGCGACGCGCAGCGGCAGCTGGCCGCCGGCGAGGAAGCTGGCGTTGACGCCCGACAGCGTGGTCAGGTTCGGCTCGGCCAGCGTGCGTACCAGCCGCTTGGTCTCCAGCGCGTGGATGGTGGCGCTGAGATCGATGCCAGCTGCGCCCGAGATCACGCTGGTGATGAACGACGAGAACGTCCCGGCCGTGGCGGCGGGATTCTCGATGCCGCCGCCGACGGTCGTCGACATGCCGCCGACCTTGCCGCCCCACTGGATGCCGAGCTGGCGCCCGGCGTCGCGCTGCGCTTCGAGGATGCGGACTTCGAGATTGACCTGCTGGCCGCCGACCAGCGTGATGGTGTTGATCACCGCCGGGCTGCCGTACTGCTCGACGATCTCGAGCACCTTCGCCATCGACTGGGCGTCGGCGACGGTTCCGGACAGGCGGATGCGGCCGTTGACCGTCGCCACCTTGACCCGGGAATGCGGCACCGCGTCGCGAATGGAGCGGGCGATGTCGTCGGTGTCCGCCCCCACCTCCACGGCGAGCAGGCCGACCGGCGCCCCGGTGTCGGAGAACAAGTTGACCGTCGTCGTGCCGAAGGCCTTGCCGACAAGGTAGAGCGAGGTATCGGTGATCGGCTGCGCGTCGGCGATGCCGGCATCGGCGGCGACAATC
>NZ_DASWVV010000044.1:0-2211 GCF_036406155.1 Devosia sp. | reverse complement strand
GGCCCCGGTCGCCTGTGACGCGACGCCCTGCACGCCCGCGATGATGGTGTCGATGGCATCGCCGGCCGTGTCGACCGCGATGTTGAAGGCCTGCTGCGGCGTCTCCGGCAGCTTGCGCCCCAGCGCCGTCCGCGTCGGCGCCGCCACGGCCTGCGCCGCCGGCTGGGCCTGGGGTGCGGTCCCCACCACGAGCGGCTTGGGCGGCGGCAACGGCTGCACCTGCGTTACGGTCCTGGGCATGACCGCGGGCAGCGTCTCCGGTGCCGTTGGGGCCTCGGACACGGGCTGCACCTCGACCCTGGGAAGGGGATCGCCGGCGAGCGGCTCGGGCGCTGCCAGCTGCCTCGGCGCGGGCGTGACCGCGGTGCCCGGGGCGTTGCGGATCACCGTCAGGATTTCCTGGGTGAGCTCGCCCCGCGGCGGCAGCCCGTTGACTTCCTCGAACTTCTTGATGGCGCGCGCGGTCTGCGGGCCGTAATAGCCGTCGATGGTGCCGTCGAAGAGGCCGAGCAACTGCAGCTTGCGCTGCATCTCGAACACGTCGCTGTTGCCGATCGGCCCGGTCTCGACACCGATGCTGCCGGTGACCGGCTCGAGCGCGGGCGGCGCCGGCCGGTTCGGCCGCTCCGCCGGAACGACGGGCGTGATCCGGACCGCCTGCGCCGGCTGTTGCGCCGCCGGGGGCGCGAACAGCGGGGCAGGATGCTTGTGCTCCTGCAGGTAGAGCGCGTTACTGCCGGCCATGGCGGTGAGCGTCACCATCGACAGGATGGCGCTGTTGGTCAGCGGCGCCCGCATGTAGCGCGACAATACCCAGAGCGCGGCGCGGCCCGCGGAGGACAACACGGCACCGCCCGCCGCGAGCGGCAGGTGCGTGAGGGTTGCTGCGGTCATAGAGCTCTTTTTCTTTCGTCGTGCCATGTGGGCATTTGCTGCGGAACCGGGTCCCGGTGAAGGGGAGTCACCGACACAGTTTCCTCCACCTTGGTTTCCGGACCGTTTACCGGCAGCAGCACCGTCATCGTCGTCCCCTCGTCGGGGACCGACATGGCGCGCAGCGTGCCGCCGTGCAGCTCCACGAGGCCCTTGACGATGGACAGGCCGAGCCCCGTGCCTTCGTAGCGCCGGGCCAGACCGTCCTGGGCCTGGAAGAACGGCTCGCCGATGCGGGCGACATCGGCGCCGCTCATGCCGATGCCGCGGTCGGCGACGGCGATGCTGAGATAGCGGCCCTGGCGCTTCATCGTCAGCGTGATCGTCGAGTGCTCGTGGCTGAACTTGATGGCGTTGGACAGGAGGTTGATGAGGATCTGCCGGCAGGCACGCTCGTCGGCGACGATGGCCGGCAGCCCGGCGCGAATCTCGGTGGTCAGACGCACGTTCTTGGCCTGCGCCATGGCCCCGACTATGGTCAGGCACGGCTCGACCAGGGCCTCGGGCTGGAAGCTGGCGGTGGCGAGTTCGAACTTGCCCGCTTCGAGGCGCGACACGTCGAGCAGCATCTGCACCACCTCGATCAGGTGCAGGCCACTCTGGTGGATCAGGCTCGCATATTCCTTGTGGGTCGGGGCCAGCTCCCCGGCGATGCCGCTGCTCATCATCTCCGAGAAGCCGACGATGGCATTGAGCGGCGTGCGCAGTTCGTGCCCGATGGTGGCCAGGAAATGCGACTTGGCGATGGAGGCTTCCGCCACCGCCCTGTGCGCCTTCTGCATCTCGATTTCGTGGTCGCGGCGTTCGGTGATGTCGCGCAGCAGCGCCACCACCTCGTGGCGCGCAAGCGGCGCCGCCGGGTCGATCACCGGCGACAACGCCGCTTCCACCCACACGAATTGCGGGGCCGTCGCAGGCGCGGCGGGATCGTCGCGGCGCATGCGCAATTCCACCCGCCGGGACTTGCCGCTCCGGTTGGCATCGGCGAGGGCAGTGAGGAAGACCGGACGGTCGAGCACGTGGACGCGCTCGAGCAGGCCGGCGCCCGGCAGTTCATAGCGCCGGCAGCCGAGCAGCGTCTCCGTCGAGCGCGAGGCGAAGAGCAACCCGCCATCGGCGGAGAAGCGCAGCACGGCGTCCTCGAGTTGCTCCATGAGGTGGCGGCAGACATTGGCCTCGGCCCGTTCGTGCACCTCGAACATGGCGCCGACGCGGCTTGCCGACAGCGCGACGGCGAGCGCGCCGGCGGCGAAGGCGAGGAGGCCGGCGACGGCGGCT
>NZ_DASWVV010000043.1:0-5262 GCF_036406155.1 Devosia sp. | reverse complement strand
GGTTACCCAAGATTATCACGTCGAGATCGCGCAGGATGGCGCCGGATTGCAAGCAACTCCGGCCAGCTCTGCCGCGTTGCGGCAAGAGCGCGAAGGAGGTGATGATGAAGGGCGAAGACCAGGTCATCGAGCGGCTTAACGAGGCCTTGTTTCTCGAACTCGGTGCCGTCAACCAGTACTGGATACACTACCGGCTGCTGTCCGACTGGGGCGTACAGAAGCTCGCGGACAAGGAACGCGCCGAATCGATCGAGGAGATGCACCACGCCGACAGGCTGATCGAGCGCATCATCTTCCTCGAGGGCCATCCCAACCTGCAGCGGGTGGCGCCGCTGCGCATCGGCCAGACCGTCAAGGAAGTCCTCGAGGCCGATCTCGCCGGCGAGTACGACGCCTGCAAGGCCTACAAGTCGTCTCGCGATTTGTGCGAGAGCGCCGGCGACTACATCAGCAAGAACCTGTTCGAGGAGCTCCTCGCCGACGAGGAGGGCCATGTCGACTTTCTGGAGACGCAGCTGCAGCTGCTGAACAGCATCGGCGCGGACAAATACGCCCTGCTCAACGCCAAGCCCGCGGGCGACGCCGAATGAAGTTCCATGCCGGGCGCCTGATCGACCATGTGCACCTGCGCGTCCGCGATCTCGACGCCAGCAAGAGGTTCTATGTCGCCGTCCTCGGCGCCCTCGACATCCCGGTCGGCCAGTCCAACGAGCACTTCTTCCAGGCCGACGAACTGTTCATCGACGCCGTTGCTCCTGGAGGCATGCCCTCGCGGGTGCATCTCGCCTTCCAGGCCCGCGACGAAGCCATGGTGGCCGCCTTCCATGCCGCCGCCGTCGCCGCCGGTGGCAGGGACAACGGTGGCCCCGGCGAACGGTCCTACCACCCCGGCTACTACGCCGCCTACGTGCTCGACCCCGACGGCAACAACATCGAGGCGGTGATCCACGGCAGGGAGAAGCGTTCCGCCGCCTCGGTCATCCGCGAGCCGGTCTGACCGGCGGGGCGTCGATGCAGGCGCGCGCCGTCCAAGTGCGCATCACCGGGCTCGTGCAGGGCGTGGGCTATCGCGCCTGGGTGGAGCGGGAGGCGCGCTCGCGCGGCCTGTCGGGCTGGGTGCGCAACCGCTTCGACGGCTCGGTCGAGGCGGTGTTTGCCGGCCCGGCCGAAGCGGTGGAGACCATGCTCGACGCCTGCCGCCTGGGACCGCGCCGGGCCGCGGTCGAGGCGGTTGCCATCGCCGAACCCGCCGAGCCGGTCGCGGTCGGGTTTCGCGTCCTGCCCACGCTGTGATGGCACGGACGGCCACGGCGACGGCTATTTCCTATTTCGGCCCGCCTACCGCGATCGGCGCCAGGATGGCATCCATCTCGGCGATCAGCGCCGTCATCGGATCCTGCTGGGCTGCCGGCGGCTCGGGCGTGAACACCGGGCGCGGCGTGCCGCTCGGGAAGGCGCCGAAACGCTGGAAGAATTCGGTGACGTCGGCGAGCACCGGCATGCGCCAGCGCCACAACGAGCCGAGCGCGATGACCGGCTCCATGTGGCCGAAGCCGTCGTAGTATCTTTCGGTCACCCAGATGCCCTGCGCTTTCAGCTTCTCGGCCAGGGCCTGCGAGTTCTCGACACGGACGATGGGATCGGTGGTCCCGCTGGCGAGCAGCATCGGCGGGGCGTCGGAGGTCACCAGGTTGACCGGTTGCGTCCCCTCGGGGCTGGGGGCGCTGTCGAAGGCGTCGCGCACCTCGTTGTACTCGAAGGGGTAGAAATTGTAGGGCCCCGAGATGCCCGCCACGGCGCGGATCGGCATGGTGACCCCATATTCGCGCAGGAACGAGCGATCGAGCGCCAGCATCACCGCATTGTAGGCGCCGGCCGAATGCCCGGCGATGAAGAAGCGCGTGCTGTCCCCGCCATAGCCGGAGATGTTGTCCTCGATCCACTTGACCGCCTGCGCATTGTCCTCGAGGAACTCGGGATAGCGCACTTCCGGGAACAGCCGGTAATCGGGGATGACGACGACGAAGCCCTGCGCCGCCAGCGCCCGGCCGACGAACTCGTATTCGAAGCGGTCGCCCGCCCGCCATGCCCCGCCATAGATGAACATCACCACCGGCGCGGGCCCCTTCGCCTCGGCGGAGCGGTAGATGTCGAGCTTCTTGCGCTCACCGTCGGCGTAGGGAATGCCGGCGTGCTTGCGCACGCCCTGGTCAACGGCGGCCGGCAGGTTGAAGGGGGAGAAGATGGTCACCTGGGCCACGGCCGGCAGGGCCGGGCCGAACAGCAGGGCGGTCAATATGGACAGGCGCATACAGGCGAGCAAATAGCGTCTCATCGATGGCACAGACTCGGCTTGGTTGGCGGGGGCGCCCCCTCTTGGCGGAAGAAACCGAAAATATTGTGACGAGCGGGCGGCAGGCGGACGGCCCCCGGCATCGACGACGCCCGTGTTGACACGAGCGTCCCCCCCGAGTCTTTTTTGCTTCGGCCGTGCGTCCGCTTTCGGTTCGCAGCGTTGTACCGGCTATCCGGAGGCGACATGACCACCCCGCAACTGCTCTCTCTTCTCGTCATCGGCCTGATGATGGTGGGCTTCGTCTCCAACCGGCTGCGCTACGACGTCGTGGCCGTCGTTGCGCTGCTCGCCTCGGTGGTGCTGGGCATCGTGCCCGCCGACAAGGCCTTCTCCGGATTTTCTGACGACATCGTGGTCATTGTCGGCTCGGCCCTGGTGGTCAGCGGTGCCATCGCCCGCTCCGGCATCCTCGACCTGGCGCTGCAGCGGATCGCCCTGGCGATCGACCGGCCGCGCGCGCAACTGGTCACGCTCGTCGTCGCCGTCACCGCGCTCTCCGCCTTCGTCAAGAATATCGGGGCGCTCGCCATCATGATGCCGATCGCCTTCCAGATGGCCCGCGGCTCGAGGGTATCGCCCTCGATGTTCCTGATGCCGATGGCGTTCGGTTCGCTGCTGGGCGGGCTGATGACGCAGATCGGCACGTCGCCCAACATCATCGTCTCGCGGATCCGAGAGGAGCTGACCGGAGCCTCCTTCGCCATGTTCGACTTCACGCCGGTGGGAGCGGTGCTGGCGGTGGTCGGCGTCGCCTTCCTCGCCACGTTCCACTGGCTGCTGCCGGAACGGCGCAAGGCCGAATCGGGGCTCGACGAGGCCATCGCCATCAAGAACTACATGACGGAGGCACGCGTCACCGAGACCTCGGCGGTGATGGACAAGACGGTGAGCAGCGTGCAGAAGCTCGGCGGCGGCCGCGCCATGGTCACCGGCATCATCGGCGACAACGGGCGCCGCCGCACGCCCTTTCCCGACGCCAAGCTGCGTGTCGGCGACATCCTGCTGATGGAGGGCGAGCCGGACGCGCTCGACAAGATGGTGGCCCTGGGCGGGCTGTCGCTCTCCAACCGCATGCCCGTCGACCAGACGCAGGACAACGAGGCCGGCAGCGTCGAGGCGGTGATCGGGCAGAATTCGCTGCTCGTCGGCATGACGGCCCAGGAGCTCGCGCTGTTCGACCGCACCGGGGTCAACGTGCTCGCCGTCAGCCGGCGCGACAAGCGCTTCACCGAAAGGCTCGGCCAGATCCGCTTCGAGAACGGCGACGTCATCGTTCTGCACGGCAACCAGCAGCGCTTGCCCGAAGTGCTGCGCGAGCTCGACTGCCTGCCGCTGGTGCGGCGCAGCATCCGACTGGGCAGCATCCGCCGCGGCCTGCTGCCGCTCGCCATCCTGGTCGGCGCCGTGGCAGCGGCGACCACGGGGTTGTTGCCGGTCGCAGTGGCCTTCTTCGCCGCCGCGGCGCTGATGGTCCTGGTCGGCACGCTGCCGCTGCGCGACGTCTACGAGCAGCTCGAGCCACCCATATTGGTGATGCTGGCAGCGCTGATCCCCGTCGCCGATTCGCTGCGCACGACCGGGGCGACCGACCAGATCGCCGGCTGGCTGTCCACGGCCGCGCAGGCACTGCCCGCCTGGGGAGCAGTCGGCCTGATCCTGGTCGCGGCCATGGCGGTGACGCCGTTCCTCAACAATGCCGCGGCGGTGCTGGTCATGGCTCCGATCGCTGCCGCCTTCGCCACCGGCCTCGGCTACCGGCCGGAGGCCTTCCTGATGGCGGTCGCCATCGGCGCCGGCTGCGATTTCCTGACCCCGATCGGCCACCAGTGCAACACGCTGGTGATGGGGCCGGGCGGCTATCGCTTCGGCGACTACGCGCGGCTCGGACTGCCGCTTTCCATCCTCGTCATCCTGGTGGCGACGCCGATGCTGCTGCTGGTCTGGCCGGTGTGACACTGGACGCTGCCGCGCCGGCCACCGGCCTCGCTCGGGAGCCTGCCGCCTGGCTGCAGGTTCGGGAGCAGGCGGCTTTGCCCCTTTGCTGAGATTGCCCGCCATCCGGAGCGCCGGCGCCCGCTTCCGGACTGGAGGCGACCGGCCCGCCTGGAGACAAGGCTGCCCTCCCCGCTCCCTCGGTGACGCAAGCTCCGGCGCGGCTTCCCCGCAAGCGGACGCCGCACAAACGAAAACGCCGGCTCCTTGCGGAACCGGCGTTGTCGATTGGGTTTCTAGTCGTAAGAGACCGAGTGTTCTTGGCAGACCTGGCAGCGACCTACTCTCCCAAGCCTTGAGACTTAGTACCATCGGCGCGAAGGGGTTTAACGGTCGAGTTCGGGATGGGATCGGGTTCTGGGCCCCTTGCAATAACCACCAGGTCGACGAAAAACACTCGGGTGAATTCTGGTTATGATGAACGCCGGGCTCCCATGCCGGGCCAGGCGTTCGGTGTCTGACATCTCAACCATGCGCAACGTGCCGCCACCAGGGCAGGCAAACGTTGCGGGCATTGATTAATGAGAACGATCAAGCCAATCGAGCTATTAGTACCGGTCAGCTTCACACATTGCTGCGCTTCCACATCCGGCCTATCAACGTGGTGGTCTTCCACGGCTCTCAAGGGAATACTCGTTTTGAGGGAGGCTTCCTGCTTAGATGCTTTCAGCAGTTATCCCGTCCGCACATAGCTACCCTGCAATGCGGCTGGCGCCACAACAGGTCCACCAGAGGTGCGTCCAACCCGGTCCTCTCGTACTAGGGTCAGCTCCTCTCAATATTCCTACACCCACGGCAGATAGGGACCGAACTGTCTCACGACGTTCTAAACCCAGCTCACGTACCACTTTAAATGGCGAACAGCCATACCCTTGGGACCTGCTCCAGCCCCAGGATGTGATGAGCCGACATCG
>NZ_DASWVV010000042.1:0-16422 GCF_036406155.1 Devosia sp. | reverse complement strand
CGCGGGCCTGCCGGCCGGCTATCTCTCGGCCGGGCAGACGCGGCGGCTGGCGCTGGCCCGCCTGCTCTGCGCCGACCGGCCGCTGTGGCTGCTCGACGAACCCACCGCCGCGCTCGATCGCGACGGCGAACTGCTCGTCGGCCGGCTGCTCGACGCCCATCTCGGGCGCGGCGGGCTGGTCGTCGCCGCCACCCACCACGACCTGGCGTTGCGTCCGCCCGCGCGCGTCAGCACGCTGGCGCTGGGGGGCGGCCGATGAAGGGGTTCCTGGCACTGGTCGTGCGCGATCTGCGGCTCAGCCTGCGCGTCGGCGGCGAGGCGCTGACGCTGGTGCTGTTCTTCGTCATGATCGGGGTGGTGGTGCCCTTCGCCATCGGCCCGGACCGGGTGCTGCTGGCGCGGCTGGCCCCCGGCATCGTGTGGATCGCCGCCTTCCTGTCCATGCTGCTCGGCCTCGACCGGCTGTTCCGCGCCGACGACGAGGACGGCTCGCTGCTGCTGTTCCGCCATGCCGCCATCCCGCTCGAAGCCATCGTTGCCGCAAAAGTGATCGCGCACTGGCTGCTGACGGCACTGCCGCTGATCGTCGCCACCCCGGTGCTCGCCGTGCTGCTGTCCATGGATTGGGACGGCTGGTGGCGCGCCGTGCTGTCGCTGCTGCTGGGCACCCCGGCGCTGGTCGCCTTCGGGACCCTCGGCGCCGCGCTCACCGTCAGCCTCAGGCGCGGCGGGCTGCTCGCGCCGGTGCTGATCCTGCCGCTGTGCCTCCCGGTGCTGATCTTCGGCGTCGGCGCCATCGGCGGCGTCGGCGCCGGGCCGGCGCTGCTGTTCCTCGCCGCCATCAGCCTCGTGGTCGCCGCCTTCGCGCCATTTGCCGCAGCGCTTGCCTTGCGGGCGGCCGCGGACTAGGTAACCGCCATGACCGCCGCCGCTGCCGCCCGCAAGCCCAACTGGTTCAGCCGCCTGGCCCATCCGGGCCGGTTCCTGGCCTGGAGCCGGCTGGTCGTCCTCCCGCTCGCCGTCCTCACCGTCATCGTCTTCGCCATCGGGCTGTGGTTCGCCTTCTTCAATTCGCCCGAGGACTACCAGATGGGCGACATGGTGCGGGTCATGTACATCCACGTCCCCAATGCCTGGCTGAGCCAGTTCGTCTACGCCACGATGACGGCGTCGGCGCTGGGGACGCTGGTGTGGCGGCATCCGCTCGCCGACGTCGCCGGCAAGGCCGCCGCCCCGCTCGGGGCGGCCTTCACGGCGCTGGCGCTCTATACCGGCGCGCTGTGGGGCCGGCCCACCTGGGGCACGTTCTGGGAGTGGGACGGGCGCATGACCTCGACGCTGGTGCTGCTGCTCATCTATCTCGGCATCATCGCGTTGTGGCGCGCCTTCGACGACCAGCTCAGGGCCGGGCGCGTCGTCGCCATCGTCACCCTGGTGGGCGCGCTCAACCTTCCGGTGATCAAGTTTTCCGTCGACTGGTGGAACACGCTGCACCAGCCGGCCAGCGTGTTCACTGCCGAGGGGCCGAAGATGGCCCCCTCCATCCTGACCCCGCTCATGGTCATGATGGCGGCCTTCACGCTGCTGTTCGCGACGCTGCACATCGTCGGCATGCGCACCGAGATCCTGCGCCGCCGTGCCGAGACGATGGCGCGGCAAGCGGCGCTGGCGGCGGGGGACGCCGGCTGATGGAGCACGCCGTCTACATCGCCTGGGCCTATGCCGGGGCGGCGGCGTTCGTCGCCGCGCTGAGCCTCTGGGTCGTGTGGGACGCGCGCCGCGTCGCCCGGCGGCTCAAGGCGCTCGAGGACCGCGGCATCCGCCGCCGCTCGGCCGGATCCGCGCCTTGAAGCGGCTCGCCCTCTTCGCCCTGCCCCTGCTCGTGCTGGTGGCGCTGGTCGCCGTGTTCGCGCTCAACATCGACCGCGATTCCAGCCTCGTGCGCTCGGTGCTGATCGACAAGCCGGTGCCGCAGTTCACGCTGCCCGCCGTCGCGGGGCTGGGCGTGCCCGGCTTCGACAGCGCGGCGCTGACGGGAAAGGTGAGCGTCGTCAACGTCTTTGCCAGCTGGTGCATTCCGTGCCGCGACGAGCATCCGCTGCTGAGCGCGCTCAGGCAGCGCACCGGAGTGGCGCTCTACGGTATCAACCAGAAGGACGCGCCCGAGAACGCCCGCGCCTTCCTCGCCGAACTGGGCAATCCCTACGACGCCGTCGGCGCCGACGCCGCCGGCCGCGTCTCCATCGACTGGGGTGTCTACGGCGTGCCGGAGACCTTCGTCGTCGACGCGGACGGCATCATCGTCTTCAAGCATGTCGGCCCGATCTCGCCGCGCAGCCTTGAGCAGGAGCTGCTGCCCGCCATTGCGCGGGCGGCCGCCGGCTGAGGCCCCGTCACTCGGCGGGGCTGGCGGGCTCCGGCGCGTAGCGGCTGAGCAGCGGCAGCTGGAACATCGAGAATACCAGGGTGAGCGGCATGATGCCCCACACCTTGAACGCCACCCACAGATCGGTCGAGAAGTTGCGCCAGATGAGTTCGTTGAGCCCGGCCAGCACGAAGAAGAAGATGCCCCAGCGCACGGTGAGAGCCAGCCAGCCCTCGGGCTTGAGCTTGTAGACGTCGCCGAAGACGTAGCGCAGCAGCGACTGGCCGAACAGCAGCCCGCCGAGCAGCACCGCCCCGAACAGCCCGTTGACGATGGTGGGCTTCATCTTGATGAAGGTGTCGTCCTGCAAATAGAGCGTCAGCCCGCCGAACACCAGTACCACCACCCCGGTGACCAGCGGCATCACCGCCACGCGCTTGAGGATCAGCCTGGAGAGCACCAGCGAGATCGCCATGGCCAGCATGAACACGGCCGTGGCGAGGATGATGGGCTCGCTGAACCAGGCGCTTAGCGCCGGCCAGGCAGCCAGCGCGTCGTCGCCCAGCGCATTGGCGGCGAAGAACACCAGCAGCGGCCCGAGCTCGAGCGCCAGCTTGATCAGCGGCTGCTTCAGCTCGGCCCAGCCGGCCTGCCCGTGATTGCCCTGTTCGATCGCCATCAGTGCCGTCCTGCAATCGCCGCGGCGAAATCATCCGCCGCGAACGCCTCGATGTTGTCCACGCCTTCGCCGACGCCGATGAAATGCACCGGCAGGCCGAATTTCTGCGCGATGGCGACGAGGATGCCGCCGCGCGCGGTGCCGTCGAGCTTGGTCATCACCAGCCCGGTGACGCCGGCACGTTTGCCGAAGATTTCGACCTGATTAAGGGCATTCTGTCCGGTGGTGGCGTCGAGCGTCAACAACGTCGCGTGCGGGGCGGTCGGGTCGACCTTCCGGATCACGCGGATGAGCTTTTCGAGTTCGCCCATCAGTTCGTCGCGATTCTGCAGGCGCCCGGCGGTATCGATGATGAGGATGTCGGCGCCCTCCTCGCGCGCCCGCGTCGCCGCCTCGAAGGCCAGCCCCGAAGCGTCCGAGCCCGCCGGCCGCGCCACCACCGGCGCGCCGGTGCGCTCGCCCCAGACCTGCAGCTGCTCGATGGCGGCGGCACGGAAAGTGTCGCCGGCGGCCAGCATCACCGTCCGGCCCTGGCTGCGGTAGAGGCTCGCGAGCTTGCCGATGGTGGTGGTCTTGCCGGAGCCGTTGACCCCGACCATGAGGATGACGAAGGGCTTGTGCGCGGCGTCAAGCACCAGGGGTTTCGCCACCGGCGCCAGCACCCTGCCGATCTCGGCGGCCAGCACGGCGCGCACCTCATCGGCGGTGATGGCGCGCTCGAAGCGCTCGCGGCGCAGCCGGTCGGTCACCGCCGCCGCCATCTCGAGCCCGAAATCGGACTGCAGCAGCAGATCCTCGAGCTCCTCGAGCATCTGCTCGTCGAGCTTCTTCTTGGTGAACACTGCAGCCAGCCCGCCGGTGAGCTGGTCGGAGGAGCGCTTGAGCCCCGAGGTGAGCCGCTGCAGCCAGCCCGGCTTCTTCGCCGGCTCGGGCCCGGAGACCGGCGCGATCGCCTCCGCTTCGGCCGCCTCGACCTGCTCGATATAGTCGATCGTGGTTTCGGGCGGGCCGGCGAGGTCGCGTCCGGCCGGGGCCGGCGGCACCTCGACCGGCGGCTCGGGGATCTCGGCGGGCGGCGGAGGAACTTCCACCGGGGGCACCGGCACTTCGACCGGAGGCGGGGCCGGGAACGGCTCCGGCGGGGCCGGGGGTTCCTCGGGCGGGGCCGGCGGCACCGGCGCCGGCGTGATGCTGCGACCCTCCTCGTGCAGTGCCCGGGCGAGGGCCAGCTCCTGCTCGGGCGGCAGCACCAGGGGGGCCGCCTCGACCACCTCGTCGAGCAGGATATCGGCCTCGAGTTGCGAGGCGACGCTCGGCTCGGCCGCCTCGGCGGGCGCCGCCGGCTCCGGCGGGGCGGCGTCGCCGCCACCGAACAGCCGCTGGAAAAAGCCCTTCTTCTTTTCGGCCATCACGCTGCCGTCCTTGCTGCCTCGCCGACGAGGCCGTGTCCGTCTACCCCGACGACGCGCAACGAAACGATCTCGCCGGGCGCCCCGCCGGGGACCGCGATCGGGGTGAACTGCTCGGTGCGGCCCATGCCGTCGCTCTCGACCAGCACCTGTTCCACCTGCCCTACCCGGCTCGCGCAATGCCTGCGATAGCGCTCGTCGCCGGCCGCCCGCAGCAGCGCCGCGCGGTCCCTGGCGACCTTGCGGCTGACCTGCGGCATGCGGGCCGCCGGCGTCCCCACGCGCGGCGAAAACGGAAACACGTGCAGATAGGTGAGGCCGGCCTCCTCGACGATGCCGAGCGTGTTCTCGAACATGGCGTCGGTTTCGGTGGGGAAGCCGGCGATGATGTCGGCGCCGAACACCACGTCGGGGCGCTGCGCCCGCACGCTGGCCACGAAAGCGAGCGTGTCGGCGCGCAGATGCCGGCGCTTCATGCGCTTGAGGATCATGTCGTCGCCCGACTGCAGCGACAGATGCAGATGCGGCATCACCCGGCGGTCCGACGCGATGGCGTCGAACAGCGGCCCGTCGACTTCGATCGAATCGATCGAGGAAATCCTGAGCCGCGGCAGGTCGGGGACCTGGTTGAGGATGGCCTGCACCAGCGTGCCCAGGCTGGGCGCGCCCGGCAGGTCCTGCCCATAACTTGTTATGTCGACGCCCGTCAGCACCGCCTCGCGATAGCCGTGGTCGACGAGCCGCCGGATCTGCTCGACCACCGCCGCCGGCGGCACCGAACGCGACGGCCCGCGGCCATAGGGGATGATGCAGAAGGTGCAGCGGTGATCGCAGCCGTTCTGCACCTGCACGAAGGCGCGCGCGCGTCCGTCCATGCCCTCGATGAGGTGGCCGGCGGTCTCGCGCACGCTCATGATGTCGTTGACCTGGACCTTGTCGTTGAGCGGCGTGCCCAGGGCCAGCGCGGCGTAGCTCTCGGCCTTGAGCTTGTCGTCGTTGCCGATGACGAGGTCGACCTCGGCCATGTCGCCGAAGCTGCGCGCCTCGGTCTGGGCGGCGCAACCGGTGACGATGATGCGCCGCCCGGGATTGTCGCGCCTGGCCTTGCGGATCTGCTGGCGCGCCTGGCGCACGGCTTCGCCGGTGACCGCGCAGGTATTGACGATCAGGGCGTTGTCGAGCCCGGCCTTTTCGGCCTGCGCCTTCATCACCTCGGACTCGTAGGCGTTGAGGCGGCAGCCGAAGGTGAGCGTCTCGACCGCCATCAGGCCACGTCCTGCCGGTCGCGCACGAAGGCGCCGGTAGCCGGATCGAGTCGCCCGGCGAATTCCAGCTCGGCCGGCCCGGTCAGCACCACATGGTCATCTTCCCGCCATTCGACGGCGAGGTCGCCGCCCGGCAGCGTCACCGTCGCCTTGCGCGCCGTGCGCCGGGTGCGCGCACCGTTGACCACGGCGGCGCAGGCGGCCGTGCCGCAGGCGCGGGTGAGGCCGGCGCCGCGCTCCCAGGTCCGCAGCACGATATGGTCCGGCGCCACCACCTGGGCAATGGAGATGTTGGCGCGCTCGGGAAAGATCGGGTGGTTCTCGAGCAGCGGCCCGAAGCGGTCGAGCGCGTAGCTCCACACGTCGTCGCGCACCCAGAACGTGGCGTGCGGGTTGCCCATGGAGGCGACCGAGGGCGAATGCAGCACCGGGGCGTCGATGGGGCCGACCTGCAGCTCGATCTGCCGCGTGTCGGCGAACTCCTCGGCCAGCGGAATGTCGTACCAGGCGAATTTGGGCGTGCCCATGTCGACCGAGATCAGCCCGTCCGCATGCTCCTCGGCGGTCAGGATCCCCGCCAGCGTCTCGAACACGAACCGCTTGCCGCCCCCCTCAGCCGAAAGCGCCTGCACCACGCAGCGCATGCCGTTGCCGCAGGCCTGCGCCAGCGAGCCGTCGGAATTGATGATCTCGATATAATTGGCCGTGCCGGGGGTCCGGGGGTCGTGGATGGCCATGACCTGGTCGAACCTGGTCGCGGGGTCGGCATTGAGGGCGATGGCGGCGGCCGGCGTGACGCGATCGGCGCGGCCGCGCATGTCGGCGACGACGATCTCGTTGCCCAGTCCGTTCATCTTGAGAAACGGTACGCTGCTCACTGTAGCCTCGCGGGGACCTGATCGGGCTTATATGGCGGATGTTGGCGGCAATTGCCAGTGTTGGCCGCAGCGGACCGGCAGCGGCCATCGCATCCGGCACGGCCGCGTTCACCCTGGCTTAACCAGGCGGCACGGCAGCGGCCCCGCCCCGGCCCGGGTTAGCATTTGCGTGAGGAAAGCGCGCTATGGGTTCCGCCGTGCCCGCACACGGAGCCTCTCGCCTATGTCGTCCACCGCCTCCCCGGATGCACTGCGCGACGTCGCCGGCACGCCGTTCCGGCTCGCCGTGCACGCGAGCATCGAGGCGGCCGAGGCGCCCTGGCGCGAGCTCGAGCGCACCGGCGTGCTCACTCCCTACCAGCGCTTTGACTGGATCGCGGCGCTGCGTGCCAGCCGGAAACGGCCGCAGGAAACTTGCGCCGTCGCCGTCGTCTACGACGGCGCCGCCCCCGTGGCGCTGCTCCCCCTCGCCGTGACGCGCCGGCTTGGCCTGCGCGTCGCCACCCCGATCGGCGCCGACATCGCCAATGCCGACTGGCTGATCGTGCGGCCCGAGGCGGCGCCCGGGTTCACGCGCCCGGTGCTCGGCCGCCTCCTGGCCGACATCGGCCGGCAAGCGGGCGGACTGGACGTCGTGCTGCTCGGCAACCTGCCGGCCGACTGGCAAGGGCTCGCCAACCCGCTTCTCGCCTTCCCGCACCAGCCGGCGCCCGATCCGCTCTATCTCGCCCCCATCTCCCCCGCCGGCGACAGCCTGCGGCTGAGCGCGCGGCAGCGGCGCAACATTTTGCGCGGCATGCGGCGGTTGTCCGAAACGCTCGGCCCGGTGACGGTGCGCCGCGCCGACAGCCCCGAGGAGATCGCGGCCGTGCATGCCGCCTTCCTCGCGCAGCGCAGCGCCCGCTTCGCGCAGATGGGCATCCCCAACGTCTTCGCTGAGGACTGGTGCGTCGCCTTCTTCCGCCGCGCCGCCGCTTCGGGGCCGGCGCTGCCCGCCATGCGCCTGCATGCCCTGTGGGCCGGCGACCACATCCTTGCCACCTCGTGCGGCACCTGTGCCGGGCCGCATTATTCGCAATACATCAACTCCACCGCCTCGGGCCCGGCGGCGAAATACAGCCTCATCGGCATCCTCATGCACGAGCTGCTGCCCGAGCTCGCCGCCGCCGGCATCACCTCGATCGACATGGGCCTCGGCGAGTTCGCCTACAAGGCCGACTGGACGGAGCGGCGCACCGTCTACGACGCCGCCATCGGCCTCACTCCCGCCGGCAGGCTGGCCGGCGCCGCGATCATGGGGATGCGGGCGCTCAAGCGCGGCATCAAGCAGAGCCCGCTGCTGTTCGGCACGTTCAAGCGCCTGCGCGCCCTGGCGCTGGCCGGCCGGAGTCCGCGCGGCGGCACGCCCGGGGAGGCCGGCTAGCATGGCGGCGCCGGCATTGCCGCACGCTCTCCTCGATGCCGCCGGCCTCGCCGCGCTCGAGCCGGCCGGCTGGGATGCGCTCGCCGCGGCGGCGCTGGTCGAGAACCCGTTTTACGCCCGCCCCCACGTCTTGGCCGGGCTCGCGACCATCGACAGCGGCCGGGGGGTACGGGCGCTCGCCATCCGCGCCGCGGACGGTGCGCTTGCCGGCCTGTTCCCGTTCGGCCGCCGCGGCCTCGTACCGATGCCGGGCACCGCTTTCGGCGCCGCCAACCGCTACCAGTTCTGCGGCACGCCGCTGGTCCACCGTGACCACGCGGCGGAGGTGGTCGACACCTGGCTCGGCCTCGTGGCGCGGGGCGTGCCGCACGGCCTATGGGTGCTGCCCGACATCGACCTCGCCACGCCCCTCGCCGGCCTCATCCGCGACGGGGCCGCCGCGCGGCGAATGGCGGTGCGCCCGGCCAACCCGTATCAGCGCGCCTTCCTCACCCGCCTTCCGGACGGCTTCGAGGCGCATCTGGGGGCCGTGTTGTCCAAGAACCGGCTCAAGGACGTCCGCCGCACGATGCGCCGATTGCACGAACTGGGCACGATCGACCTCGAGCAGGTGCACGAAGCGGGGCCGGTCGCCGCGCGGCTCGAGGATTTCCTCAGGCTCGAACACGCCGGCTGGAAGGGCGAGAAGGGCACGTCGTTCCTGTCGCGCCCCGCCGACGCGGCCTTCGCCCGGCAGGCCTATGCCGCCCCGCTCGCCGCCATCGACAGCCTGCTGCTCGACGGCACGCCGATCGCCATGAAGCTCTCCATCCGCACCGGCGACACCGCCTTCACCCCCAAGATCGCCTATGACGAGCGGCACCGCAAACTCGGCCCCGGCATGGCCCTCGAATACGCCCTGATCGAAGCCTTCTATGCCGCCGGCAGGCCCGGCGCCGTCGATGCCGCCGCCACTGCGGAAGGCCATTCCGCCCTCAATTTCTTCAACGCCTACAAGGAGATGGCGACGCTTATCGTGGGCCGCAGCCGCTGGCGGATGGAGCTGCTCGCGCGCCTTTATGCGGGGCGCGAACGGCTCAAGCATCGCCTCAAGGCGCTCGCCGCGCGGGTACCGGGCGGCACCCCGCATGGTTAAAGGTTCGTTATCGTTTTGCGGCGCAATCTCTGCTCAAGAGGGGGGACTGCCATGCCATCCTTAGCGTTGCGGGAGGACGATCCGCCCGCCGATCAGCTGGCCGATATCGGGCAAAGGGCCGGCCGGCTAGGCGTCGACATCGCCGACGTCGCCGGCATCGTCGCCGACCTGGCGGCGATCGGGCGGACCCAGGCCGAACACGCCGGTGCCGCCATGCAGGCCGCCGCGGCGATGAACGACACCAATGCCGAACTCGCCGGCCTGATGCGGCGCACGCGCACCGCCGCCGTCGAGACGCGCGGCGTGCTGCAGGACAGCGCCGCCACCATGGGCAGCGTGGTGGAGCGCACGACCGGCACCATGCGCGCCCTCGGCGAAGGGGCCCTGCAATTCCGCACCGCGCTCGACGAGGTCGACGACAAGCTCAAGGATGTCAGGGCGGCCTCGACCGCCATCGAGCAGATCGCCCGGGAGACGCGGCTGCTGGCGCTCAACGCCAGCGTCGAGGCGGCACGCGCCGGCGACGCCGGGCGCGGCTTCGCCATCATCGCCAACGCGGTGAAGGATCTCGCCGACCAGATCGCCCAGTTCTCGGCGCAGAGCGCCGGGCACCTCATCAGCCTATCGGGCACGCTCGGAGGCCTCAAGACGCGGGCCAACGAGAACGCCGCCGCGGCCCAGGACGCCATTGCCGAGAGCGGCACCGCCACCCGCGCCACCGAAACGCTGCACACGCTGGTCGATTCCGTGGGCGACCTGGTGGAAGAGATCGTCGCCATGGAAGGGCCGGTGGAGACCAACATCACCGGCTTTGCCGCCGTCGAGGAGCGGCTCAACGGGCTGGTGGCGACCGTCGACCAATCCAAGCTGCATCTCGACATGGCGGACGAGCGCACCAGGGCGATCCTGTCCGTCTCCGAAGACCTGATGCTGTTCATCGCCCAGAGCGGCATCCGCACCGAGGACACCCCGATCATCGAGCTGGCGCAGGACATCGCCGGCCGCATCGCCCGCCTGTTCGAGGCGGCGCTGGCCCGCGGCGAGCTCACCCAGGCCGAACTGTTCGACGAAGCCTACCGCCCCGTGCCCGGCACCGACCCGCAGCAGCTGCTGACGCGATTCGTGCCCTTCACCGACCGGCACCTGCCGCCGCTGCAGGAGCCGGTGCTCGGCTTCGATCCGCGCATCACCTTCTGCGCCGCCGTCGACCGCAACGGCTACCTGCCCACCCACAACCGCGTCTATTCGCAGCGCCAGGGCAAGGACCCGGTGTGGAACGCCGCCAACTGCCGCAACCGGCGCCTGTTCAACGACCGCACCGGCCTCGCCGCCGGGCGCAGCGAAAGGCCGTTCCTGCTGCAGACCTACCGGCGCGACATGGGCGGCGGCAAGTTCGTGCTGATGAAGGACTGCTCGGCCCCGATCACGGTGCACGGGCGGCACTGGGGCGGCTTCCGCATCGGCTACAAGGTGTAGGGCCGCCTGCCCCGCGTCGCGCTCAGGTCTGCGACTCGCAAACGGCCGTCGCCGGCCCGTTCGGCGTGGCGGCAATGCCGCACTTGCCGGCCGCCTTTGCCTCCACCTGGCCGGTCGTCTCGCAGCTCGTGCCGCGGGTGACGATGCACTGGATGACGACGGCGCCGCACTGCATATAGCCCACCGCCCCGCCCTGGCCGGTAACCGTGAGCCGCATCTTCGTGCCGCACCCCGCGGCCGGGAAGGCATCCTCGTCGGTCTGCCCCGGGCCGGCGATGGAGACCACGGTGCTGTCGGGCTTGAAGGCCGGCGGCGCCATCGCGAGCAGTTCGGGGTTGCGCTCGAGGATGACCCGAAGCCTGTCGTTGAGGGCGCGGCCGACGCAGTCGAAATCGCCCTGCGTACAACTGTCGATCGGATCGTCCTGCGCTGCAGCCAACTGCGGCGGCAGGATGCTGGTCAATAAGAAGACGGCACAAAGAAGCAACGTTCTCATGATAAGTCCTCCCTATTGCTCTGATACGACTTGGACGCCGCATTTTCCGGCAGGCGGCGGCAGCCGGTCAACCGGAATCGGCGGGCGACGGCCGGGCCGGGGCGCCGCGCCCTTTTCCTTGACTCCGCCGCGCTTCCCCTCTATCGCAGCCCCACTATTCCGTCAGGCCCGAGCCTGAGCCACCGACCGGGACCCGCAAAGGTATAAAGAGATCCCGGAGGTCACCGCCCGCCAGCGTCAGCGCCCGCGGGCGCGCTCGGCGTTTGGGCTTTGGCGGGACGGCGCCCATATTGCGGCCATGCCGCGACGTGGGAACAAGGGAACGAGCGATGTTTGAAAGCCTGAGCGACCGGCTTGGCAAGATCTTCGATGGCCTCAGAGGCCGCGGCGCGCTCTCCGAGGGCGACGTCGACGCGGCGCTGCGCGAAGTCCGCCGCGCCCTGATCGAGGCCGACGTCTCGCTCGAGGTGGTGCGCGCCTTCGTCGCGCAGGTACGCGACCGCGCCGTCGGCGCCGAGGTCACGCGCTCGGTGACGCCGGGCCAGCAGGTGGTCAAGATCGTCCATGACGAGCTGGTGCGCGTGCTCGGCGAGACGGCCGTCCCCGTCGACCTCGCCGCCACGCCGCCGGTCACCATCATGATGGTCGGCCTGCAGGGCTCGGGCAAGACCACGACCACCGCCAAGCTCGCCAAGCGCCTCAAGGAGCGGCAGAACAAGAAGCTGCTGCTGGCCTCGCTCGACACCCGCCGCCCGGCGGCGCAGGAGCAGCTCAGGGTGCTCGGCGAGCAGGTCGGCGTCGATACGCTCGCCATCGTCGCCGGGCAGACGCCCGTCGAGATCGCCCGCCGCGCCCTGCGCGAGGGCCGGCTCGGCGGCTATGACGTGCTCATCCTCGATACCGCCGGCCGCACCCATGTCGACGAGGAGCTGATGGCGGAGACGGCCGAGATCAAGGCGGTCTCGGACCCGCACGAAATCCTCCTCGTCGCCGACGCGCTCACCGGCCAGGACGCCATCAACCTCGCCCGCTCCTTCGACCAGCGCGTCGATCTGACCGGCATCGTGCTCACCCGCGTCGACGGCGACGGCCGCGGCGGCGCGGCGCTGTCCATGCGGGCGGCGACCGGCAAGCCGATCAAGCTCATCGCCACCGGCGAAAAGCTCGACGCGCTCGAGGACTTCCACCCCTCCCGCATCGCCGACCGCATCCTCGGCATGGGCGACATCGTCTCGCTGGTGGAGAAGGCGGCGCAGCACGTCTCCGCCGAAGACGCCCAGAAGATGGCGAAGAAGCTCAAGAAGGGCACCTTCGACCTCGAGGACCTGCGCGCCCAGCTCCTGCAGATGAAGAAGATGGGCGGCATGGGCTCGCTGATGAACCTGATGCCGGGCATGGGCCAGATGAAGAAGGCGATCGCGGGCGCCAATCTCGACGACAAGGTGTTCGACCGCCAGATCGCCATCATCAACTCGATGACGAAGAAGGAGCGGGCCAACCCGGACCTGCTCAACGCCTCCCGCCGCAAGCGCATCGCCGCCGGCGCCGGGGTGGAGGTCAGTGACGTCAACAAGTTGATGAAGCAGCACCGCCAGATGGCGGACATGATGAAGAAGGTGTCGAAGGGCGGCCTCGGCAGCCTCGCCGGCATGTTCGGCGGCAAGCTCGGCGGCATGATGCCCGGCCTCGGCAACATGCCCGACATGGCCAATATCGACCCGAGGGAGCTCGAGCGCATGGCGCGCGACATGGGCATCGATCCCGCCGCGCTGCCGCAGGCCTCCCCGCCCAAGGACCTTACCGACAAGCTGCCGACCGATGTCGGCCAGCTGCTCAAATCCGGCCCGGGGCTGCCCGGGCTGGGCGGCGCCCCCCGCTTCCCTGGCCTGCCCGGGCTCGGCGGCGGCTTCGTGCCGAAGAAAAAGTAACCCACACGGATCAACTCGAAGGACTGAACCCATGTCGTTGAAACTCCGCCTTGCCCGCGCCGGCACCAAGAAGCGCCCCTATTACCACGTGGTCGTGGCCGACGCCCGTTCGCCCCGCGACGGCCGCTTCATCGAGCGCATCGGCACCTACGACCCCAAGCTCGCCGATACCGACAAGCGCGTCACCCTCGTCACCGAGCGGGCCCAGCACTGGCTGAGCGTCGGCGCCCAGCCGACCGACCGCGTCGCCCGCTTCCTCGACGCCGCCGGCCTCATGAAGCGCGCCCCGCGCAACAATCCCGAAAAGGCCAAGCCGGGCCAGAAGGCGACCGAGCGCGCCGAGGCCAGGGCGAAGGCCGCCGCCGAGGCTGCCGCTCCGGCCGAGGCCGCCGGCGAGTAAGCCGTGGCCCGGGCCGGCGCCACGTCGCAGCAGCTGCTCGTGGGCCGCATCGGTGCGGCCCACGGCATCAGGGGCGAGGTGCGCATCACCTCCTTCACCGAGGACCCGATGGCGCTTCTGCGCTACAGCCCGCTGGCGACCGACCGGCCCGGGCTCGCCATCACCATCCTTTCGGCGCGCCCCGCCGCCAATGTGCTGGTGGCGCGGCTCGAGGGCATCGGCGACCGCAACGCGGCCGAGGCACTCAACGGCGTCGAACTCTATGTCGACCGCGCGCTGCTGCCCGAGCCCGAGGGCGAGGACGATTTCTACCACGCCGACCTGATCGGGCTCGAAGCCCGGCTGGCCGACGGCAAGGTGCTGGGCGAGGTCAGCGCCGTGCCCAACTTCGGCGCCGGGGACCTGTTGGAGGTCCGCGATCACCGTTCGGGGGACACCTTCCTCTACCCCTTCACGCGCCAGGTGGTGCCCGAAATCAGGATCAGGGACGGCTACCTCGTCATCGAGGTGCCGCTCCAAACCGAGATCGGCGAAGAGGAGCCGGATTGAGCTTCCAGGCGGACGTCGTCACGCTGTTTCCCGAACTGTTCCCCGGCCCGCTCGGCGCCTCGGTCATCGGCCGCGGCCTCTCCGAGGGGCTATGGAGCCTCAGGGCCACGCAGTTGCGCGACTTTGCCACCGACCGGCACCGCACCGTCGACGACACCCCGGCGGGCGGCGGCGCCGGCATGGTGCTGAAGCCCGACGTCCTCGCCGCCGCCATCGATGCGGTCTCCCCCGCGGGGGACGAGCGGCCACGCCTGCTGATGAGCCCGCGCGGTACCCCCCTCACCCAGGCGCGGGCCGAGCAACTGGCGACTGGTCCCGGCGCGGTCATCGTCTGCGGCCGTTTCGAGGGCGTCGACCAGCGCGTCATCGAGGCCCGCCAACTCGAGGAGATCTCGATCGGCGACTACGTGCTGGCGGGCGGCGAGATCGCCGCCATGGTCGTGCTGGAGGCCGTGGTGCGGCTCATTCCCGGCGTGCTGGGCGCCGCGGAAAGCCACCAGGAGGAGAGTTTCGGCGACGGGCTGCTGGAATACCCCCACTATACCCGTCCGCAGGTCTTCGAGGGCCGCGACATCCCGCCGGTGCTGGTCTCGGGCGATCACAAGCGCATCGCCCGGTGGCGACGCGAGGCGGCAGAAACGCTGACGCGCGCCCGCCGCCCCGACCTGCTCAAGCGCTAATCGCGCGCCACGCCTCAGTGGCCGGCACTGGCGGCCCCGACCGCCATGACGGCAAGCTCGATGTCGATCGTTCCGGCCAGCTCGAAGGTCAGCTTCACCGGCACCTTCGTGCCCTCGACGAACGGCGCCCTGAGCCCCATGAACATGATGTGCAGGCCGCCCGGGGCGAGCAGCACGGTCTCGCCGGCGGGGATCTCGATGCCCGCCGCCTTTTCGGCCATGAGCATCTTGTCGCCCTCCATCTTCATCTCGTGCAGTTGCACCATCTCAGCCGCGTCCGAGGCGGCGGACAGCAGCCGGTCGGCCACCGTGCCGTTGTTGGTGATGGCGAGGAAGCCGCCGCCGGACTTGGCCGCCGGCAGCGTGGCGCGGGTGAAGGGGCCCGCAAGGGTCAGGTCGCCGAGCGTGACCACGGGGCCGGCCGGCATGGCCGGCGCGGCGTGACCGGCCATGGACTGGGCGGCGACGGGAGTGAGGAGCGCGCCGCCGAGCAGGGTGGCGGCGAGGGCGGCGGCGATAAACGGTCTGGTCATTGTCCTGTTGTCTCTGGTTTCGGCAGCGGGCAGGCCGCGCCGGATGCGGAAGCGGGGGCAATCCCCCCGGCGATGCGTGATCCTGGATCAGGCGGCGGGCGGGGCCCGCGGCTGCGCCTGTCCGTAATGCCAGTCCGCCGGCATGGCGGCGGGCGCGGCGGCACCGGCGAGGCGCAGTTCGCCGCAGGGCGGGACGAGGGCTGGCGGCAGGGCGAAGCCCGAGCCGACGAGGCAGACGTCGCACTGATGGGCGACCGGCTGCTTGGCCGGAAGCTTGAGGTCAGCCGGGGTGCCGCACACGGGCCCGGCCCAGGCCGGCACGCCGGCTGCGGCGACCGGCATATGGCCGAAATTGAGGAAGACCAGCGCCAGCACGACGAGTGCCCGCACGCCCTCCCCCAGCCTCGGCATCCAGTAGCTCATGGTTGCTCCATAGCCCAACCCGGCAATGCCGTCATGCGGCAAATCCTCCCCCCGCCGATTGATCTGTGTCACAAGACCTGACACAGATAGCAGCGACGGTGCGCGCCACGCCGGCGCACGAAACGGGAAGCAGGACGAGCCTGCGCCGCCCCCGCGACTGTGACGGACGAAACGTCGCTTCACGATGCCACTGGCCGGATCGGCCGGGAAGGCGAAGCGGAGTGTCCGGAGCCAGGAGACCGGCCGTCGATATGTGTTGCGAAGGGGACGGCGGGTCCCCGAAAGGAGAATTCGATGCGCGCGCCGGCAGCCCTGGCTTTCACCCTCGTTTCCACCACCGCCGCCTTTGCCCATCCCGGGCACGGCGATGCCGCCGGGATGCTGCACGGCTTCGTGCATCCTCTGGGCGGGCTCGACCACGTCCTCGCCATGGTGGCGGTGGGCGTGCTGGCCGCCGTGCTGGGCGGCCGCGCCCTGCTGCTGGTGCCGCTGAGCTTCGTGCTGATGATGACCGTGGGCTTCCTCGTCGGCGCCGGCGGCACCGACCTGCCTTTCGTCGAATTCGGCATCGCCCTGTCGAGCGTCGTGCTCGGCCTCGCGGCGGCCAGCGGCCGCGCCCTGCCGACGCTCGGCGCCATGGCGCTGGCGGGCCTGTTCGCCGTGTTCCACGGCCACGCCCACGGCGCCGAGATGCCGGCCGGAGCGGCGGGGCTCGACTTCGCGCTCGGCTTCATCGCCGCGACCGCGCTGCTGCATGCGGCCGGCATCGCCATGGCCGCCGGC
>NZ_DASWVV010000041.1:0-23654 GCF_036406155.1 Devosia sp. | reverse complement strand
GGCGGGCGCGCCCTCGTGATCGTCACCGCCCCCGTGACGGTGGCGACGATCAACGACCGGCTCACCGCCATCGGCGAGGCGACGGCGGCACAATCGGTGACGGTCACCTCGCCCGCCAGCGGCACGCTGGCAGAGCTGCTGGTCGCGCCCGGCCAGGTCGTCGAGGCCGGCACCGTCATCGCCAGGCTCGACGCCGATGCCGAGGAGATCGCGGCGCGCCGCGCCAGCCTCGCGCTCAAGGATGCCGAGGCGACGCTGGCGCGCACGCAGGAACTGGCCAAGGCCAACGCCGCCACGAACGTGCAGCTCACCACCGCCCAGCTCGCCGCCGACAATGCGCGGCTGGAAGCCGAGAACGCCGCGCTCGCCCTCAAGCGACGCTCCATCGCGACCCCCGTCGGCGGCACCGTCGGGCTGTTCCAGGTCACCGAGGGCAACGCCGTCACGGCGCAGAGCATCGTCACCACCGTCGTCGATACCTCGCACCTGCTGGTCAGCTTCTGGGCCCCGGAACGCTACGCCGCCATGATCCGCACCGGCCAGCCGGTTACGGTCTCGGCCGTGGCCCTCGCCGGCGCGGCCATCACCGGCGAGGTCACCGCCCTCGACAACCGCGTCGACAGCGCCAGCCGCACGCTCGAGGTGCAGGCCCGCATCCCCAACCCGGACGGCACGCTCCGGCCCGGCATGAGTTTCTCCGTCACCATGAGCTTTCCAGGCGAGACGTTTCCGTCCGTCGACCCGCTGGCCATCCAGTGGTCGTCGGACGGCGCGTATGTGTGGACCTATGCCGGCGGCACGGTCGATCGCCTGCCCGTGCGCATCATCCAGCGCAATTCCGACGGCGTCCTCGTGCAGGGCGCCCTCGCCGCCGGCGACCAGGTGGTGACGCAGGGCGTGCAGCAGCTGACGGCCGGGGCCAGCGTGCGGCTGCTGGACGGGATGGCGTCGGAAGGCGGCAGGCCGGGCGAAGCGCAAGCTTCCGCACCCCGCCCCGGTGGCTGACATGCATCGGGCACAGCCGCACCACCCCCTCCCCCGACCCCTCCCCGCAAGGGGGAGGGGCGGAAGACTGAGGCTCCCCAGTTCCGTTGCATCCCCCACGGTGGGCGAGGTGCAGCGGGACCGGCCCCATCACCCCCTCCCCAACCCTCCCCGCAAGGGGGAGGGTGTGATCCGGTTCGCCTCGCTCGATCCAGCCCCACGCGCCGACCGGCACCCTCCCCCGCTTGCGTGGGGAGGGATGGGGAGGCGGGCGTGCACGATGCTTTCGGGAGCGCTGCCATGTCCATAGCCAGCCAGAACGAGCGCGGCGGGGCCATCGCCTCGCTGTTCGTCCGCCGACCGGTGCTGGCGATCGTCGTCAACGCCCTGATCATCGTCGCCGGGCTGGCCGCCTTCCTCGGCGTCGAGGTGCGCGAACTGCCCAGCGTCGAGCGCCCTACCCTGTCGGTCAGCACCAGCTATCCCGGCGCCGCCGCCGAAACCGTCGACCGCGAGATCACCGCCGCCATCGAGGGCGTCGTCGCGCGCGTGCAGGGCGTCGCCTCGATCTCGTCGAGCTCGTCCTATGGCCGCAGCCGCGTGCAGCTCACGTTCAGCGACGGCACCAACCTCGACAACGCCACCTCCGACATCCGCGACGCGCTGAGCCGCATCACCAACCGCCTGCCCGACGGCGCCGACACGCCGGTGATCTTCAAGGCCGATGCCGATGCCCAGGCCATCATGCAGCTCGCCGTGACCTCGGACACGCTGCCGCGCGAGGAACTGACGGCGCTCGTCGAGGAGGTGATCGCGGAGCGGCTGGCCGCCGTTCCCGGCGTCGCCGAAGTCCAGGTGAACGGCGCGCAGCAGAAGATCTTCCAGGTCGACGTCGACCAGCTCAAGCTGGCGAGCCTCGGGCTCAGCGTCGCCGACGTGCGCGCCGCGCTCGCCACCATCTCCTTCGATAGCCCGGCCGGCTCGCTCAACGCCGCCAACCAGAACATCGCCATCCGCGCAGTGGCCGAGGTGAACACGCCCGAGGCCTTCGCCGACATCCTCATCCGGGACCGCGTCCGCCTCGGCGACGTCGCCACCGTCGTCTTCGGCCCCGAATCCAGCACCGGCGGGCTGCGCAGCGACGGCAAGTCGGGCATCGGGCTGGGCATCGTGCGCCAGGCGCAGTCCAACACCGTGGCGATTTCCCAGGGGGTGCGCAAGGCGGTCGAGGACCTGCGCGCCGGCCTGCCGCAAGGCGTCGACATCCGCGTCTCGAGCGACGATTCCGTGTTCATTTCCGGAGCCATCGAGGAGGTGGAACGCTCGCTGCTGATCGCCGTCGTCGGCGTCGTCGCCATCATCTTCCTGTTCCTGCTCGACTGGCGCGCCACCATCATCCCCGCCGTCACCATGCCGGTGGCGCTGATCGGCACCATTGCCGGAATCTACATCTTCGGATTCTCCCTCAACATCCTGACATTGCTGGCCCTGGTGATCGCCACCGGGATCGTGGTCGACGACGCCATCGTGGTGCTCGAGAACATCACCCGGCGGCGCGGCATGGGCCTGGGACCGCGGGCGGCGGCGGTGCTTGGCACGCAGGAAGTGTTCTTCGCCGTCATCGCCACGACGGCGACGCTGGCGGCGGTGTTCATCCCCATCTCCTTCCTTCCGGGCCAGACCGGACGCCTGTTTCGCGAGTTCGGCTTCACCCTCGCCATTGCCGTGATTTTGTCGTCGGTGGTGGCGCTGTCGCTGGCGCCGATGCTGGCCTCGCGGCTGCTCAAGCCGCACGCCGCGCGCCCGCCCAACCTGCTCGAACGCTTCGGCGGCCTGTTGGCCGGGTTCTACCGGCGCACGCTCAGGCTGGGCCTCGACAACCCGCTGGTGGTGATCGTCGTCGCCGTGCTGTTCGCCGGCGCCGCCTACGTCGCCTTCGGCACGCTGCGCCAGGAACTGACCCCCGCCGAGGACCGCTCGTCCATCGCCATCCGGGTCAGCGCCCCCGCCACGGTCAGCCTCGACTTCACCCGCACCCAGATGCAGAAGATCGAGGACCTGGTCGCGCCGCTGCGCCAGTCGGGAGAGGTGGAAAGCATCTACTCGATCTCCGGCTTCGGCGCGAACACCAACTCGGGCTTCCTGATCCTGCGGCTGGCGCCCTGGGAAGAGCGGGCGCGCAGCCAGCAGGAGATCGTCACCGAGATCAACCGCATGCTGCAGGTCGTCCCCGGCGTCCGCGCTTCGGTCATGCAGCCCAACAGCCTCGGCATCCGCGGCGGCGGCAGCGGCCTGCAGTTCGCGGTCGCGGGCGACTCCTACGAGAAGCTGGCGGCGGCGGCCGGGGCGATCAAGGCCGAACTCGAACGCGACGACAAATGGGGCCGGGTCAGCGTCAACTACGAGACGACGCAGCCGCAGGTGACCCTGACCATCGATCGCGAGAAGGCGGCGGCGCTGGGCATCGACATCAACGGCCTGGGCACGACGATGCAGGCGATGATCGACGGCACCACTATCGGCACCGTGTTCATCAACGACCGCAGCTATGCGGTGCGCATGGTCTCGACCTCGAGCCCGGTCAACGACCCGCGCGACCTCGAATCCATCTTCGTGCGCACGGCGGAGGGCCGCTACGTGCCGATGTCGACCATCGCCAGCCTCACCGAGGCGCCGATCGCGCCCAATCTCGGGCGCGAGGAGCAACGCCGGGCCGTCACCGTCACCGCCTCGCTGAGCGACGGCTTCGCCCTCGGCGACGCCTACGCCGAGGCGGTCGCGATCGCCCGCCCCCACCTGCCCGAGGGCGCAAGCATCCTGCCGCTGGCGGAAGCGCGCACCATCGGCGACGCCAATAACGGCCTTGTCATCACCTTCGGCTTCGCCCTGGTGGTGATCCTGCTCGTCCTCGCCGCGCAATTCGAGAGCGTGTGGAGCGCGGTGATCGTCATGGTGACGGTGCCGTTCGGGCTGGCCTGCGCCGTCTTCGCGCTGCTCGTCACCGGCGGCACGCTCAACGTCTACAGCCAGATCGGGCTCGTCCTCGTCGTCGGCATCATGGCCAAGAACGGCATCCTCATCGTCGAGTTCGCCAACCAGCTGCGCGACCGCGGCATGAGCGTGCGCGAGGCGGTGGAGAACGCCTCCAACATCCGGCTCAGGCCGGTGACGATGACCATGATCGCGACGGTGCTGGGCGGCGCGCCGCTGATCCTGGCCGGCGGCGCCGGCGCCGAAGCGCGGGCGGCGCTGGGCTGGATCATGGTGGGCGGCCTGGGGTTTGCCGCCATCTTCACGCTCTACCTGACTCCGGTCGCCTACCTGCTGCTGGCGCGCTTCTCGCGCCCCAAGGTGGAGGAGGAAGCCCGGCTGCAGCGCGAGCTCGAGGCCGCCCAAGCCACGCCGAGCGTGCCCGCTCCGGCGCAGTAGGAGCCTGCCCGCGGCGCGGCCGCCTGGCTTGCGCGGCCCGACGGCCGTGCTACACCCCGGCCATGGACGAGCCGGCAATCCTGGGGAAGGTGGCGACGACGGGCGGCAGCGGCTTCATCGGCCGCGCGCTGGTCGCGTTGCTGCGCAGCCGCGGGATACCCGTGCTCGAACTCGGCCGCGCCGACCTGGCGGCACCCGCATTGGAGGGCGTCGACGCCGTCATCCACCTGGCGGGGCTCGCCCATCGCGGCGCGCGGGAGGCCGATTTCGACGCCATCAACCACCGCCTGACGCGGCAGCTGCTGGACGCTGCCATCGCCCAGGGGGTGCGCCGCGTCGTCTTCGTCTCCTCCATCCACGCGGCGACCGCCGATACCCCGTACGGCCGCTCCAAGCGCGATGCCGAACAGGCCATCGCGGCAAGGAGCGACGAGATCGAGACCGTCATCGTCCGCCCGCCGCTGGTCTATGGCCGCGACGCCAGGGCGAACTTTGCGAGGCTGCTGCGCCTGTGCGATTCCCCCCTGCCTTTGCCGTTCGGTGCCGTCCACAACCGCCGCAGCCTGGTCGGCCGCTCCAACCTGTGCGATGCGCTGCTGTTCCTCGCCGCGCACCCAGGCGCCGCCGGGGGCACCTTCCCGGTCACCGATGGGCCGCCGCTGTCGCTGGCCGACATGGTGCGGCTGATCCGGCGCGCCCTTGGCCGGCCGGCCCGGCTGGTGAAGGTCCCGGTGCCGCTGCTGCGGGCGGCCCTCGTTGCCGCCGGGCGGGCCCACCTCGCCGAACAACTGCTCGACGACCTCGTCATCGACGGCTCGGCGCTCGCCGCCCTGGGCTGGCGCCCGCCCCTGGCCCCGCTCGACGCGCGCGAACTGACCGCTGGGCCGGAACAAAGATAAGGGCGCGGAACCGGAGTTCCGCGCCCCTTCGGTTTCGTCCACGAGGGAGCGTCAGCCCTTGCGAACTACGCCGAGAAGGTGGTCCGCCGGGGGGCGGCGGCCAAGTGCCGGACGGTTGCTGTCGCCGGATCCCGGCAACTCCGTCCTTCTTTCTTGCAGGGTTAATGAGCGAGGCGCCGATATCGTTCCCCGCATGGCGTGGTTTCCCTGAGCCAACCAGGAATGCGTTTTCCTTCAGGGCTTTAGCGGTCGTCGACATAGATCGTCGCGGTGCCGTCGCTGGTGGCGGTGAGGAAGATCACCTGGTCCAGCGTCGCCCGGTGGCGCGCCAGCGCCTTGATCGCCTGCGGCACCAGCCGCACCTGCGCCCGCAGGTAGGCGAGGACGCGCGCGCGGCGGGCGAGCGTCGCATCGAGGACGGCGCCGCTGATGCGCATGCCCGACAGGCGCGCCACGCCTTCCACATAGACGGTCCGCGCTTCCCCCAGGCGCTCGACATCGTCGCCGAAATCGCCGACCTGGATGGCAGCGATCAGGTTGCCCAGATCCATGACGTACTGCGCACGGACGGTACCGGGACCCGCGAGCCCCGCGACCACGGCCAGTGCCAGAAGCAGCGGCAGGCGCATGCGAACCTCCCCGTTTTTCGCCCTCTGGTGCGCCCAGGGGGTTGCGCCGCGGCCCATTTCCATGTGTGTGGGATGAACGGGCCTTTTCACGCGCAGCAGGAACGATGACCACCCCCGCCGAAGCCTACAAACAGCATCTCGTTTCCATCCTCAAGGAGCTCAAGGCCAGCGGCACCAAGGACGCCGAGGCCATGTGGCTGCTCGGCCATATGGCCGCGGGCCTGCTCGCCCAGTCCCCCTTCCGCTCGTGGCGGCAACTCAAGGCCGGCCTCACCCGGGAGGCGTATGACGGCCTGCTCCGCGACTTCGAATCCCAGGGCAACGCCCTGCACCGGGACGGCAAGGACAAGCTCGCCTATGCCATCCGCATCCTCGGCATTTCGGTGATCGGCAGGACGCAGCCGGACCCGCAGTTGCAGGACGGCGCGAAGCTGCTCGACGAGGTGATCGACAGCGCCGTCGCCTTCTACCGCAAGCGTCCCCGCGGCGGCGCCGGAGCGAACTGAGCCGCCGGCAGGAAAAAGGGCGGGGAACCGCCGTCCCCCGCCCTGCCGATGCTGGCGCGCCCGTGGTCAGGACGCGCGGTCGTCGACGTAGAACGTCCAGGTGCCGTCGGCGCCGGACTCGACCGAGATGATCTTGTTGACGTCGAAGTTGGCGATACCGGCACAGCTCGTTTCGAGCTTGCTCATCAGCGCCGTGTTGGCCTGGATGTCGGTGCGCAGCGTCATCATCTTCGACTCGTTCTGCGAGATCGCGTTGTCGAGCGCCGACGCGTTGCCGGACGCATCACCCTGCAGCGACGACACGCCGACGCAGTTGACCGTGGCCGTGTCGCTGAACGCCGACAGGTCGACGCTGGCGTTGGACTGCATGCTCGAGATCACCGAGCCGTAGGTCTTGCCCAGGCTCCCCGTCGTGGTCACGTCGACCGACGGGTTGGCGGCCGCGCCGGCCGATGCCCCGGCGTCCTGGGCGATCGCGATGCCCGAAGCTCCGAACAGGAGCGCCGCGGCCAGACCCAATTTGGCGACAGTGTTCATGGTTTCATCCTCTTCTTCTTGTTGTGCCACCCGCGGCCGAAAAACGCGGGCCCGGGCCTGCCGTTCCGTCGGCAATCTGGGTCTTTAGGGGGCGGAAAACCGGCGACAAATGGACTGCTTCCGCCGCCGCCGCCGACTTGATCCCGATCAAGGCCGCGGCGCTGCCGCCGGCGCAGTGTCCCCGCAGGAAGGACGAGGCAGGATGCGCATCAAGGACAAGGTTGCAGTGATCACCGGCGCCGGCTCGGGCATCGGCCTTGCCACGGCCCGGCTGTTCGTCGAAGAGGGCGCCCGGGTCGTCGCCGCCGACTGGCACCAGGAAGCGGTGGACGCCGCCGTGGCCGCGATCGGCGGCAGCATCGTCGGCATCAGGGCAAACGTCGCCGAGGAGGCCGAGTGCGTCGCCATGGTCGACCGCGCCGTGGCCGAGTTCGGCCGCATCGACATCCTCGTCAACAATGCCGGCGTGATGGACCTGTTCCAGTCGGTCGCCGACGTCGACAACGCCACCTGGCGCCGCTGCCTTTCGGTCAATCTCGACGGGCCGATGTTCGCCATGCGCCGGGCCGTGCCGCTCATGCTCAAGCAGGGCGGCGGCGCGATCGTCAACATCGCCTCCGTGGCCGGGCTGGGCGGCGGTTCGGCCGGCGCCGCCTACACGACGTCGAAGCATGCCCTGATCGGGCTCACCCGCAGCACGGCGTTCCAGTATGCCAAGCTTGGCCTGCGCTGCAACGCCATCGCCGCCGGCGGGGTGACCACCAACATCATGCAGAGCGTCGACCAGAGCCACCTGGACCAGGCGGCGCTGGCCCGCATCCAGGCCTATCACGCCGTCAATCCCGGCATGCTGGAGCCGCTCGACATCGCCAATGCCGTGCTGTTCCTCGCCTCCGACGCAGCGCGGCACCTCAACGGCGCCGTCCTTCCCATCGACATGGGCTGGACCTCCGCCTGAGGCGGGCGGCCCAGGACTAGGTCGGCATCGGGCCGGTCTCGTCCGCAGGACTGCCCGCAGCGGCCGCGCGCGCCTCGGGCGAAGCCGCGTCCCGCATCTCCGGCGCGGCGGCGGCCTGGCCGAAGGCGGCGCGCAGCCGGTCCTCCTGGCTGCGGTCCAGATTGGTGCGCAGCACCCGCCCCCCATAGCGCGCGATCTGTCCCAGCACGCGTTCGGAGCTCACCCGGTCGGCGAGGACGAACAGCGCCGCCTGGCCGGGGGCAAGCACGCCCGCCACGTCGCGCATGAAATCGTCGTTGATGCCGTAGTCGTTGAGGGCCGCGGCCACGGCGCCGGCAGCGGCGCCGCCCACCGCCCCGAGCAGGGGATTGAAGAACAGTAACCCGGCGAGCATCCCCCACAGCGAGCCGCCGGCGGCACCCACCGCCCACAGATTGACCATCTGGTTGAGCGCGATCTTGCCGTCGGCCTGGCGGGTGGCGACGACCGCATCGCCGACCTCGACAAGGTACTCCTTGGACAGACTGAAGAGTTCCTTGCGCGCCGCTTCCGCCGTCTCGGCGCTGTCGTAACCGATCACGATGAGTTCAGCCATGTTCATCTCCCCTTGCGTGGCGCTCATACAACTGGCCGGCGCAAGACAGGTTGCATCGGACGCGCGCCGCTGGCCGGCCGGCCTGACCTTCGCTAAGCTCGCTGCTGCCCCAGCGAACAAAGGCCCAGCATGCGACCCGCTCCCCTTCCCCTCGCCCTCGCCCTCGCCCTTCTCCTCGCCGGCCCGGCAGTGAGCGCCGCCGCGCCGGCACAGCTGACCCTCGCCCTCCCCGGCGACGCCGAGATCCGCACCGTCGCCTACGATTGCGACGGCGGCGCCGCGATGCAGGTGACCTACATCAATGCCGCGCCGAACTTCCTCGCCGTCATCCCGGTGGGGGACGGCACCCAGATCTTTGCAGCGGTCCTGTCCGCGTCGGGGGCGAAATACGCCGCGGGCAACTTCGTGTGGTGGACCAAGGGCCCGGACGCCGACTGGTACGACCTGACCCAGGGCGAGGACGCCGCCCCCGCGTTCAGTTGCCACGAACACAACGAGACGCCATAGGAAGGGCCGCGCCCTGCCGCCGCGGCCAACCCGGGAGCCCTCGCAGCCATGAGCATGGTCATCGCGTCCGTGATCTTCGTCATCCTGTTGGCCGTCGCGATCGCCAGTTTCGTATGGTCGCTCGGCGGCACCTGGCCGATCCGCAACGAGCAACTGCTGGCCCGGGCCGTCGTCGGCCGCCCCGGCCTCACCCGCATGCCGCGGCTGGCCGCCTTCGGCGTCGCCGCCGCCAGCCTCGCCGTCGGCGTGGTCGCCCTCGCGCTCGCCGACCCTGAAGCCGGCGGCGTGCCGCTGTCGCTGCTCGGAATGCTGTGCGGCGCACTGCTCATCGCCCGCGGCATGCTCGGCTTTACCGCCGGCTGGCGCGCGCGCTACCCCGAAGAGCCGTTCGCGACGCTCGACCGCAGCAACTACTCGCCGCTCGCCCTCATCGTCGGCGCCGGGTTTCTCCTCCTGGTCGGCTTGCGGCTGATCCCCTGAGCCTTCGGCGCGAAAAGCCTCAGGCCTGGTCCGACGGCGCCGGCACCAGCACCACCACCGCACGGGCCGGCAGCCGCAACGAGCCGTCGGCGATCGTCGCCTGCGCCTTGTCGTCGGAGACGATCGCCACCTGCCACGCCCCGGCGGGCAGCCGCGCCTGCACCGCCTCCACCCGGCGGTTGAACCACACGAGGACGACGTCCTCGTGCTGGGCGAGTTGCATCCCCAGCACCGAAGAGGTCGGGTCGTTCCAGTCCTGCGGACCCATCTCGCGGCCGTCCGGATGCAGCCAGACCACGTCGCGGCGCCCGTTCTTGTCGGCATGGCCGCTGAGGAAGTGGTCGTGCGTCAGCGCCGGGTGCGCCTTGCGGAAGGCATGCACCGCCGCCACGTAGTCGACCAGGGCGCCGTCGGCGCTTTCCCAGTCGAGCCAGGTGATCTCGTTGTCCTGGGCGTAGGCGTTGTTGTTGCCCTTCTGGGTGCGGCCGAGTTCGTCGCCCTGCTGGATCAGCGGTACCCCGCGCGACAGCAGCAGGGTGGCGATCAGCGCCCGCACGTCCCGGCGCCGCAGCGCGAGAACCTTCGGATCGTCGGTCGGCCCCTCGACGCCGCAATTCCACGACGAGTTGTGGTTGTGCCCGTCGCGGTTTCCCTCGCCGTTGGCCTCGTTGTGCTTTTCCGCGTAGCTGACGAGGTCGGCGAGGGTGAAGCCGTCATGCACGGCGAGGAAATTGACGCCGTGGCTGGGTCGCCGTCCGGCGAAGTTGAAGATCTCGGCCGACCCCGCGACCTTGCCGGCCAGCGCCCCGATCTTGCTCTGGTCGCCGCGCCAGAACGAACGCACCTCGTCGCGGTAGGTGTCGTTCCACTCGCGGAACTCCTTGCCGAACTGGCCGAGCTGGTAGCCGCCCGGGCCGGGATCCCAAGGCTCGGCGACGAGGATCGCCTTGCCCAGCAGCGGGTCGGACTTGATCATCTGCAACAGCGGGGCGTTCGGGTTGAAGCCGGGCTCGCGCCCGAGCACCGGCGCGAGGTCGAAGCGGAAGCCGGAGACGCCCATCTCCTCGACCCAGTACCTGAGGCTCTCGACGACCAGCCGCTGCGTCGCCGGGTGGTCGCAGCGCAGCGTATTGCCCGTCCCGGTGTCGTTGACGGGCTGCTGCCTGCCATCGACCTCGACGTGCCGGTAATAGGTGCGGGCGTCCAGCCCCTTGAGGCTGAGGATCGGGCCGTTGGCGTCGCCTTCGCCGGTATGGTTGTAGACGACGTCGAGAATGACCGAGATCCCTGCCCTTCGGTAGGTGTCGGTCATGTGCCGCAGTTCCTGCGGACCGCGCGGGGCCAGCCGCGGGTCGAGGGCGAAATAGGCGACGGGATTGTAGCCCCAGGCGTTGGTCAGGCCCAGCGCCGGCAGGTGCCCGTCGTCGATGAAGGCCGCGACCGGCATCAGCTCGACCGTGTCGACCCCGAGATATTGCAGGTGCTCGATCACGCGGCGCGTGGTCAGCCCGGCGATGGTGCCGCGCAGCGGTCCCTGCACCGAGGGGTGGCGCATGGTGTAGCCGCGCACGTTGAGCTCGTAGAACAGCCCCGGCAGCCGGCGGCGCGGGTGGGCCGGCTTGTTGCTGGCGCCGATCACGATCCCCTTCGGCATCAGCGGCGCGGTGTCGACGGCATCGCTGCGCGGCAGGCGCAGCCGGGGCGAGCGGACGAAGACGCGGTCGAGCCGGCGGGCGTAGGGATCGACCAGGAGCTTGTTGGGGTCGAAGAAATAGCCCTGGTCCGGGTTGTACTCGCCGTCGGCACGGAAGCCGTACTTGACGCCCGCGCCGATGCCGGCGACGAGGCCGTGATGCACGTGCTCGTCGTGGCCGTCGAGCTCGAAGCGGCCGACCTCGTTGTCGAGTTCGTCATAGATGGAGACCCACAGCGCCGACGCCGTCTCGGAATAGACCGCGAAGTTCACGCCTTCGGCCGTCACCGTGGCCCCCAGCACCGACGGCGAACCGCCGTGCGGCACCAGTTCCGGCTTCAGCTCGGGCGGTGCGTCAAGTGATGACACTGGGGGCGTCCCTGCCGGTGCGGGAGCGAATGGCGGCGATGCGCTCGGCGAGGGCGATGAGCGGCCCGAGGGCAGCCTGCGTATCGAGGTCGTGTCGTCCATCCGGCGGCTCATATCTTTCGAGATACAGCCGCAACGTCGCCCCGACCGTGCCGGTTCCGCTCAACCGCAGCACGATCCGGCCACCGTCGGAAAATCCGATCCGGATTCCCTGCCGGGCGCTGGTCGAGCCGTCGATCGGATCGGTGTAGGTGAAATCGTCGGCGTAGCTCACCTGGTATGGACCGAAGGCCTGCCCCGGCAGGTCGGGCAGGCGCCCCCGCAAATCGTCCATCAGCGCGCCGGCCGCGGCCGCGTCGACTTCCTCGTAGTCGTGGCGCGTGTAGTAGTTGCGGCCATAGGTCCGCCAGTGGCCGCGCACCACCTCGTCCACGCTCTGCCGGCGGGCGGCGAGGATGTTGAGCCACAGCAGCACCGCCCACAGCCCGTCCTTTTCGCGCACGTGGTTCGAGCCCGTACCGGCGCTCTCCTCGCCGCAGATGGTCACCCGCCCCGCGTCGAGCAGATTGCCGAAGAACTTCCAGCCCGTGGGGGTCTCGTGCAGCTCGATGCCGAGCGCTTCGGCCACCCGGTCGGCGGCAGCGCTGGTCGGCATCGAGCGGGCGATGCCGGCAATGCCGCCGGCATAGCCGGGGGCGAGCGGCGCATTGGCGGCGAGGATGGCCAGCGAATCCGACGGGGTGACGAAGCGCCCCCTTCCGATGATCAGGTTGCGGTCGCCGTCGCCGTCCGAGGCGGCGCCGAAATCGGGCGCGTCGGGGCCCATCATCAGTTCGAGCAGGTCGCGGGCGTAGACGAGGTTCGGATCGGGATGGCCGCCGCCGAAATCCGGCAGCGGCGTGCCGTTGACCACCGTTCCGGCCGGCGCCCCGAGCATCTCCTCGAGGATGCGCGTCGCATACGGGCCGGTCACGGCGTGCATGGCGTCGAAGCGCATGCGGAAGCCGGAGGCGAACAGGGCCCGGATGCGATCGAAATCGAACAGCGTTTCCATCAGCGCGGCGTAGTCGGCGACGGGATCGATGACCTCCACCGCCATGCCGCCGGAATGCTGCGTGCCCAGCCGCGACAGGTCGATGTCGGGGACGTCGGCGATGCGGTAGCGCTCGATCGCTTTCGTCCGCGCGTAGATCGCGTCGGTGATGCGCTCGGGTGCCGGGCCGCCGTTGCCGACATTGTACTTGATGCCGAAATCCCCCTCCGGCCCGCCGGGATTGTGGCTGGCGGAGAGCACGAGCCCGCCGAATGCCTTGCACTTGCGGATGATGTGGCTCGCCCCCGGCGTCGACAGCAGGCCGTCCCGACCGACCAGGACCGCCCCGAAGCCGTTGGCGGCAGCGATCCGGATGGCGCGCTGGATGGCGACGTCGTTGAAGTAGCGCCCATCGCCGCCGATCACCAGCGTCTTGCCGTGGTAGCCCTCGAGGCTGTCGAACACCGACTGCACGAAGTTCTCGACATAGTTGGGCTGCATGAACACCCCGACGCGCTTGCGCAGGCCGGACGTGCCCGGCTTCTGGTCGCCATAGGGCGTGGTGCTAACGGTCTTGATCGTCATGGCGTTTCACCCCGAGCAGATCGGCATACAGGGCAGCGTATTTTTCGGCGCTGGCGTCCCAGGAGACGTCCGACTTCATGCCCCGGCGCTGCATCTTGAGCCATAGCCCGGGCCGGGCGTACAGGTCCACTGCCCGGCGGACGGCGTCGAGCAGCGCCGCCGTCGTCGCCGGGGCAAAGACGATGCCGGTGGCCACCCCGGCGTCAAGCGCGGCCACGTTGGCGTCGATGACGGTGTCGGCGAGCCCCCCCACGCGGCTGACCAGCGGCACGCAGCCGTAACGCAGCCCGTAGAGCTGGGTAAGGCCGCAGGGCTCGAAGCGCGAGGGCACCAGAATGACGTCGGCGCCGCCCTGGATGAGGTGCGCCAGCGCCTCGTCGTAGCCCCGGATGAAGCCGACCCGGCCGGGGTGCCGCGCCGCGGCGGCGCCCAGCCCGTCCTCGAGCGCCTCTTCGCCCGAGCCGAGCACGCACAGCCGGCCGCCCATCTCGACGAGCCCGTCGATGCATTCGACGAGCATGTCCATGCCCTTCTGCCGGGTGAGCCGGCTGACCACGGCAAACAGCGGGCGCGGGCCGTCGTCGAGCCCGAACCGCCCGCACAGGGCGGCCCGGTTGACGGCGCGGAGCGGCAGGGTTTCGGCCGAGTAGGTCTGGGCCAGCGCCGGGTCGCGGGCCGGATCCCAGGCCGCCACGTCGATGCCGTTGAGGATGCCGTGCAGCACGTCGGCGCGGCTCTGCAGCAAGCCTTCGAGTCCCATGCCGAACTCGGCGGTACGCAGCTCCTGCGCGTAGGTCGGGCTGACGGTGGTCACCGCATCGGCGCATTGCAGGCCGGCCTTGAGATAGCCGATGCCGCCGTAATACTCGATCGCGCCCTCCGCGGCGGCGCGGTAATCGAGCCGCAGGTCGCCGAAGATGTCCCAGCCGAAATGGCCCTGGAACGAGATGTTGTGGACGGTCATCACCGTCCTCACCCGGGTCGGCGCGTTGAAGGCGACGTAGGCGGGCGTCAGGGCCGCCTGCCAGTCGTGGCAGTGGGCGATCTGCGGCCGGTAGCCCTCGACCAGACCGCGGCCCAGTTCGTAGGCGGCGAAGCTCAGCGCCGCGAAGCGCCGCCAGTTGTCGGGCCAGTCCTTGCCGTCCGGCCCGAGATAGGGGTTGCCCGGCCGGTCGTAGAGGTGCGGCGCGTCGAGCGCGATGAGTTCGAGGCCGGCCGCCCGCCCCAGCAGCAGCCGGGCCGGCCCGCCGAAGCAATCGCCCATCTCGGCGACCACGGTGCCGTCCTCGAGGCTTCCGAGCACGGCCGGGTAACCCGGCAGCAACGTGCGCATGGCGACGCCGTGCGGCGCCAGGGCGCCAGGCAGCGCGCCGGCGACGTCGGCGAGCCCCCCGGTCTTGATCAGCGGATAGACCTCGGCAGCGACCGAGAGGACGTCGATCATCGGCTCGCCAGGTACTTGTCGAGCATCGGCTGGGTGATGAGCGTGACCCCGTCCTCGGTGCGCCGGAACCAGTGCCGGTCGAACTCGGGGTCCTCGCCCACGACCAGGCCCTCGGGGATGTTGACGCCGCGGTCGAGCACGACCTTTCTCAGCCGCGCGCCCCGCCCGATGGTGCAGTAGGGCAGCACCACCGCCTCGTGCAGCTCGGAATAGGAGTGCACGCGCGAGCCGGTCGACAGCAGCGTCCGCGTCAGCGCCCCGCCCGAGACGATGCAATCGCCCGAGACCAGCGAGTTGACGGCCGAGCCGCGGCGGCCGTCATAGTCGTGCACGAACTTGGCCGGCGGCGTGATTTCGGCGTAGGTCCAGATCGGCCAGTCGCGGTCGTACAGGTCGAGCTGCGGGGCCACGTCGGTGAGGTCGATATTGGCCTTCCAATAGGCATCGACCGTGCCGACGTCGCGCCAGTAGGCCACCTCCTCGTTGGTGGAGCGCACGCAGGAGCGGGTGAAGCGGTGCGCCCAGGCCGAGCCGTGCTTGACGATATAGGGGATGACGTCCTTGCCGAAATCGCGGCTCGAGCCCTCGGTCGAGGCATCGCGGCGCAGTTGCTCCATGAGGAAGCGCGTCTCGAATACGTAGATGCCCATGGAGGCCAGCGCCGTATCCGGCCGGTCGGGCAGCCCCGGCGGGTCCTTGGGCTTCTCGACGAAATCGACGATGCGGTCGCGCGCGTCGACGGCCATGACGCCGAAGCCGCTGGCCTCGAGACGCGGCACCTCGAGGCAGCCGACGGTCACGTCGGCGCCGGTGTCGACGTGCTGGCGCAGCATGATCTCGTAGTCCATCTTGTAGATGTGGTCGCCGGCGAGCACGACCAGGTAGCGCGGCCCGTAATCCTCGACGATGTCCATGTTCTGGTAGACCGCATCGGCGGTGCCTTCGTACCATTGCGTTTCGCTGACGCGCTGGCTGGCCGGCAACACGTCGAAGCTCTCGTTGCGCTCGGTCCTCAGGAAGTTCCAGCCGCGCTGCAGATGCCGGATCAGGCTGTGCGCCTGGTACTGGGTCGCCACCGAGATGCGGCGGATGCCGGAGTTCAGCGCGTTCGACAGGGCGAAGTCGATGATGCGCGACTTGCCGCCGAAATACACGGCCGGCTTGGCCCGCCTGTCGGTGAGTTCGAACAGCCGCGTGCCACGCCCCCCGGCCAGAACGTAGGCCATCGCCTCACGCGCCAAAGGCGACGGTGTCCGGTAATCAGCCATGCTTTCCTCCTCGAAGGCCCCGGTTGTGCGGGGTCGTATGCCGTAACGCGTTCAGGTCGCCTCATACTTCAGGAACAGTGTCGCCAGCGGCGGCAGGTACAGATCGGCATAGGCCGGCCACGGCTCCCCCGTCAGCCCGTGCGCCGCGACCTTACCCTGGTTGCCCGCGTTCGAGCCACCGTACCAGCCGGCATCGGTGTTGATGCGCTCGACCCAGGTGCCGGCGCGCGGCATGGGCACGCGATAGAGGCTGCGCGGCACCGGCGTCATGTTCGAGACCACCACCACGGGATCGACGCCGGGCGCGAAGCGTGCCCAGGCGAATACGGAATTGGTGTAATCGTTCCCGATAAGCCATTGAAAGCCCTCGGGCTCGTTGTCGCGCGCATGCAGGGCCGGCAACTCGCGATAGGCGGCGTTGAGGTCGCCGACGAGGCGGCGCACGCCTTCGTGCATGCCCGCCTCCAGCAGCCACCAGTCGAGCCCCTCGGCCTCGTTCCACTCCTCGCGCTGGGCGAATTCCTGGCCCATGAACAGCAGCTTCTTGCCCGGCCACCCCCACATGTAGCCGTAATAGGCGCGCAGCGCGGCGAATTGCTGCCAGTCGTCGCCGCCCATCTTGGCGATCAGCGCTCCCTTGCCGTGCACCACCTCGTCATGGCTGAGCGGCAGCACGTAGTTCTCGGAATAATTGTACAGCGCCGCAAACGTCATGTCGTTGTGATGGTAGCGCCGGTGGATCGGGTTGCGGCTCATGTAGCGCAGCGTGTCGTTCATGAAGCCCATGTTCCACTTGAACCCGAAGCCCAGCCCGCCGGTGTGCACCGGCGCACTCACCCCGCTCCAGGCGGTCGATTCCTCGGCCACCGTGAACGTGCCCGGGTGCAGCCGGTAGGTCTCGGTGTTGACGCGCTTGAGGAAGGCCACCGCCTCGAGGTTGTGGTTGCCGCCGAACTGGTTGGGGACCCACTCGCCCGGCTGCCGCGAATAATCGAGATAGAGCATCGAGGCGACGGCATCGACGCGCAGCCCGTCGATATGGAACTTCTCCAGCCAGTAGAGGGCGTTGTTGACGAGGAAGCCCACGACCTCCTTGCGACCGAAATTGTAGATCGCCGTGTTCCAGTCTGGGTGGTAGCCCTTGCGCGGATCGAGGTGCTCATAGAGCGCCGTGCCGTCGAAGCGCGCCAGCCCGTGCTCGTCGGTGGGGAAATGCGCCGGCACCCAGTCGAGGATCACCCCCAGCCCGGCCGCGTGCGCGGCGTCCACGAAGCGGGCGAAGCCGGCGGGGTCGCCGAAGCGGGCCGTCGGGGCATAGAGGCCGGTCGGCTGGTAGCCCCAGCTCGGGTCGAACGGATGCTCGGAGACGGGCAGCAGCTCGAGATGGGTGAAACCGAGATCGGCGGCATAGGGCACCAACTGCTCGGCCAGCTGGTCGTAGCTCATGAAGCTGCCGTCCGGCCGGCGCCGCCAGGAACCAAGGTGCACCTCGTAGATCGACATCGGCGTGCGCCGCCAGTCCGTGCGGCCGCGCTTTTCGAGATAGGCGGCATCGGACCAGGCGAACGGCGTCGGATCGGCGACGACCGAAGCGGTTTTCGGCCTCAGTTCGGACTGGAAGGCGAACGGGTCGGCCTTGAGCGGCAGCAGCGTGCCGTCCGGCCCGACGATCTCGTATTTGTAGACCTCGCCCGGCCCCACGGCCGGGATGAACACTTCCCACACGCCGGTCTCGAAGCGGCACCGCATCGGGTGGCGGCGCCCGTCCCAGTCGTTGAACGGCCCGACGACGCTGACGCGCCGCGCATTGGGGGCCCACACCGCAAAATGGGTGCCGGCGACCCCCTCGAAGGTCATGGCGTGGGCGCCCAGCTTGTCGAACAGCCGCAGATGCGAGCCCTCCCCGATATAGTAGTCGTCCAGCGGCCCGAGCACCGGCCCGAAGCTATAGGGGTCGAAGACGTCCCACTCCCCTCCTTCGTTGGCGGCGCGGTAGCGGATCGGCTGGCGGCCGGCGACGGCGACCGGGCCTTCGAAGAAGCCCTCCGCGTGCCGCCGCTGCAGCGTGCCGGCGGGACTGCCGTCGCGGGTGAAGGCGGCGAGCGTCAGCGCGTGCGGCACGAACGCCCGGGCGAACCATTGGCCGTCGATGACGTGCAGCCCCAGGACCGCGAACGGGTCGGGATGCCGCCCGCCCACGATTGCCTCGACTGCCTCGTCGTCCGCCTGCCAGTCTTGCTTGCTCACGGCGCCGCCCCTAGGCACTTGCCGCCGGAACGCCCCAGATCTCCTCGGCATATTGCCGGATGGTCCGATCCGAGGAAAACCAGCTCATGTGCGCCGTGTTGCGGATGGCCATGGCGGCCCACCGACGGGGATTGCCCCAGATGGCGTCGACCTGGCGCTGCGCCGCCGCGTAGGCGTCGAAATCGCGCGCCACCATGAACCAGTCGTGGTCGTAGAGGCCGCCGATCAGGTCGCGGTAGCGGTTGGGATCGTCGGGCGAGAAGACGCCCGAAGCGATCGATTCGAGCGCCCCCTTGAGCGCGGGCGAGGCCTCGACGGCCGCGCGCCCGGTCTCGTTGCGGGCCTGCCTCTGCGTTACCTCCTTGGCCGTCAGGCCGAAGATGATCATGTTGTCGCGGCCCACCCGCTCGACCATCTCCACATTGGCGCCATCCAGCGTGCCGATGGTGAGCGCCCCGTTCATCGCGAACTTCATGTTGCCGGTGCCCGATGCCTCCATGCCCGCCGTCGAGATCTGCTCGGACAGGTCGGCGGCGGGGATGATCGCCTCCGCCAGGCTCACATTGTAGTTGGGCAGGAACACCACCTTGAGCAGCCCGCGCACCGCCGGGTCGTTGTTGATTACCTTGGCCACGTCGTTGATGAGCTTGATGATCAGCTTGGCGTTCCAGTACCCGGGCGCCGCCTTGCCGGCGAACACCTTGACCCGCGGCACCCAGTCCTTCTCGGGGTGGAAGCGAATGTCGGAATAGAGCGCCACCGCCTCGATGACGTTGAGCAACTGGCGCTTGTACTCGTGGATGCGCTTGACCTGCACGTCGAACAGGGCATCGGGCGAGACGACGACGCCCTGCCGGTCGCGGATGAGATCGGCGAGCCTGGCCTTGTTGGCGCGCTTGACCGCCGCGAACTGCTCCTGGAAGCCCGGGTCGTCGGCATGCTTGTCGAGATCGACGAGGCGATCCAGGTTGTCCTGGAAGGCCGGGCCGATCCGCTCGGTGATCAGCCGCGTCAGCCCGGGATTGCACTGCAGCAGCCAGCGCCGCGGCGTCACCCCGTTGGTCTTGTTGTTGATCCGCTCCGGATAGAGCCGCGAAAGATCGCCGAACACGGTCTTGCGCATCAGTTCGGTATGCAGCGCCGAGACGCCATTGATCGAGTGCGAGCCGACGAAGGCCAGCTGGCCCATGCGCACGCGCCGCCCCCCGTGCTCGTCGATCAGCGACACGTTGGCGATCTGCTGGTCGTTGAAGCCGGCGCGCTGGCGCGCCTCGGTCAGCACTTCGGCGTTGATGGCGTAGATGATCTGCATCTGCCGCGGCAGCATGCGCTCGAGCAGCGCCACCGGCCACGTCTCCAGCGATTCCGGCAGCAGCGTGTGGTTGGTGTAGCTGAAGGTTGCCCGCGTGATCTTCCAGGCCTGCGCCCATTTGAGGCCGTGGATGTCGATCAGGATGCGCATCAGTTCGGCAACGGAGATGGCCGGGTGCGTATCGTTGAGCTGGATCGCCACCTTGTCGGCCAGCGAGCCGAGGTCGCCATATTGCTGCAGGTGGCGGCGCACGATGTCCTGCAGCGACGCCGAGGAGAAGAAATATTCCTGCCGCAGGCGCAATTCCTGCCCGGAGGGCGTGGTGTCGGCGGGATAGAGGACGCGGGTGATCGCTTCCGCCCGGGCGCTCTCCTCGAGCGCGCCGATATGGTCGCCGGAATTGAAGCGGTCGAGCAGGATCGGGTCGATCGGCTGCGCGCTCCACAGCCGCAGCGTATTCACCCGCTTGCCGCGCCAGCCCACGATCGGGGTGTCGAACGCCACGGCCAGCACGTGCTCGGATGGCCGCCATTCGAGCCGGGTGGAGCCATCCGGTTCGGCGATGGGCTCGACATGCCCGCCGAAGCCGATCTCGTAGGCGCTTTCGCGCCGTTCGAATTCCCACGGATTGCCATGCGCTAGCCACTCCTCCGGCAGTTCGACCTGCCAGCCCTCGCTCAACTCCTGGCGGAACAGCCCGTGCACGTAGCGGATGCCGTAGCCGTAGGCGGGGATGTCGACCGTCGACATGGATTCGAGGAAGCAGGCCGCCAGCCGGCCGAGGCCGCCATTGCCGAGCGCGGCATCCGGCTCGAGGTCGACCAGCCCACCCAGATCGACATTGAGGTTGCCGAGGGCGGTACGCACCGGCTCCATGATGCCGATATTGCTCATGGCGTCGCGCAGCAGCCGGCCGATGAGGAACTCGAGGCTCAGATAGTAGACGCGCTTGTGCGAGGTGCGCCACGTCTCGCGGCTGGATTCCATCCAGCGGTCGATGATGCGGGCGCGGACGGCGAGGATGGTCGCCTTCAGCCAGTCGTGCGGGCGCGCGACGAGGGGGTCCTTGCCGACGGAATAGGTCAGCCGTTCAAGGATTTCAGCCTGGATCACCTCCGCGGTGAACGAACGCGGCTGTGGCGTGGGGGCATCGAAATCGATCGGCTGTTGCGACATAACGCAATCCATGTCTCATGGCGATGTAGTCCCCTCTGAAGCCGTCACTCTTGCACTGAATCGGCCCCGTTGGAAGCCCCGCGACCCGGATGTTGCCGCGCGCGGGCGCGTCGACGCCGGCAGCGCCGCCCTCTATCATCAAGCGGAATCAGAACGGGAAGACACGGACCCAACCCCATGGCGCGCAAGATCATCATCGACACGGACCCCGGCCAGGACGACGCCGTCGCCCTGCTGCTGGCACTGGCCTCGCCCGAGGATTTCGACGTCCTCGGCATCGTCGCCGTGGCCGGCAATGTCAGCCTCGCCCAGAACGCGCACAACGCGCTCAAGATCGTGGAGTTGTCCGGGCGCACCGAGATTGCCGTCTATGCCGGCTGCGAGCGGCCGCTGCGGCGGCACCTGGTGACCGCCGAGCACGTGCATGGCGACACCGGTCTCAACGGTCCCGGCCTGCCCGAGCCGAAACTCGCACTCAGGCCGCAGCACGGCGTCGACTTCATCATCGAGACGCTGCTCGCGCACGAGCCCGGCACGGTGACGCTGTGCACCCTGGGGCCGCTCACCAACATCGCCATGGCGCTGATCAAGGCGCCCGCCATCGCCAGCCGCGTCGCCCAGATCGTGATGATGGGCGGCGCCTATTTCGAGGTCGGCAACATCACCCCGGCGGCCGAGTTCAACATCTATGTCGACCCCGAGGCGGCCGACGTCGTGCTGCGCTCGGGCATCCCCATCGTCATGGCGCCGCTCGACCTGACGCACATGATCCTGACCACCTACGAACGGCTCGAGGCCATCGACGCCGTCGGCAACCGGACCAGCCGGGCGGTGGCGCAGATGCTGGCCTTCTCCGAGCGCTTCGACCTGATGAAATACGGCACCAAGGGCGCCCCGCTGCACGACCCGTGCGTCATCGCCTACCTGCTGCAGCCCGACCTGTTCGAGGGCCGGCACATCAACGTCACCGTCGAGACGGCGAGCGAACTGACCATGGGCATGACCGTCGCCGACTACTGGGGCATCACCGACCGGCCGAAGAACGTGCTGTTCCTGCGCTCGGGCAACGCCGACGGCTTCTACGACCTGCTGGTCGAACGGCTTGCCCGCCTGCCCTGAGCCGCGCTAGAAGGCGCCGCCGAAACCGCGGATCGCCGGGCCATGGACCTCGTCACCCTCGTCGCCTTCACCGTCGCCTATGCCATTGCCGTCGCCTCCCCGGGGCCGGGCGTTGCCGCCGTCGTCGCGCGGGCGCTCGGCGGCGGCTTCTGGGGGGCGGTACCGATGGTGATGGGCATCCTTGCCGGCGACCTCGTCTATCTTGTCTTCGCCGTCTTCGGCCTTGCCGCCATCGCCGCCTGGTTCGGGCCCGTGTTCGTCTTTGTCCGCTGGGCCGGCGCCGCCTATCTGCTCTATCTCGCCTGGAAGTTCTGGACGGCCACGCCCGGCGGCGAGCAGGTCGCCGCCAAGGCCGAGGAGAGCTGGACGAGGACATTCCTGGCCGGGCTGGCGCTGACGCTGGGCAATCCCAAGGCCATCGTCTTCTACCTGGCGCTGCTGCCGACGGTGGTGCCGCTGGACCGGCCGATGACGGCGCTCGGGTTCTTCGAGCTGCTGCTCATCGTTGTCGTCGTGCTCACCGCCATCGGCCTCGGCTATGCCGGCCTCGCCGCCGCGGCCCGCGAATTCTTCCGCAGCCCCAGGGCGCTGCGCCGGCTCAATCGCTCCGCCGGCGTGATGATGGCGGGCGCCGCCGCCTTCGTGGTGGCGCGCTAACGCACCGCCTCCGCGGCCGCCGCGAGGCCCCAGCGCAAGAGTTCGCCGGCGCGCGCGGCGGTCGCCGCTTCGACATAGCAGCGCAACTCCGGGGCGTTGCCCGACGGCCGGTAATGCACGATCCCGCCGTTTGCCAGCGTGAAGCGCGGGCCGTCGATCGTCGACAGGGCCGCCACCGCTCCGGCCGGGGCGAGGAACGCCGCGGCAAAGCCGGCGTCGCCGGCGAGCCGCGCCGCCAGCGCCGCCCCCTTCTCGGTCGGCACGTCGGCCAGCCGGCCGCTCTGCGCGGCCCGCAGCTTCAGGCGGCGCACGAGATCGGCGACACTCACCTTGTCCCGTGCCGCCATGCCGAGCACGCTGAGAAGGGGCAGCACCGCGTCGCGCGTCGGCAGCGGGCCGAGCGGGCGGCCGTTGACCATCGCTTCGGAGCCGAGCAGCACGCCGCCATTGGCCTCGAAGCCGACGATGTTGCGGAAATCTCCCGCCAGCGCCTCGGCCATGCCGGCGATGACATAGGGGGAGCCGACCCGGGTACGGATCACCGCCCGGAAACTGCCGCTCGCCTCGATCGCCGAGTTGGAGGTGACCGGCGTCACCACCGTGTCGGCGTTCAGGAACTGGGCCGTGAGCAGCCCCAGCGCGTCGCCGCGCACGAAACCGCCGGCGCCGTCGACGAGCAGCGGCCGGTCGCCGTCGCCGTCGGCCGACACGATGGCGTCGAGCCGGTGCTCGGCCAGCCAGGGGCCGAGCGGCGCGAAAACGGGATCGGCAAACGCCTCGGTGTCGACGGCGACGAACGCTTCCGCCCGGCCGAGCCGCAGCACTTCGGCGCCGGCCCGCGTCAACAGCGAGACCAGCAGGTCGCGGGCGACCGTCGAATGCTCGAACACGCCGATGCGCCAGCCCTTGAGCGCCGCCGGCGGCAGGAAATGGCGGTAGCGCTGGCGGTAGCGGTCCCCCGAAGCGGCGGAGGCGTCCGCGGCGACGGCCATGCCGGCAATTTCGGCCGCGTCCAGCGCTGCGCCGATCCCGGCCTCGTCTTCCTTGGTGACCTCGCCCAGCGGCGTATAGAACTTGAGCCCGTTGCGGTCGGCGGGAATGTGGCTCCCCGTCACCATGATGGCGGGCGCCCCCGCCGCCATGGCGTGGAGCGCCAGTGCCGGCGTCGGCAACGCGCCGCAATCGACGGGCGCGAGCCCGGCCGCGGCGATGGCGGCGGCGCAGTCG
>NZ_DASWVV010000040.1:0-40732 GCF_036406155.1 Devosia sp. | reverse complement strand
GGCATGGCGCCGCTGGGGCGCATCGTGGCCTGGGCGCATGCCGGGGTCGACCCGCAGGTGATGGGGCTCGGCCCGATCCCGGCCAGCCGCAAGGCGCTGGAGCGCGCCGGCTGGGCGCTCGGCGACGTCGACCTGTGGGAGATCAACGAGGCGTTCGCGGCGCAGAGCCTGGCGGTGGTCTCCGAACTGGGCATCGATCCCGCCCGGGTCAACGTCAACGGCGGCGCCATCGCGCTCGGCCACCCGATCGGTGCTTCGGGCGCCCGCGTGCTGGTGACGCTGCTGCACGAAATGCGCAGGCGGGGCGCGCGGCGCGGTCTCGCGACGCTGTGCATCGGGGGCGGCATGGGCATTGCCATGGCGGTGGAAAATGCCTGAGGACACGGCCATCGGCGAGATCCTGTGGCGTCCCGAGCCGTCGCGGGTGGCGGCAACGAACATGGCCCGCTTCGCGCGCGCGGCCGGATTCGATACCGCCGACCACGCCGGCCTGCACGCCTGGTCGGTCCGGGAACCGGAGGCGTTCCACCAGCTTCTGTGGGACTTCCTCGAGATCATCGGCGACAAGGGAGCGGTTGCGGTCCGGCTCGCCGCCGAGCTGCGCGACGTCCGCTTCTTCCCGGAAGCGGCGCTCAACTACGCCGAAAACCTCCTCGTTGCACCCGACGAGCGGCCGGCGATCATTGCCCATCGCGACGACGGCACGCGACGGGCAGTGACGCGGCGCGAACTGTACGATCTCGTCTCGCGCCTCGTGCAGGCGCTGCGCGCCGAAGGCGTGGGGCCGGGCGACCGCATTGCCGGCATCGTCACCAACGACATCGAATCCATCGCCTTCTACCTGGCCTCGGCGGCGATCGGCGCCGTCTGGGGGTCGTGTTCGCCTGACTTCGGCCCGGCGGGGGCCAGCGACCGGCTGAGCCAGATCGAGCCCAGGCTGCTGGTGGCCGTGCCCGGCTACGGCTATGCCGGCAAGGACATCGACATCACCGCCAGCATCAATGCGGTGGCGCAGGCGCCCTCCGTCAGGCGGATCGTCTTGAGCGGGGCGCCGCGCGGGGACTATGCGAAGCCGGCCGCGACGCTGGAGGACTGGCTCGCCCCGTACGCGCCGCAGCCGATCGCCTTCCACCGGCAGGGGTTCGACGCGCCGATGGTCATCCTGTTCTCCTCGGGCACCACCGGCAAGCCCAAGTGCATCGTGCACAGTGCCGGGGGCTTGTTGCTGCAGCACAAGAAGGAGGAGGTGCTGCATTGCGACCTCAAGGAAAACGACCGGCTGTTCTACTACACCACCTGCGGCTGGATGATGTGGAACTGGCTGATCACGGGGCTCGCGGCCAGGGCGACGCTGGTCACCTATGACGGCAATCCGGCCTATCCCGCGCCGGCGCGCCTCCCCGACCTAATCGATGCCGAAAGCATCACCATCTTCGGTACTTCCGCCAAGTACATCGACTCCTGCCACAAGGCCGGGCTGGCTCCGGCGAAAACGCATTCACTCACCAGCCTCAAGACGGTGCTGTCCACCGGCTCGCCATTGCTGCCGCCGAGCTTCGACTACGTCTATGCCGACTGGAAGGCCGACGTTCACCTCGCCTCGATCTCGGGCGGCACCGACATCTGCGGCTGCTTCCTTGGCGGCAACCCGACGCTGCCGGTGCGGCGCGGCGAGTTGCAGGGCCCCATGCTCGGCATGGACATGGCCGCCTTCGGCGCCGACGGCACGCCCCTCATCGGCAAGCCGGGCGAACTGGTGTGCCGCAACGCGCATGTGTCGATGCCCGTCGGCTTCTGGGGCGACGCCGACGGCAGCCGCTACCGCGCGGCCTATTTCGAGCGCTTCCCCAATGTCTGGGCGCACGGCGATTTTGCCGAGGAGCGGCCATCGGGCGGCTTCGTCATCCACGGCCGCTCGGACACGACGCTCAACCCGGGCGGCGTGCGCATCGGCACGGCCGAGATCTACCGGCAGGTCGAGACCATTCCCGAAGTGCTGGAGGCCGTGGCCGTCGGCCAGGACTGGCAGGGCGACCAGCGCGTCATCCTGTTCGTGCGACTGCGCGACGGGGCGGCGCTGACCGACGACCTGCAGGCGACCATCCGGGCCCGCATCCGGGCGGGAGCGACGCCGCGGCACGTGCCGGCGCGGATCATTGCGGTCCCGGAAATCCCGCGCACCCGTTCGGGCAAGATCTCCGAAGTCGCGGTGCGCGATACCATCCACGGCCGCCCGCTCGGCAATGACACGGCGCTCGCCAACCCCGAATGCCTCGCCGCCTACCGCGACCTCGGGCAGCTGGCGCAGTAGGGTATCGCCGAGTCCTGTGCCCCTGTTCAGGGCGCAGGATTTCCCGTAGGCTCAGTGCCTTCCGGACCGCCGGAGTGCGCCAGCCATGACCCTGTTCGGACATCTGCTGCGCCTTGCCGCGCCTTCAGCCCTGCTGTTGCTGCTGGCGGCGTTACCCGCTGCCCTTCCGGTCCGGGCGGGGGAAGCGGAAATCGCGTTCCTGCAGGGCTATGTCGGCAACTGGCGGGGCAGCGGCACGGTCACCGGCGGCGCCGAGCCCGAGGCCTTCACCTGCCGGATGCAGCTCACCCAAGGCAACCAGGGCAAGGTCAACTATGCCGGGCGCTGCTCGCTTGTCGGCCTCAATTTGTCGGTCGCCGGCACCATTGCCTATTTCGATGCAAAGGCCCGCTACGAAGCGGCGATGACCTCCAATGCCGGGTTCAGCGGCCTTGCCATCGGCCGGGCCGGGGGCGGTGGCGTGGTCTTCGACCTGCGTGAACGCAATGTCGACGAGGAGGGTAGGGACATGACCATCACCAGCCAGGTGTCGCTGCGCGGCGAGACGGTGACGGTCGCCTTCGACGTCGTTTTCAACGAGACGGGTGAACGCCTGCGGGCGACGGTGCCGTTCCAACGCTAGCGTCATCCCTTGATACAGACGAGCGGCCGCAGGCGGGCGACGCGTCGGGCGAGGCCGGCGCGCTCGGCCGCCAGCACCACGGCGGCGACGTCCTTGTAGGCGCCGGGTGCTTCCTCGGCGACGCCTCGGCTCGAGGGGCTGCGGATCAGGATGCCGCGGGCGGCCAGGTCGTCGACGATCTGGCGCCCGCTCCACTGCCTGAGGGCGGCGTGGCGCGACATGGCGCGGCCGGCGCCGTGGCAGGCCGAGGAAAAGGCCTTCGCCTCGCTCGTCGCCTCACCGGCCAACACGTACGAGCCCGTGCCCATGGAGCCGCCGATGAGCACGGGCTGGCCGGTCGGCCGCAGCGCCTCGGGCAGGTCCGCGTGGCCGGGGCCGAGGGCGCGCGTCGCGCCCTTGCGGTGTACGAACAGGTCGCGCTCGCGGCCGTCGACCCGGTGGCGCTCGAGCTTGCAGGTGTTGTGCGAGACATCGAACAGCAGCTCAAGGTCGGCGTCGGGGAAGAAGTGTCCGAACACCCGACGGCTGTAGTGGCCGAGGATCTCGCGGTTGGCGAGCGCGCAGTTGATGCCGGCGCGCATGGCCCCGAGGTACCGCTGCCCGAGTTCGGAAGCGAGCGGCGCGCAGGCCAGTTCGCGGTCGGGCAGCGCCAGGCCGTGGGCCGGCGCCGCGGCCGCCATGTCCTTGAGGAATTCGCTGCCGATCTGGTGGCCGAGCCCGCGCGAGCCGCAGTGGATGGTGACGACGACGTCGTCCGTTTCGAGGCCGTACGCGGTCGCGGCGGCACCATCGAAGATCTCGGCGACCGCCTGCACCTCGAGGTAGTGATTGCCGGAGCCGAGCGTGCCCATCTCGCGCCGCTGCCGCTCCTTGGCGCGCGCCGAGACGAGGTCGGGACGAGCGCCGGCCATGCGGCCGCGCTCCTCGATGCGCTCGAGGTCGCGCGCCTCGCCCCAACCGCGGGCGATGGCCCACTCGGCACCGCCCGCGAGCATGGCGTCCATCTCGCGCTCGTCGAGCACGATGGCGCCGTGGCTGCCGACGCCGGCCGGAATCTGCTGCGCGAGGGAATCGGCGAGCCGGTGCTGCACCGGCACGATATCGGCGACCTTGAGCCCGGTCAGCAGGGTGCGCACGCCGCACGAGATGTCGAAGCCGACGCCGCCGGCGGAGACCACCCCGCCGGCCTCCGGGTCGAAGGCGGCGACGCCGCCGATGGGGAATCCGTAGCCCCAATGGGCATCGGGCATCGCATAGGACGCCCTGACGATGCCGGGCAGCGTGGCGACGTTGGCGGCCTGCTGGCCGACCTTGTCGTCCATCGCCCGGATGAGGTCTGCGTCGGCGTAGATGACGGCGGGGACGCGCATGGCGCCCGTCGGCTCGAGCTGCCAGGTGACGTCGTCGAGGCGGGTGAAGCGGGCGAGGTCCATGACAGCCTCCTCACACGTCGATGACGCAGCGGGCCGACCAGCCGCTACCGGGGCGCTCGCCGACCTCGAGTTCGGTCAGCGTCGCGCCCTTGGGCTCGCAGGCCGGCGCATGCCGGGCGACGTCGACCGGCTCGCCCCACATGCGGCCCGTGAGGGCGAGGCCGTCGATCGTGACGCTGAACCGGCAGAACAGCATCTTGCGCACGCTCATTTCGTAGATGACGGCGTCGAGCCAGTCGACGAACAGCAGCCCCAGGTCGTTGCGCCGGCAGGCCACGTCGACCGGCGTCGCGGCGGCCACCGGCGCGTCGGTGACGATGGCGGTGAGCGCCAGCGCCGCCTGCTCGAAGGCTTCGGCGGCCGTGCGGCCGCGCCCCCAGACGCCGATATCGGCGTCGTGCTGGAAATGCGTCCAGCCGAGCTGCGTAGTCATGGTCGTCCTCCGGCCCTGCCGGCGACGACGCGCCCCGCCGCCGTGCGGCAGGTCGCGCCCGGCGTCAGCCGCCCTTGACCTTGATCTTCTTTTCCGGCTGCTGCGCAGCGGCGGTCTTGGGCAGGGTCACGGTGAGCACGCCGTTGCGGAAGGACGCGTCGATCCTGCCCTCGTCGACGCCGGCCGGCATGGCAAAGGCGCGCTGGAACGAGCCGAAGCGGCGTTCCTGCACGTAGTAGTCCTTCGCCTTTTCTTCCTTCTGCTCCTGTTTCTCGCCCTTGATGACGATGCTGCCGTTGCGCACGAAGACGTCGATGTCGCTTTCGCTGGGACCGGGCAACTCCGCGGTGATCTCGTAGGCCTTGTCCTTCTCGGCGATATCGACGGCCGGCGCTCCCCAGGCGAACTGGCGCCGGAAGGCCGGCTCGAGCCCCCGGGCCGCAGAGCGCGCCGGGCGCAGCCAGCCGCTGCGGCCGAAATCCTCGAACAGGCGGTCCACTTCGCGGCGGAGGTCGTCAAACACGTGCCAGCCGCCCTGGGCCGGCGCCGGGGCGGCGGTGGCGGGCGCCGCCTGCTTCTTGCCGGCGGCAGGAGCAGCGGGCGCCGGGGCGGCATCCTTGCCGGAGGTGGTCTTGACAGTCGATTTGGCCATGATGGGTCTCCAACGATGTCGAAAGAGTGTCTCTTCGTAGGCGCAACGGCGGGCCGGCCATTTGACGTCGGTCAAGCCCGCTGGCGCCGCGCCCCGCCGCCGCTTTCTCCGAGGTTCCCGGGATCGCTGCTCCGCCGCGTCCGCGAATGTCTGCCCCGTGAAGAAGCGCCCGGCACACGCAGCCGGCGGGGCCACATCCGCCAATGGTACCGTTGACGGCGGCGCCGGCATGGGCCATGCACGCACTCCGAAGCGGGCTCTGTTGGGGGAGGCCGCGGCCGCGCAGGCCATCCGGCCTTGGCTGACAGGGACAGTTGCATGACCGAACGCGAGCACATGGATTTCGACGTCGTCGTGGTGGGAGCGGGTCCGGCCGGCCTCGCGGCGGCGATCCGTCTCAAGCAGATCGACCCCGGCCTCTCCATCGTGGTGGTGGAGAAGGCGGCCGAAGTCGGGGGGCACATCCTGTCGGGGGCGGTCATCGACCCGATCGCTCTCGATCAACTGGCGCCGGAATGGCGCAGCGAATGCTCCGAGGCCAGGGTCCCGGTCAGCGAGGACAAGTTTCTCTTCCTGACCAGGAACACGGCCGTGCCGCTGCCCGCGGCGTTGCTGCCGAAGCTGATGAGCAATCACGGCAATTTCGTCGTGTCGCTGGCCAATGTCGTGCGCTGGCTGGGGCAGAAGGCCGAGGCGCTCGGGGTCGAGATCTATCCCGGCTTCGCCGCGGCGGAACTGGTCGTTGACGACGCCGGCGTGGTGCGCGGCATTGCCACCGGCGACATGGGGGTGGGCCGCGACGGCACGCCGGGCCCGGACTATCAGCCGGGCATGGAACTGCGCGGCCGCTACACCCTGCTGGCCGAGGGCACGCGCGGTTCGCTGAGCAAGCAGGCGATCGCCCGCTTCGGGCTGGCCGAGGGCCGCGAGCCGCAGAAATACGGCATCGGCTTCAAGGAGATCTGGCAGGTCGAGCCGTCGAAGCACAAGCCCGGCCTGGTGCAACACAGTTTCGGCTGGCCGCTGTCGAATGCCGTGGGTGGCGGCTCGTTCCTCTACCACCAGGCGGACAACCAGGTGGTCGTGGGCTTCGTCGTCCACCTCAACTACAAGAATCCCTATCTGTCGCCGTTCGAGGAGTTCCAGCGCTTCAAGACGCATCCGGCGATCACCGGGACTTTCGAGGGAGCCAAGCGCATCGCCTATGGCAGCCGCGCCATTTCCGAGGGCGGCTGGCAGTCGGTGCCCAGGCTGTGCTTCCCGGGCGGGGTGCTGGTGGGAGATGCCGCCGGGTTCATGAACGTGCCGCGCATCAAGGGCAGCCACAACGCCATGCTGTCGGGGCTGCTCGCCGCCGACCACCTGGCCGCGGCGCTCACCGAGGAGCGCGCCGGCGACGAAGTCACGAATTACGACGCCGCGTGGCGCGAGAGCGCCATCGGCAAGGACCTCTATCCGGTGCGCAACGTCAAGCCGCTGTGGTCGGCGCTCGGCACGCTCGGCGGCATCATGCTGGGCGGCATGGACATGTGGCTGCAGCAGTTGTTCAGATGGTCGCCCTTCGGCACGCTCAAGCACGGCAAGCCCGACCATGAGGCCCTGGAGCCGGCGGCCGGGCACCGGCCCATCGCCTACCCCAAGCCGGATGGCAAGCTGACTTTCGACCGGCTGTCGTCGGTGTTCCTGTCCGGCACCAACCACAAGGAGGACCAGCCGGTCCATCTCAAGGTTGCCGATCCGCTGCTGCAGCTGAGGAGCGAGCACGACGTCTATGCCGGCCCGTCCACGCGCTATTGCCCGGCCGGGGTGTACGAATGGATCGAGGGGCCGGATGGTCCCCGTTTCCAGATCAACGCGCAGAACTGCGTGCACTGCAAGACCTGCGACATCAAGGACCCCAACCAGAACATCACCTGGACCACGCCCGAGGGCGGCGGCGGGCCCAACTACGCCAACATGTGAGGCCGCGACGCGGCCGGTGAATGCCTGACAGGGGAGTCGAACCGCATGAGCGCGCAGATCCTGACCATTCGCGGGATGACCCCGAGCATCGCCCCCGACTGCTTCATTGCGCCCGGGGCGACGGTGATCGGCGACGTCACCATCGGGGCGGGCAGTTCGGTGTGGTTCGGGTGCGTGCTGCGCGGCGACGTCAATTCGATCCGCGTCGGGCGCAACACCAACATCCAGGACGGCAGCATCGTGCATGTCAGCAGTTCCCCGCCCTTCGCCGTCGACATCGGCGACAACGTCCTGATCGGGCACATGGCCATGATCCATGGCTGCACCATCGGCGACGGCGCCTTCATCGGCATGCAGGCGATGGTGCTCGACGGCGCCGTGATCGAGGCCGGGGCGCTGCTCGCGGCGGGGAGCTTGGTGCCGCCGGGCAAGCGCGTCACCGCCGGGCAGATCTGGGCCGGACGCCCGGCCCAGCCGGTCCGCCCCCTCAACGACAAGGACCGGCGCATGATGGCGCGGGGGGCGACGCACTACGCCGAACTGGCGCGCGAATACGCGACCGCCGCCCTGTGACGGGCGCGGTTCGCCGTGGGGCGGGACAAGCGGGGTAAGACCAGGGGGCGGCCTGCAGCGGGCCCGGCAGCGCCCTGGTGGCGATCACGGAATCATCCATCGACCGGGAGTTTGCGCGGCAGCAAAGAACCTGCCGGCCGATCGTGGAAACCACTGACCCGGGACATTCCTCCCTCCCTTGTCCCAGAACTGGAGAACAAGATGCACATGATCGAGAAACTCGCGGCCGCCACTGCCCTGGTGCTTTTTGCCGCTGCACCGGCCGTCGCGGCCAACTTCGAAGTCCATATGCTCAACAAGGGCGCCGATGGCGAAACCATGGTGTTCGAGCCGGCCCTCACCAAGGTCGCGGTCGGCGACACGGTCACCTTCATCCCCACCGACAAGGGCCACAACGCCGAAACCATCAAGGACATGATCCCCGAGGGTGCCGAGGCGTTCAAGGGCGGCGTCGGCAAGGAGGTCGCGGTGACCTTTACCGTGCCGGGCGCCTATGGCATCAAGTGCGCGCCGCATTTGGCCATGGGCATGGTGGCGCTGGTCGTCGTCGGCGACGAGCCGGCCGCCAATCTGGAGGCGGTGAAGGCGCTCAAGCAGCCCAAGAAGGCGCATGAACGCTTCGAAGCCGCCTTCGCCGAGTACGAGGCGCAGTAGCGTCCGCCGGCCGGCCGGGCCGATCGGCCCGGCCCCGTGCGGCAACGCTTGCCGGAGGAGGGCGCATGCCGACCGATCCACTCGGAGGCTGGGGGGAACTGACGGCCGCGCTCCTCGTGTTCCTCCTCAGCCACGTGATCCCCTCGCGGCCCGCAGTGCGGGCGCGCCTGGTGGCACTCGCCGGGCAGCGCGTCTATCTCGTCACCTACAGCTTGCTGTCGCTGCTCGTCCTCGCCTGGCTGATCGTGGCGAGCGCCAACGCGCCATTCGTCGAATTGTGGCCGTTCGAGGAGTGGCAGCGGCTGGTCCCGCAGGTGGGCATGCTGGTGGCGTCGCTGCTTCTCGTCTTCGGCCTTTCGAGCCCCAATCCGGCTTCGCTCGGGCGGGGCAAGGGGGCCACTTTCGATCCGTCCCATCCCGGCATTGTCGGGGTGGTGCGCCACCCGGTGCTGTGGGCGGCGCTGATCTGGTCGGTGAGCCACCTGTTTCCCAACGGCGACGTGGCGCATGTCATCCTGTTCGGGCTGTTCGCCGCCTTTGCAGCGGCGGGCATGCTGGCGCTCGACCGCCGCGCCGCCCGGCGGCTGGGCGAGGCGCAGTGGCGGGCGCTGGCCGTCTCCACCTCCAACATTCCGTTCGCGAGGCTGCAGCGGGGCTGGTGGCGGCAGTTCGGCACGGCCGACGCGGTGCGGCTCGGCGGCGGCATCCTGCTCTACGCCGCGCTGCTGTTCGGGCATCCCTATTTCACCGGGGTGACCGCGCTGTCGCCCTGAGCGCGGCGGCGGCAATTCAGGGGGGCAGGCCGCCCCAGCTTTCGGGGCTGACGCCGAGATCGTTGCCGAGATGGTCGATGGCGCGCCGGGCGATGGCGTCGACCATGGCCTCGATGCTCTCCGGCCGCCGGTAGAAAGCCGGGACCGGCGGAGCGACGATGGCGCCCATCTCCGTCACCGCGACCATGGCCCGCAGATGCCCCAAATGCAGCGGCGTTTCGCGCGCCAGCAGCACCAGCCGCCGCCGCTCCTTGAGGTGCACGTCGGCGGCGCGCACCAGCAGGGTGTCCGACTGGCTGTAGGCAATGGCCGAGAGCGTCCGCATCGAGCACGGCGCGACGATCATGCCGACGGTGCGGAAGGAGCCGCTGGCGATGGTGGCGCCGATGGCGTCGATCGGGTGCACGACCGTGGCCAGCGCGCGGACATGCGCGAGCGCGCCGGGGCCGGCCTCGTGAGCGATGGTCCGCTCGGCAGCGCTCGAGATGACCAGGTGCGTCTCGACGCCGGCGACGCCGGCGAGCACCTCGAGGATGCGGATGCCGAGACCGGCCCCGGACGCTCCGGACATGCCGATGACGATGCGCTGGGTCATGGGGCCGCTCCGCCGAGGCCGATCTCAGCCCACATGGCGTCGACACGGGCTACCACCTCGGCCGACATGGCCAGCTTCCGGCCCCATTCGCGCCCCGTCTCGGCGCCGATCTTGGTGGTTGCGTCGAGCCCGAGCTTGCCGCCGAGGCCGGGGGCGGGCGAGGCGAAGTCGAGATAGTCGATGGGGGTGTTGTCGACGACCAGCAGGTCGCGCGCGGCATCGAAGCGCGTCGACACCGCCCACATGACGTCGCTCCAGTTGCGCACGTCGATGTCGGGATCAACGACGATGATGAGCTTGGTCATCGAGAATTGCGGCAGCACCGACCACAGCCCCATCATCACCCGCCGCGCCTGCCCGGGGTAGCGCTTGTCGATGGATACCACCATGGCGCGGTAGGAGCACGCCTCCGGCGGCAGATACAGATCGCGGATCTCGGGGAACTGGCGCCGGACGATGGGCACGAACAGGCCGGTCATGGTCTCGCCGAGGACCGACGGCTCGTCGGGCGGCCGGCCGGTGAAGGTCGAGACATAGACCGGGTCGGCGCGGCTGGTCAGGGCGTCGAGCTGGACGACCGGGAAAGGCTCGACCGAATTGTAGTAGCCGGTGTGATCGCCATACGGCCCCTCGTCCGCCTGCTCGGTGCAGGAGACGCGCCCCTCGAGCACGAATTCGGCGTCTGCCGGCACCGGCAGGTCGGAGGTGACGGCGCGGGCGACGCGCGTCTTGCGGCCGCGCAGCACGCCGGCAAAGGCGAGCTCGCTCATGCCGTCGGGCAGCGGCATGACGGCGGCGAGCATGGTGGCCGGGTCGGCGCCGATGGCGACGGCCACGGGCATGTCCGCGGCGCCGGAGCGCTGCCACTGCCGGAAGTGCCGGGCCCCGCCGCGGTTTTCCAGCCAGCGCACCAGCAGCCGGTCGCGGCCGAGCACCTGCATGCGGTAGACGCCGACATTGACGTCGGTGGGATCGTCCGGGGCGCGGGTGATCACCAGCGGCCAGGTGACCAGCGGCGCCGGCTCACCGGGCCAGCACCACTGGATCGGCAACTGCGCGAGATCGATCTCGGCGCCGCGGCGGACGATATGCTGCGCCGGGGGGCGGGCCTGTTTCTGGGTACCCATGGCGAGGGCGGCGCGCAGCGTCGGCCATTGCCGCATGGCGTCTTTCAGGCCGGAGGGCGCCTGGGGCTGGCGCAGGAAGGCCAGCATCTCGCCCAGTTCCCCAAGCCCGTCAGTCTCGAGGCCGAGGCCGAGGGCGATGCGCTCGCTCGTGCCGAACAGGTTGGCGACGACCGGGGTGGACAAGGCGCGCCCTGCTTCGTCGACCGGGTGCTCGAACAGCAGCGCCGGCCCGGCCGCGGCGATGACGCGGCGGTGGATCTCGGTCATCTCGTGCAGCAGCGACACCGGGCGGGCGATGCGATGCAGCAGGCCACGCGCCTCGAGGCGGGCCAGGAAGCTGCGCAGGTCGGCGTCCGGTGCGGTCATTGCCTTGAGACATCTGCCAGAAATGCGCGTCTGTCCTTGCGCTGGGTCAAACTGCGGCGCGTGGCGAAGCGCTAGACTGATATGGCAACCGTTGAGGCCGGCGCGCTCATGCTCCTTCCCAGTTCCATCCAGACCCTGCTCCGGCCGGTGCCGCTCGCGCTCGGGGAGCGCGTGGCGCAGCAGGCGCTCGCCAGCGTGTTGCGCCGACATCCCGACCTGTTCGAGCGGCTCGGCGAGCATGCCGGCAAGACTATCGTCTTTGCCGCTTCCGACCTGCCCTTCGAGTTCGCCGTCAATCCCAGGCACGGCACGGTGCGCGCGGCGCGGCCGGGCGGCATCGCCAGAAGCGACGCCCGCATTGCCGGGCCGCTGGTGCTGCTGCTGGCGCTGGCGGAAGGTCGGCTCGACGGCGACGCCGAGTTCTTCGGCCGCCAGATTTCGATCGACGGTGACATGGAGGCGGTGCTTGCCCTGCGCAACGCCGTCGAGAACTCGGCCATCGATTTCACCAAGGACCTGGCGCCGGCGCGCGGGCCGCTCAGGCGGCCGGTGGAAGCGGTGCTCGGCAAGGTCCGCTCGCTGCTGCTCGATAGCAAGGATCCGCAATGGAACTGATCTGCCCCGCCGGTACGCCGGCCGCTTTCCGCGATGCCATCGAAGTCGGCGCCGACGCGGTCTATTGCGGTTTCCGCGACGAGACCAACGCCCGCAACTTCCCCGGCCTCAACTTCAGCCGCGCCGAACTCGAAACGTCGATTGCCTTCGCCCGGCAGCGCAAGGTGAAGACGCTGGTCGCCATCAACACCTTCATGCGGGCCGGCGACGAGGCGCTGTGGGAGTCGGCCGTCGACGACGCCGCCGCATTGGGCGCCGACGCCGTCATCCTCGCCGATCTCGGGCTGATCGCCTATGCCGCCGAGAAGCACCCCGGCCTGCGCCTGCACCTGTCGGTACAGGCCGGCGCGGCCAATGCCGACCACGTCAACTTCCTGGTCGACGCCTTCGGCATCAAGCGCGCCGTGCTGCCGCGGGTGCTGACCATCGCCGAGGTCGCGGCGCTGACCAGGCAGGCACGATGCGAGACCGAGGTGTTCGTCTTCGGCGGGCTGTGCGTCATGGAGGAAGGGCGCTGCTCGCTCTCGTCCTATGCAACCGGCAAGTCGCCCAACATGCACGGCGTGTGCTCGCCCGCGAGCCATGTGCGCTACCGCAAGGACGGCCCCGAGATGGTGTCGGAACTGGGCGAGTTCACCATCAACCGCTTCCCCGAGACGGAGGCGGCCGGCTATCCCACCATCTGCAAGGGCCGCTTCGTCGCCGAGGGCGAGGACGGCTACATCTTCGAGGATCCGGTGAGCCTCGATGCCATGGCACATCTCGATGCGCTTCAGGAGGCGGGCGTCGCCGCGCTCAAGATCGAGGGCCGGCAGCGCGGGCGCTCCTACGTCGCCAAGGTGGTGTCCGAAATCCGCCGGCAACTCGACGCGGCCGGGCCCGTTGTCGCGGGAGACGCGCTGCGGCGCATGAGCGAGGGGCAACGCACGACCCAGGGCTCCTACGACAAGCGCTGGAGGTAGACGATGACGCAGGCGAGGCTGGGCCTGACGCTGGGGCCCGTGCTGTTCCTCTGGGACGAGGCGCGCTGGCGCGATTTCTATTTTCGCATGGCCGACGAAGGCGAGGTCGATACCGTCGTCCTGGGCGAGGTCGTGTGCTCCAAGCGCGACCATTTCCACCTCGCCTCCATGCCCGAAATCATCGACCGGCTTACCGCCGCCGGCAAGACGGTGCGGCTGGCGACGCTCGGGCTGGTGACGCTCGAGCGCGAGCGCAAGTCGGTGCGCAAGCTTGCCGAGCAGGAAGATTACGAGGTGGAGGTCGGCGAACTCTCCGCCGTCGCCGCGCTGGCCGGCAAGCCGCACGCCGTCGGCCCGCTGGTCAACGTCTACAACGCCGCCACCGCCAAGGTGCTGGCGGGCAAGGGGGCGACCTCCATCTGCTTGCCGCCGGAACTGCCGGTGTCGTCCATCCAGACCATCGTGCGCGGCACGCCGGGCATGGCGTTCGAAGTCTTCGCCTTCGGGCGCGTGCCGCTGGCCATCTCGGCTCGCTGCGCCCACGCGCGGATCAAGGGCCTCACCAAGGACAACTGCCAGTTCGTGTGCGGCAGCGACCCCGACGGCCTGCCGGTAGACACGCTCGACGACCAGCAGTTCCTCGCCCTCAACGGTGTGCAGACGATGTCGAGCACCTGCCTGTCGCTGCTCGGCGACGTGGCCTCGCTGCGGGCGGCGGGCGTGGATTCGCTCAGGCTCTCCCCGCAGGTGTGCGACATGGTCGAGGTGGCCCGGCTGTTCCGCGCCGCCGCCGACGGCGCGATCGGGCCGATCGAGGCGATGGCCCGGCTCGGCCGGGCCTATCCGGACATGCGGTTCTCGAACGGCTTCTTCCACGGCGTCGCCGGCCACGAATTCGTGGCGTGAGGCGCGGGGCGCGGCGGGCCGGCCCCGCCGCCCTCAGGCCGCCGGTTCGAGGTCGATGCCGGTGATTACCGCGTCGTTCATGAGGATGGAGATGAACTGCGCCACGGCGCGGCTCCAGCTCTGCGCCTCGAGATAGGCGGCGATGCGGTCGTGCACCATGTCGAAGGGCAATTGCCTGCCCTCGATGCGGCGCTCGAGTTCGATGACGTGGTAGCCGAACTGCGTCGGCACCGGCACCGGCCAGAGCTGGCCGGGCATCATCTGGTTGAGCACCGTCTCGAACTCGGGGACGGTCGAGCCCCGGGTCAGCTGCCCGAGATTGCCGCCCTGCTCGCGCGAGGGACAGGCCGAGAAGGTGTGCGCCATGTCGGCGAACTTCGACCGGTCCGCCGTCAGTTCGAAGATCAGCGCCGCGGCCTGCTCCCTGGCCTTGGCGCGCGCCGCCGTGTCCGCCACCGGGGCGGCGAGCAGGATGTGGCGCGCCTCGAAGATGCGGCCGGTGGTAAAGCGGGCGCGGTTCTTCTCGTAGTAGCGGCGGCAGGCCGGGGCGTCGGCCCTGGGGGTCGTGACCTCCTGCTCGAGCAGCTGGCGGATCATGGCGTCGTCGTCGGTCTCGCGGCGGCCGCGGTCATCGGACTGTGGCTGTGGCGCGATGCCGCTGGCGCGCGCCTCCGACAGCAGCAATTCGCGGATCACCAGCGCCCGGGCGGCGGCGCGGAAAGCCTCCGACGGCGAACCGGCCGGATGCTGCTGCGCCTCGGCGCTGATCGCAGCGTGCGAGATCTCGACGCCGTTGACCGAGAGGGGCGGCCGCTGCGGCCGTGGCGGCGGCGGCACCTTCACCTTGTCGGGGGGCAGGGCGGCGTTGGCGGCTTCGGCCTTGGCGCCGTATTCGATGGGTGAAGTCGACATGGCGTGTCCCTACTCGGCCGGCTTCTTGGTGCGCACGATCTGGTAGCCCGGCCGCCACAGATAGCGGACCGGCACGCTCAGCATGTGCACGAGGCGGGTGAACGGGAAGATGAGGAACAGCGTCAGGCCCAGGGTGATGTGCAGCTTGAACACCAGGTCGGCGTCGGCGACGTAGCTGGCGGCGGCGGGATCGAACGTGAAGATGCCCTGGGCCCAGCTCATGAGCGCGACCATCTCGCTGCCGTCGAGGTGCCGGAGGGAGACGGTGATGGAGTAGAGGCCGAGCGCCAGCTGCAGCCAGAGCAGCACGATGACGAGGTTGTCGGAGAAGCTCGACGACTGCCGGATGCGCGCGTCGAAGAAGCGCCGGTGGATGAGCAGCGTCGCCCCGATGATGGCGAGGATGCCGGCGCCGCCGCCCAGCAGGATGGCGATCCATTGCTTGGCGGTGTGCGAGACCCCGAGCGCGTCCCAGACGACCAGCGGGGTGAGCAGGCCGACGAGGTGGCCGCCGAAGATCGTCAGCACGCCGACGTGGAACAGCACCGAGCCCCACACGAGCTGGCGCCGGCGCAGCAGCTGGCTCGATCCCGAGCGCCAGCCATAGGGCTCGCGGTCGTAGCGGATGACGGAGCCCACGGCGAGGACGGCGAGGGCGATGTAGGGATAGATGCCGAACAGCAAGGTGTTGAAGAAATCGGCCATTCTAGAGGTCTCCACCGAGTTCGGGTTGGGGCGCCGGGCGCTTGTGCGCCCTGAGCTGGGTGCGCAGCCGGTCGGGGCCGCAGGCGTCGTTGCCGGCGCCGCCGCCGAAGGTCACCGCCTCTTCTTCCCAGATGGCATCGAGCGCCTTGAGGTCGGTCGGGTCGTCTTCGGGCAGCTCCAGCAGCTCGTCCAGCGTCTGCCTGTCCGCCTTCGTGCCGGCGATTGCCTCGAGCACGAGGAAGGCGTTGGCATAGATGCTGCCCTTCTTCTGCAGCCGGGTGCGCAGGGCGGACAGGATGTGCAGCGTCTGGCCCAGCAGGTTGTGCACCTCCTCGGCCGACTGCGTGGACAGGTACTCGAGGAACAGCGGCAGGTAGTCCGGCATCTCATGCGCGGCGATGTCGAAGCCTTGGCCTTCGTACATGACGGCGAGGTCGACCATGGCCTGGCCACGATCGCGGCTCTCGCCGTGGACGTGCTCGAACAAATGCAGCGACAATGTGCGGGTGCGGTCGAAGAGCAGCACGTAGCGCTCCTCGGCGTCATACAGGTCGCGGCCGCACAAGTCCTCGACCAGCGCCAGGAGCAGCGCCTTCTCCTTCCTGCCGGTCAGCGGGTCGGCGGCAATGGCCGCCTGCAGCTCATCCCGCGCCGCCTGCAGTTCGGCGCTCGGGTAGGAGAGCAGCAGCGAGACGATCTTCAGCGCATTGGCCATCGGCTCAGCCTTTCATCAGTTCGACGGGGGTCTGCACAGTGCGCGTCCGCTTCGAGCCGAACAGGTCGGCGGTGGAGGTGCCGCCCGAGCAGCCGTTGCCGAAGGTGAAGCCGCAGGAGCCGCGCTCGTCATAGGCGTCCTCGCCGACTTCGCGGTGGCTGGTCGGAATGACGAAGCGGTCCTCGTAGTTGGCGATGGCCATCAGCTGGTACATGTCCTCGATGGCCTGCGCGGTGAGGCCCACGCGCGTCGCCATGGCCTCGTCGATGACGCCGTCCACGGTCTTGGCGCGCATGTAGCCGCGCATTGCCAGCATGCGCTCGAGGGCGAGCACGACGGGCTCTTCCTTGCCGGCGGTGAGCAGGTTGGCGAGGTAGCGCACCGGGATGCGCAGCGAGCGCACGTCGGGCATGTTGTCGGCATCGACGCCGATCTTGCCGGCGGCGGCGGCCGCCTGCAGCGGCGACAGCGGCGGCACGTACCAGACCATGGGCAGGGTGCGGTATTCCGGATGCAGCGGGAACGCCACCTTCCAGTCCACCGCCATCTTGTAGACGGGCGAACGCCTTGCACCCTCGAGCCAGGCTTCGGGCACGCCGTCCTTGCGCGCCTGCTCGATCACCGCCGGGTCATTGGGATCGAGGAATACCGAGAGCTGGGCCTCGTACAGGTCCTGCTCGTTGGGCGTCGCCGCCGCCTCGGCGATGCGGTCGGCGTCGTACAGCAGCACGCCGAGATAGCGGATGCGTCCGACGCAGGTCTCCGAGCACACTGTCGGCTGGCCGGCCTCGATGCGCGGATAGCAGAAGGTGCATTTCTCGGATTTGCCGGAGGACCAGTTGTAGTAGATCTTCTTGTACGGGCAGCCCGACACGCACATGCGCCAGCCGCGGCACTTCTCCTGGTCGATGAGGACGATGCCGTCTTCCTCGCGCTTGTAGATGGCACCCGACGGGCAGGCCGCGACGCAGGTCGGGTTGAGGCAGTGCTCGCACAGGCGCGGCAGGTACATCATGAAGGTGTTTTCGAACTGGCCGTAGATCTCGGTCTCGACGCCTTCGAAATTGTAGTCCCTGGAGCGCTTGGAGAACTCGCCGCCCAGGATCTCCTCCCAGTTCGGGCCCCACTCGATCTTTTCCATGCGCTCGCCCGATACGCGCGAGCGCGGCCGGGCAGTGGGGAAGGCCTCGACCTCGCCCGCCGACTGCAGATGGTCGTAGTCGAAGTCGAACGGCTCGTAATAGTCGTCGATCTCGGGCAGGTCCGGGTTGGCGAAGATGTTGGCCAGCACGCGCCACTTGGCGCCGATCCGGGGCTCGATCCGACCGTTCGCCTTGCGGACCCAGCCGCCGTTCCACTTCTTCTGGTTTTCCCATTCCTTGGGGTAGCCGACACCGGGCTTGGTCTCGACATTGTTGAACCAGGCGTATTCGACGCCCTCACGGTTGGTCCAGACGTTCTTGCAGGTGACCGAACAGGTGTGGCAGCCGATGCACTTGTCGAGGTTCAGCACCATGCCGATTTGCGCGCGTATCTTCATTCTGCTGATTCCATCTTGTCGCTGTAGGGCCGCTCGAGCCAGTCGATCTTGTCGACCTTGCGGACGATGACGAACTCGTCGCGGTTGGAACCCACGGTGCCGTAGTAGTTGAAGCCGTAGGCCAGTTGCACGTAGCCGCCGATCATGTGCGTCGGCTTGACGACGGCGCGGGTCACCGAGTTGTGGATGCCGCCGCGCTTGCCGGTCACCTCCGAGCCGGGGGTGTTCACGATCTTTTCCTGCGCGTGGTACATGAAGAGGGTTCCCTCCTTCATGCGCTGCGAGACGACGGCGCGGGCAACCAGCGCGCCGTTGGTGTTGTAGGCCTCGACCCAGTCGTTATCGACGATACCGGCCTTGGCGGCGTCGACCTCCGACATCCACACCACCGGCCCGCCGCGGTTGAGCGTCAGCATCAGCAGATTGTCGGAATAGGTGGAGTGGATGCCCCATTTCTGGTGCGGGGTGATGAAGTTGAGCACCACCTGCTTGTGCCCGTTGGGCTTGGCATCGATCATCGGCTTGACGCTCTTGGTATCGATGGGCGGCCGGTACAGGCACAGCGCCTCGCCGAAGGCGCGCATCCACAGATGGTCCTGGTAGAGCTGCTGGCGGCCCGACAGCGTGCGCCACGGGATCAGTTCGTGCACGTTGGTGTAGCCGGCGTTGTAGCAGACCTTCTCGCTTTCGAGGCCGGACCAGGTGGGCGAGGAGATGATCTTGCGCGGCTGGGCGACGATGTCGCGGAAGCGGATCTTCTCGTCTTCCTTGGGGATGGCCAGGTGCGCGTGCTCGCGGCCGGTGACCTTGCCGAGCGCCTCCCAGGCCTTAACCGCGACCTCGCCGTTGGTCTCCGGCGCCAGCATCAGCACCACCTCGGTGGCGTCGATGTCGGTGTCGATGCGCGGCATGCCCCTGGTCGGTCCCTCCTCGGTGACGACGCCGTTGAGCTTGCCGAGCGCCTCGACCTCGTGTCCGGTCTCCCAGGCGATGCCCTTGCCGCCGTTGCCGGCCTTGGCCATCAGCGGACCGAGCGCGGTGAAGCGCTTGTAGAGGTTGGGATAGTCGCGCTCCACCACCACCACGTTGGGCATGGTCTTACCCGGGATGGCGGGGGTGTCGCCGCTCTTCCAGTCCTTGACGTCGAAGGGCTGGGCGAGTTCGCCGGCGGTGTCGTGCAGGATGGGCACCAGCACGGTGTCCTTCTCGACGCCGAGCGCCTCCGGCGCCACCGCCGAGAAGGCCTTGGCCAGCCCCTTGAAGATCTCCCAGTCGCTGCGCGACTCCCAGGCCGGGTCGGCGGCGCTGCCGAGCGGATGGATGAAGGGATGCATGTCGGAGGTGTTGAGGTCGTTCTTCTCGTACCAGGTGGCGGTGGGCAGGACGATGTCGGAATAGACGCAGGTGGTCGACATGCGGAAGTCGAGGGTGACCAACAGGTCGAGCTTGCCCTCCGGCGCCTCGTCGTGCCAGACGGCCTCCTTCGAACGCTGCCGCCCCTCCTCGCCGAGATCCTTGCCCTGCACACCGTGCGTGGTGCCGAGCAGGTGCTTGAGGAAATACTCGTGCCCCTTGCCGGACGAGCCCAGGATGTTGGAGCGCCACACGAACATGTTGCGCGGCCAGTTGGCCGGGTTGTCGGGGTCCTCGCAGCTGAGCTTCAGGTCGCCCGACTGCAGCGCCTGGGCGACGTAGTCCCTGGGCTCCTGGCCGGCCTTGGCCGCCGCCGCGGCGATACCGAGCGGGTTGGCCTGCCGTTGCGGGGCCGAGGGCAGCCAGCCCATGCGCTCGGCGCGGATGTTGTAGTCGAGCAGCGTCGCGTCCCAGTCGCCCTTGGGGGCGGTGGGCGACAGGATCTCGCTGACGTTGAGCGTCTCGTAGCGCCACTGGTCGGTGTGGGCGTAGAAGAACGACGTCGAGTTCATCTGCCGCGGCGGGCGGCCCCAGTCCAGTGCGAAGGCGAGCGGCAGCCAGCCGGTCTGCGGCCGCAATTTCTCCTGGCCGACATAATGGCTCCAGCCGCCGCCGGACTGGCCGACGCAGCCGCACATGACCAGGAGATTGATGATCCCCCGGTAGTTCATGTCCATGTGGTACCAGTGGTTGAGGCCGGCGCCGACGATGACCATGGAGCGGCCGTGCGTCTTCTCGGCGTTGCTGGCGAATTCGCGCGCCACGGCGATGATGTGGTCGCGATCGACGCCGGTGATCTTTTCCGCCCAGGCCGGGGTGTACGGGACGTTGTCGTCGTACATTTTGGCGACGTTGCCGCCGCCGAGGCCGCGGTCGAGCCCGTAATTGGCGGCCATGAGGTCGAAGACGGTGGCGACCAGCGCTTCGCCGCCGGCAAGCTGCATGCGCTTGGCAGGAACCGCCCGCGTCAGCCGGCTGTCGTGGTCGGTGCCCTCGAAATGGTCGTGCTCGCGGTTGCCGAAATAGGGGAAGTCGACATCGACGACGGCGTCGCGGTCGCCGTCACCGGCCAGCGTCAGGCTAAGCTCGATGTCCTTGCCCTTGCCGTCCTTCTGCTCGAGGCTCCACTTGCCCTTGCCGTCCCAGCGGTGGCCCGCGGCGCCCCGCGGCACGACGACGGCCCCGGTGATCCCGTCGATGCCCACCGTCTTCCACTCGGCGTTGCTCGTCTCGCCCAGCGCCGCAGGAAAATCGGAGGCGCGCAGCAGGCGCTCGGGCACGTAGCGCCCGTCCTGCTGCACGAGGCGCACCAGCATCGGCATGTCGGTGTAGCGCCGGCAGTAGTCCACGAAATAGGGGACCTGCCGGTCGAGGTGGAACTCGCGCAGGATGACGTGGCCCATGGCCATGGCCAGCGCCGCGTCGGTGCCCTGCTTGGGATGCAGCCACAGGTCGGCGAACTTGGCGGCCTCGGAATAGTCGGGGGAGACGACCACCGCCTTGGCCCCCTTGTAGCGCGCCTCGGTGAAGAAATGCGCGTCGGGGGTGCGCGTCTGCGGGACGTTGGAGCCCCACAGCATGAGGAAGCCGGCATTGTACCAGTCGGCAGATTCGGGGACGTCGGTCTGCTCGCCCCAGGTCATGGGCGAGGCCGGCGGCAGGTCGCAGTACCAGTCGTAGAACGACATGCAGGTGCCGCCCATCAGCGACAGGTAGCGCGAGCCGGCGGCATAGGAGATCATCGACATCGCCGGGATGGGCGAGAAGCCGATGACGCGGTCGGGGCCGTATTTGCGCACGGTGTAGACGTTGGCGGCGCCGATGATCTCGTTGACCTCGTCCCAGCGGGCGCGCACGAAGCCGCCGTGGCCGCGCATCTTGGTGTAGTCACGCCGCTTCTCGGGCGTTTCGACGATGGAGGTCCAGGCCGCCACGGGCGACATCGTCGCCCGCGCCTCACGCCACAGGCGCAGCAGACGCGAGCGGATCAGCGGGTATTTCACGCGGTTGGCCGAATACATGTACCACGAGTAGCTGGCGCCGCGGGCACAGCCGCGCGGCTCGTGGTTGGGCAGGTCGGGCCGGGTGCGCGGATAGTCGGTCTGCTGGGTTTCCCAGGTGACGATGCCGCCCTTGACGTAGATCTTCCAGCTGCACGAGCCGGTGCAGTTCACCCCGTGCGTCGAGCGCACGACCTTGTCGTGCTGCCAGCGGCCGCGATAGGCCTTTTCCCACTCGCGGTCCTCGCTGGTCGTTACTCCATGACCACCGGCAAACCGGTCTCGCCTCTGGAGAAAGTTCAGGCGATCGAGCAAAAGGCTCATCAGGCACTCCGTTGCGCGTGTTTCACCCGGGTGGCCGGGGCCGTCGGCTTCCCGCCGCCGGCTTCGATGTCATGCAGCAGCCCGCCGCGGCGCGTGTAGACGAACCAGGTGAGCCCCATGCAGATGACGTAGAAGAACAGGAATCCCCAGAGAGCGGCGGCCGGTCCGCCGGTCAGCTCGATCGAGGAGCCGTAGGCCTTGGGGATGAAGAACATGCCGTAGGCGGCGATGGCCGAGGTGAAGCCGATGATCGCCGCCGATTCCTTGTCCGCCTGCCGCGTGCGCTCGGTGGCGCCCAGTTCGGGCATCAGCCGGTCGATCTCCTTGCGCATGATCACCGGGATCATCTGGAAGGTCGAGGCATTGCCGATGCCGGTGGCGAGGAACAGCACCATGAACATGGCGAAGAAGCCCCAGAAGGCGCCGGGCATGTCCTTGTTGGCGACGAAATAGAGCACCCCGCCGACCGCCGCGATCATCAGCCCGAAGGTCCAGAAGGTGACGCGGCCGCCGCCCCAGCGGTCCGAAATCCAGCCGCTGCCGGCGCGGGCGAGGGCGCCGATCAGCGGCCCGAGGAAGACGTATTGCAGCGAGTCGACTTCGGGGAAGGCGATCTTGGCGAGCAGCGGGAAGCCGGCCGAATAGCCGATGAAGGAGCCGAACGTGCCGGTGTACAGGTAGCACATGATCCAGTTGTGGGTGCGCCCGAAGATCACCGCCTGGTCGCGGAACGAGGCGCGGGCGCTGGCCAGATCGTCCATGCCGAACCAGGCCGCGACCGCCGCGACGATGAGGAACGGCACCCAGATGAAGCCGGCATTCTGCATCCACAGCCGCGTGGTCTCGTCGACCGCCTGTGCCTCGCCGCCCAGCGCCCCGAAGACGCCGACCGTGATCACCAGCGGGATGACGAACTGCATGACGCTGACGCCGAGATTGCCGAGGCCGGCATTGAGGGCGAGGGCGTGCCCCTTCTCCTGCTTGGGGAAGAAGAAGCTGATGTTGGACATCGACGAGGCGAAATTGCCGCCGCCGAGGCCGCACAGGAGCGCCAGCACGAGGAAGATGAGGTACGGCGTGTTGGGGTCCTGCACGGCGTAGCCGATGCCCATGGCTGGGATGATCAGCGAGGCGGTGGTCAGCGTCGTCCACAGCCGTCCGCCGAAGATCGGCACCATGAACGAGTAGAAGATCCGCAGCGTCGCCCCGGACAGGCCGGGCAGCGCCGCGAGCCAGAACAGTTCGTCGGTGGTGAACTGGAAGCCGACGCTGGGCAGCTTGGCGATGACCACGCTCCACACCCCCCACACGGCGAAGGCGAGCAGCAGGTTGGGGATCGAGATCCACAGATTGCGGGCGGCGACGGCCTTGCCCTTCTTCTCCCAGAAGTCGGCGTCCTCGGGCCGCCAGTCCTCGATGACGCGGCTCGGGCGCGCCAGCTCGGGCCGGTGGATCGGCTGCATCTCGGGCAGTTCGGGCAGCTGCTCCAGCGTCTCCCGGGTCGCCCCCTTCTCCATGGCGCGGATGGCGAAATGCATCCACAGCAGGGAGACCGAAACGATGGCGAACAACAGCATGAAGCTCGATGTCCACAGGCCGGTGACGTCGAGCATGGCGCCGAAGGCGATGGGCAGCACGAAGCCGCCGAGCCCGCCGATCATGCCGACTAGGCCGCCCACCGCGCCGACATTGCCCGGGTAGTAGACCGGGATGTGCTTGAACACCGCGGCCTTGCCCAGCGACATGAAGAAGCCGAGCACGAACACGGTCATGACGAAGGGCACGAGCCCCATCTGCGTCGAGAAGGCGATCGGGCCGTGCACGCCGTGGATGACGTAATCGGTGTGCGGATAGGCGAGCATGAAGGTGCACACGGCGGAGACGCCAAAGGTCACGTACATGACGGCACGGGCGCCGTAGCGGTCGGACAGGTAGCCGCCATAGATGCGGAACAGGCTGGCGGGGATGGAGAAGGCGGCCGCCAGCAGGCCGGCGGTCTGGATGTCGAGGCCGTAGACGCCCATCAGGTAGCGCGGCAGCCACAGCGACAGCGCGACGAAGGCACCGAAGACGAAGAAGTAGTAGAGCGAGAAGCGCCACACCTGGATGTTCTTCAGCGGCTCCATCTGCAGCAGCGTACCCTTGGGCTTGATGCCCTTGGCGCGCCGTTCGACCAATTCGGGGTCGTCCCTGGTGGTGAACCAGAAGACCAGCGCCGTCACCACCAGCGCGGCCGCCCAGACCTGCGCCACCGCCGTCCAGCCGAAGGCGACGAGCACGAAGGGCGCCGCTAGCTTGGTCACCGCCGCGCCGACATTGCCGGCGCCGAAGATGCCGAGGGCGGTGCCCTGCTGGCTGGTCGGGTACCACTTGGACACATAGGCCACGCCGACGGCGAACGCCCCTCCCGACAGCCCGAGGCCCAGCGCCGCCAGCAACATCATCTCGTAGGTCGTGGCGTAGGACAGCAGCCACGTCGCCGCCGCCGCCAGCAGCATGGTGAGCACATAGACGATGCGGCCGCCGATCTGGTCGGTCCAGATGCCGAGGAAGACGCGCACGAGGGAGCCGGTGAGGATGGGAGTGCCGACCAGCAGGCCCAGCTGGGCGTCGCTAAGTCCCAGATCTTGCTGGATCCTTACGCCGATGATTGAGAAAATCGTCCAGACCGCGAAGCACACGGTGAAGGCGAACGTGCTCATCCCGAGCGCAACGTTCTGTTGCCCCCGCGTAACCGTTGTCAGATCGGCCATGTGATCAAAACCCTGCGTTTCCCTGCGACCATAGGCCCCGTCGATGGGGCGGTCCCCACGACGCAGAGCAATGCTAACCAAGGTTCGGGTTGATCGAGATCAACGGAACGTCGCAGGGGGCAAGAAATAAGTCGTGAGATGAGATTTGTGCGGTGGCCCAATGAGGAATTTCAGGCCACTATGGCAAGGACATCAATTGCCTGATTGACGTTTATCAATCAAGAGGACGACGGGTGTGCGGACCGACGACTTTCCCGATGTGCGCAGCCTGCCGCTGTTCAGCGGCATGAACAGCGCTACCTTCGACGGGCTGATGCGGGGCGCGTATCTGCAGACCTTCCCCGCCCACGTGCAGCTGATCAGCGAAGGCGACCCCGCCGATTTCCTGTTCGTGATGGTGGAGGGCCGCACCGAACTCTATGCCGGCTGGGCCGGGCGCGAGACGACCATGGACATGGTCGGCCCCGAGGGCACCTTCATCCTCGCGGCGGTGCTCAAGCAGGCACGGCACCTGATGTCGGCGCGCACGTTCGAGAAGTCGCGCATCCTGATGATCCCGGCCGGCGACGTCAGGCAGGCGTTCGAGCGGGACGAGATGTTTGCCCGGGCCCTGGTGATCGAACTGGCGCGTTGCTACCGCGTCATGGTCAAGAGCCAGAAGAACCTCAAGCTCAGGAGCGGGGTAGAGCGCCTCGCCGCCTGCCTGCTCAAGCTCGACCGCGCGCAGGGAGAGACCGGCACCGTGGCGCTGCCCGTCGACAAGCGGACGCTCGCGGCGCTGCTGGGCATGACGCCGGAGAACCTGTCGCGCGCCTTCGGCACGCTCAGGCCCTACGGCGTCGTGGTCCAGGGCGCAGCCGTTACCCTCTCCGACGTCCCGGGTCTCGCCACGCTGGCCAAGCCGACGCCGCTGATCGACGACGAGACGGAGTAGGGCCCGACCGCCCGCGGCGGCCGGGAGAACGGACCGCCGTCAGGCCTTGGCCAGGGCCTGGTCGATGTCGGCAATGATATCGTCGATATGCTCGATGCCGACCGAGAGGCGCACCAGATCCTCAGAGACGCCGGCCTTGGCCGCCTCCTCGGGGTTGAGCTGGCGGTGCGTCGTGGTCGCCGGATGGCAGGCAAGCGACTTGGCATCGCCGATATTGACCAGCCTCAGGATCATCTGCAGCGCGTCGATGAACCTGCCGCCGGCTTCGCGCCCGCCCTTGATGCCGAAGCTGATGATGCCGGACGCCTGCCCGCCGGTGATGCGCTTGGCGATCCCGTGGTACTTGCTGTCGGGGAGCGCCGCGTAGTTCACCCAATTGACCTTGGGGTGCTGCTGGAGATGCTGGGCCACCTTGAGGGCGTTCTCGCAGTGGCGCTCCATCCTGAGACCGAGCGTTTCGAGCCCCATCAGGAACAGGAAGGCGTTGTGGGGGGAGAGCGCCGCGCCGGTATTGCGCAGCGGCACGACGCGGCAGCGCCCGATATAGGCGGCCGGCCCAAGCGCCTCGGTGTAGACGACGCCGTGGTAGGAGGGGTCGGGCTCGTTGAGCAGCGGGAAGCGTGCCTTGTTGGCGACCCAGTCGAACTTGCCCGAGTCGACGATGATGCCGCCGATGGAGTTGCCGTGCCCGCCGATATACTTGGTGAGCGCGTGCACCACGATGTCGGCGCCGAAGTCGAAGGGCCGGCACAGATACGGCGTCGCCACGGTGTTGTCCACGATCAACGGCACGCCGTGCCGGTGGGCGATCTGGGCCAGCCGCTCGATGTCGACGACGTTGCCCGCCGGATTGCCGATCGATTCACAGAACACCGCCTTGGTGCGGTCGTCGATGGAGCGCTCGATGGCGTCGTAGTCGTCCGACTCCGCCATGCGCACCTCGAGACCCTGGCGCGGGAAGGTGTGCATGAACAGATTGTAGGTGCCGCCATAGAGCTGGCTGATCGACACGATGTTGTCGCCGACGCCGGCGATGGCCTGGATGGAATAGGTGATGGCCGACATCCCCGAGGCCACGGCCAGCCCGCCGATGCCGCCTTCCATCTCGGCGACGCGCTGCTCGAGGACCGCGGTCGTCGGGTTCATGATGCGCGTGTAGATGTTGCCGGGGACCTTGAGGTCGAACAGGTCGGCCCCATGCTGGGTGTTGTCGAAGGTGTAGGACGTGGTCTGATAGATCGGCACGGCCGCGGATCTGGTCGGGGCCTCGGGCGCGTAACCGTGGTGCAGCGCCAGCGTTTCGAGCTTCATGGGTGGTTCCTTCTTGGGGCTAGACGTTTCCCGGTGGGCGCGCAGCGGCATGACCGGTGCTCCGAGCGTGACGGCACGCCCGCGGCAGCGGGGCGCCGGCTGCACAATAGCGTCACGGCGGCGGATTCCAATCGGTCCCGCGGCAAAGACCGTCTCATTTGCGCGCCGATGCGAGCAAGACGTTTTGCCGGCCGCCCCGGGGGCAGCCGGCTCATCCCGTAGCGGACTTATTCGGCAGCGAGGCGCCGGATCTCGGCGAGCCGCTCGGGGTCGATGGGGATGCCGTGCGCCAAGTTCTCGCGGCGGTTGGCATAGCGGCGGTCACCGGGCAGCCGCTCCTGGCCGGCCGCGTGCATTGCCGCGATCAGCGTCTCCATGCGGGCCGTGAACGCATGCGAGGCGCCCCGGCCGGGATCGATGAGGATGTAGGTCTGCCCTCCATGCGGAGTGGCGGCGCCGGGATAGGCGCTCCAGTCGATCTCGAAGGAGAAGTCGCTGCCGGCGAGCGCAGCGCCCATGATCTCCATCATCATGGCGATCGCGGCCCCCTTGTAGCCGCCGAAGGGCAGCAGCGCGCCGCCGTCGAGCACGGCCCTGGGATCGGTCGTGGGATTGCCGTCGCGGTCGACGCCGGTCCCCGGCGGCAGCGGCCGGCCTTCGCGCGCCGCGATCTGCACGTCGCCATTGGCCATGGCGCTCGAGGCCTGGTCGAAGACCAGCGGATCCTTGCCGGCGCGCGGCGCGGCGAAGCCCATCGGATTGGTGCCGAACACCTTGTGGTGGCCGCCATGCGGGACGACGCTCGCCATCGAGTTGACCATGGCGAGGGCGATGAAGCCGTCGCGGGCAAAGGGCTCGATATCGGGCCACACGGCACCGAAGTGATGCGCCTTGCGCACGGTGAGCAGCGCGATGCCGTTCTGGCGCGCCTTGGCGACGAGGGCGTCGTGCGCAGCCGCCAGCACCGGCAGGGTGAAGCCGTTGCGGCCGTCGGCGCGCAGCATGCCGGGGGCCACGTCCTCGATGGTGAATTCGGCCTTGCCGTCGACCCAGCCGCTGTCGAGCGAGCCGAGATTGCCGGCAATGCGGAACAGGCCGTGGCTTTCGGCGCCGTCGCGCTCGGCGCCCGCCATGTTCTCGGCGAGCAGCAGGGCCACGTGGTCGGAGCAGCCGTGGCGGCGGAACATTGCGGCGAGCAGGTGCACCAGTTCGTCGTAGTCGATCCGTATCGTCATAGTCCTATCTTCGGCCAGGTGTCGGAGAGTCGGTAGCCTTCGGGCCAGGGGTCGGCCGGATCCAGCATCTCCTGGCGGATGCCGGTGATCCAGGCGCGGCCGGTGATCGAAGGGATGATGGCGGGCCGTTCGCCAAGCGTCGTGTCGGCCTCGATGCGGCCCAGGAATTCCGAGCCGATGATGGAGCGGGCGAGGTAGCTGTCGCCGACCTGCATCTCGCCTTTGGCGCGCATCACCGCCATGCGGGCGGAGGCGCCGGTGCCGGTGGGCGAGCGGTCGATCTTGCCGGGCTGGATGGCGACGGCGTTGGCGGCGGTCAGCAGGCCGTCGCGACGCTCCACCGGCAGCGCCAGCTGGCAGAAGGAGATGTGGGTCCAGTCGGGGTTGGTGGGATGGGTGAAGCCCAGTTGCGCGTTGGCGGCATTGGTGATGCGGATGCCGGTCTCGGCGAGTTCGCGCGCCTCGTCGGGGGTCACCGCAAAGCCCAGTGCACGCGCGTCGGCGATGACGAAGCTGTCCCCGCCATAGGCGGTGTCGACGGTGAGCGTGCCGAGGCCTTCGACCTCGAGGGGGACGCCGAGCCGGTCGGCGAAGGAGGGCACGTTGGTGACCGTGATGCGCTCGGCCTTGCCGTTGCGGCACTGGGCGACGACCTCGACCAGCCCGCCGGGGGCCTCAAGCACCAGCCGCGTCTCCGGCTCGCTCATCGGCACGATGCCGGTGTCGAGCAAGACGGTGGCGACGCAGATCGAGTTCGACCCCGACATGGGCGGGGTGTCCTCGGGCTCCATGATGATGAAGCCCATCTGCGCCCGCTTGTCCTTGGCCGGCACCAGCAGGTTGACGTGGCGGAAGACGCCGCCGCGCGGCTCGTTGAGCACGAACTTCCTGAGGCCCTGGTCGCGGGCAATGAAGCGGGATTGCTCCCACAGCGTCGTACCCGGCGGCGGCGCCACGCCGCCGACGATGACGTCCCCCACCTCGCCCTCGGCGTGGCAGGAGACGATGTGGATGGAGCGGGAGGTTCTCATGGCACCACTCCGACCCCCTCCCCAACCCTCCCCACAAGGGGGAGGGTGCACATCGGAGTATGCGGCACGATCGAGCCCCACACACCGCGCAGCACCTCCCCCCTTGTGGGGGAGGATGGGAGGGGGGTGCCTCGAAGGGCGGCCATCAATTGATCACCAGTACCGGCTCGCCCAGCACCCCGAAGCGCGGCGTGATGCCGAGGCCGGGGGCGTCGGAGGCGGTCATGCGGCCGGCGACACGCTCGGGGGCGCCCGCCGCGATCGAGACGGTGACGTAGGAGTTGAAGTCGGTGGCGGTGAAGCAGAACCTTTCCGGCGTCGAGCGCGCCAGATGGGCGATGGTGGCCGTGACGATGTCGCCGCCCCAGGTGTCCTCGATGGTCATGGGAATGCCGTGGGCCACGCACAGGTCGCGCATCAGCTTCGCCTTGGTGAGGCCGCCGACCTTGGAGATCTTCAGGTTGATGACGTCGAAGGCGTCGTCGCCGATGCCGCGCACCAGGTCGCCGACCGAGCCGATATTCTCGTCAAGGACGAAGGGCAGCGTGGTGCGCCGGCGGATGGAGATGCTCTCCTCGTAGCTCATGCAGGGCTGCTCGATATAGACATCGAGATCGGCCACCGCGTTCACCACACGCGCGGCGTCGGCCATGGTCCAGCCGGTATTGGCATCGGCAACGAGGATGTCGCCGGGCTTGAGGATGGCGCGGCAGGCCTCGATGCGGGCGATGTCGTCATTGGCGTCCCCGCCCACCTTGAGCTGGAACTTCGTGTAGCCCTCGGCGCGATAGCCGGCGATCTTGTCGGCCATCACCGCGGAATCCTCCTGGCTGATGGCGCGGTAGAGCGCGATCGACTCCTGTTCGGCCCCGCCCAGCAGCTTGTAGACGGGCAGGCCCGCCACCTTGCCCAGGATATCCCAGCAGGCGATGTCGACCGGCGCCTTGACATAGGGGTGGCCGCGCAACACCGCGTCCATGTGCCGGTTGAGCGGGCCGAGGTCGGTGGGATCGTGCCCGATCAGCCTGGGCCCGATCTCGGCCAGCCCGGCGCGCACGCCCTTGGCGTAGGAGGGCAGGTAGGCCGAGCCGAGCGGGCAGCATTCGGCATAGCCGGTGATGCCCTCGTCGGTTTCGACCGCGACAACGGTGGAATCGAACACTTCCATGAAATTGCCGCCCGACCAGTTGTAGCGCCCTTCGCGCAGCGGCAGGTCGACCTGGAAGACCTTGATGGCAGTGATCTTCATGGCGTCGTCCTCCTAGACCAGCGAGAAGCCGTGGGCGAAGGGGTCGCGGTCGTCGATGAAGATGGTGTTGATCCCCGTCTGCCGCGCCCAGCCGGCGATGGAGGGCACGATGCCGTCGCGGTCGCCGACCTTGACCGCCTTCTCCACCCGGCCGTTGAAGATCGAGCCGATGATGGATTCGTGGATGAAGGCGTCGCCGACCTGAAGCTTGCCGCGGGCCACCCACTGCGCCATGCGGGCCGAGGTGCCGGTGCCGCAGGGCGAACGGTCGATGGCCTTGTCGCCGTAGAACACGGCGTTGCGCGCGGTCGAGCCGGGCTTGAGCGGCTTGCCCGTCCACATGACGTGCGAGCAGCCGCGGATTTCCGGCTTCTCGGGATGGACGAACTCGTAGCGCTCGTTCATCGCCGTGCGCAGCGCCGGGCTCCAGCGCAGCAGGTCGCCGACCGAGACGTCGGCGAGGTCGGTGAAGTTCTCCTGCGGATCGACGATGCAGTAGAAATTGCCGCCATAGGCGACGTCGACCGTGAGCCGGCCGAGGCCGGGGCAATCGATCTCGAGGTCAGCCGAATGCAGGAAGCTCGGCACGTTGGTGATGCGCACGTCCTCGACATACTGGCCCTCCTGCCGGTACTCGGCGACGACGCGGCCGGCCGGGGCGTCGAGGTTGACCACGCCCGGCGCCCTGGGCGTGATCAGCCCGTTCTCGATGGCCATGGTGACGGTGCCGATGGTGCCGTGCCCGCACATGGGCAGGCAGCCCGAGGTCTCGATGAACAGGATGGCGGCGTCGCAGTCCTCGCGCGTCGGCGGATAGAGGATGGAGCCGCTCATGATGTCGTGGCCGCGCGGCTCGAACATCAGGCCCTTGCGGATCCAGTCGTGGTTGGCGAGGAAATCGGCGCGCTTCTCGATCATCGTCGCGCCCTTGAGGTCGGGACCGCCGCCGGCCACCAGCCGGACCGGATTGCCGCAGGTATGGCCGTCGATGCAAAGGAAAGTGTGCCGTGACATGTTCATCTACCGTTCATCTTTGAGTCAGAAACGCTGCGCCGCAAAGGGCGCGAGGTCGATCGGGGGCGTGGCGCCGGTCACCAGGTCCGCTACCAGCCGGCCGGTGGCTGCCGACTGGGTCAGCCCCAGATGGCCGTGGCCGAAGGCGTAGACCACGTCAGGCGAACGGCGCGAGGCACCGATCACCGGCAGGCTGTCGGGCAGGGACGGGCGGAAGCCCATCCACTGCTTGCCGCCCTCGACCCGGAGGTCGGGCAGAAACGCCTTTGCTTTCCGTAACATGGCGTCGGCGCGGGCGAAGTTCGGCGGCAGCGCGAGGCCGCCCAGTTCGACGGCGCCGCCGACCCGTATGCCGCTGGTCAGCGGCGTCACCACGAAGCCGTGCCCACCGAAGGTCAATTGGCGCTTGAGGTCGAAACTGCCGGGCGGCAGCGTGGTATTGTAGCCGCGCTCGGTCTCGAGGGGAACCTCGTCGCCCAGCGCCGCGGCCAGGCCCTTCGACCAGGCGCCGCCGGCGATCACCGCCTTGGCGGCGCTGATGCGCTCCCCGTCGGCAAGCTGCACGTCGACCCCGCCGGCAGCGGGCGTCACTGCCCGCACCTCGGCAATGTGCAACGCACCACCGCGCGCCTGCACCGCGCTGCCGATGGCCAGGGCGAAATCGTACGGGTCTGAAACGGTCTGCCACGCCGGGATGAAGGTGCCGGCGACGAAACGCGGCGACAGGCCGGGCTGCAGCGCCGCGAGCTCGGCCCCGCGCACGTGCTCGAAGCCGATGCCCTCCGCCTTGCGGGCGGACCAGCCGGGCTCGGAGGCGGCCAGCTCCGCCTCGCTCTCATAGAGTTCGAGCACGCCGTCGGCGCGGATCATGTCGGCAAGGCCCGCATCCTGCACGAGGCTCGCCATCTCGCTGGCGGCGAGGCGCATGAGCGCGCTCTGCGCCGCGATGCTGGCCTTGACCCTGTCAGGCCAGCCGGCGCGCCAGAAGCGGATCAGCCAGGGCGTGATCGGCAGCAGGTAGGCGGGCGGTATGGTCAGCGGCCCGAGCGGGTCGCTGAGCCAGCGCGGCAGTTTGCGCAGCACGCCCGACGTCGCCATCGGCAGCACGTCCGAGAAGGCGAGCCCGCCGGCATTGCCGCGGCTGGTTTCCTCCGCCATGCCGGTGCGGTCGACGAGCAGCACCGTGCGCCCCGCCTGCTGCAGCTTGAACGCCGCCGCGAGGCCGACAATGCCGGCTCCGACGATGACGACATCGATGGGCTTGGATTGCGTCATGGTGTCCCGGATCAGCCGAGCCTGGGGCGGGTGGCGAGCGCCTGCTCGACGATGGCCTCGACGTGCCGGCGCTCGTCGCCGACAAGGGTGAGGCGCGGCGAGCGCACCCATTCGGAGCCTTCGCCGGCCATCTGGTTCACCAGCTTGATGTACTGCACGAGCTTGACCGCCACATCGAGGTGCAGCAGCGGCATGAACCAGCGGTAGAGCGCCAGCGCCTCGTCCTTGCGGCCGGCCTCGGCCAGCTTGAACATCTGCGCCGCCTCCCGGGGGAAGCTGTTGGCAAGCCCCGAAACCCAGCCGCTGGCGCCGAACAGCACGTTTTCCAGCATCAGGTCGTCGACGCCGCACAGCAGCTTGAAGCGGTCGCCGTGCCGATTGATCATGTCGGTAATGCGGCGGCCGTCGTGGCTTGCTTCCTTGACCGCGACGATGTTGGCCTCGCCGGCGAGTTCGACGAAGTCCTCGGGCTTGAGGTCGACCTTGTAGGCCATGGGGTTGTTGTAGACCATGATCGGCAGGTCGACGGCCCGGGCCAGCGTGCGGAAGTGGTGGACGGCCTCGCGGGCGTCGGTCTGGTAGACCATGGTGGGCAGCACCATCAGCGCCTCGGCGCCGGCGCGCCTGGCGCGCCTGGCCGCGTCGATGGCGAGGTCGGTGGTGTATTCGGCGATGCCGGCCATGACCGGGGCGCGCCCGGCGGCGGCCTCGACCGCGGCCCGCACGACCGTCTCCTTCTCGTCGGCGGACAGGGAGGAATTCTCGCCCAGCGTGCCAAGCATGACGAAGCCGGCGCAGCCGGCGGCAAGGCAGGATTCGAGGTGGCGCTGGGTGGCGGGCAGGTCGAGCGCGCCGTCCCGCGTCATTTCGGTCATCAAGGCGGGGATCACGCCGTGCCAGCTAACGGTCATCGGAAAAGTCCTATCGTTGAAATGCGGTCAGGTGCCCAGGTAGGCCTGGACGATGGAGGCGTCGTCGCGCAGCTTGGCGGCCTCGCCGTGCAGGCGCAGCGTGCCGCTTTCGAGCACGTAGCCGTAATGCGCCAGCTTCAGGGCAAGGCGGGCGTTCTGCTCGACCAGCAGGATGGTGGTGCCGGCCTCGTTGAGGCGCTTGACGATCAGCATGATCTCGAGCACCAGCTTGGGCGCAAGGCCCATGGACGGTTCGTCGAGGAGCAGGATGCGGGGGCCGTGCATCAGCGCCCGGCCGATGGCAAGCATCTGCTGCTCGCCGCCCGACAGCAGCGAGCCGTCGGAATTGGCGCGCGTGCGCAGGATGGGAAACTGTTCGAATACCTGTTCGAGCCGGCTCTGCCGCTCGGCGGCGTTGCGCAGCGTGAAGGCGCCCAGTTCGAGGTTTTCGCGCACGCTCAGCCCGCGCAGCACATGGCGCCCCTCGGGGACGTGCACGACGCCCGCCTGCGCGATCCTGTGCGCCGGCATCTGCGTGATGTCCTCCCCGGCGAACAGCACGCGGCCCGCCTTGGCGCGCACCAGCCCCGAGATGGTCTTCAGCGTCGTCGTCTTGCCGGCGCCGTTGGCGCCGAGCAGGGTCACGATCTGGCCGCGCTTGACCTCGAGGTCGATGCCCTTGACCGCATCGATCTTGCCGTAGCCGCTGGCGAGGCCCTCGAGCTTCAGGATCACGTCGTCATCCGGCAAGTTCTGCCTCCCCTTCCTCGACACCGAGATAGGCCTCGATGACCCTGGGGTTGGTCTGGATCTCCTTGACCGTGCCTTCGGCGATCATGACGCCGTGGTCGAGCACGCTGATGCGCTCTGAGATGCGCATGACAAGCCCGGTATCGTGCTCAATGAGCAGCACGGCGACGCCCCGCTCGTCGCGGATGCGGCCGATGAGGGCGATCAGTTCCTGCTTCTCGCCCGCCGTCAGCCCGGCGGCGGGCTCGTCGAGCAGCAGCAGCTTGGGCTGCGTCGCCAGCGCCCGGGCGATCTCGACGCGGCGCTGCCAGCCATAGGGCAGGGTGCCCGCGTCGCGGTGCCAGCCGTCCTCGATGCCGACGAAGCGCAGGCACTCGATCGAAAAGTCGCGGATGGCCGCTTCCTCGCGGCGCTGTGCAGGCAGGCGCAGGATGGCATCCACGACGCCGGCTCTGGTGCGGCAGTGCATGCCCGACATGACGTTTTCGAGCACGCTCATCTCGCGGAACAGGCGCACGTTCTGGAAAGTGCGGGCGATGCCGAGCCGCGTCACCTGGTGCGGCTTCATGCGCATGGTCTCGACGCCGTCGACCTTGATCGAGCCGCTCTGCGGCTTGTAGAAGCCGGTGATGCAGTTGAACAGCGAGGTCTTGCCGGCGCCGTTGGGGCCGATGAGGCTGACCACGGCACCCGCGGGGACGTTGAAGTCCACGTCCTGCAGCACCTTCGAACCGGCGAAGCTGAGGCTGACGCCCTTGAGGTCGAGCAGGCTCATTTGCGCCCTCCCGCCGGCCAGATGCCGCTCGGCCGGAACAGCATGATGAGCAGCAGGCCGACGGCGAAGATGAGCAGGCGCAGGTCGCCGACGTCGCGCAGCAGTTCGGGCGCGAGGATGACGATGAAGGCGCCGAGCACCACGCCGGGGATCTTGCCCATGCCGCCCAGGATCACGGCCATGAGGATCAGCACCGACTGCTGGAACGAGAAGCTTTCCGGCGAGATGGCGCCGAGATTGGCGGCGAAGAAGGCGCCGGCGATGGCGCCATAGATGGCGCCGACAATGTAGGCGGCCAGTTTCACCTTCACGCGGTCGATGCCCATGGCCTCGGCCGCGTCCTCGTCGTGGCGCACGTAGAGCCAGGCCCGCCCGAGCCGGGAATTGGCGAGGCGCGCCGAGGCCAGGACCGCGAGGATCGCGAGCACGCAGAACACGAAATAGAAGTCGCGCGGGGTCTCGATGTGCCAGCCCAGGATCCACGGCGAGTCGATGCCGATGAGGCCGCTGGCGCCGCCCGTCTCGCGCAGGTTGCGCGCGCTGATGCGCACGATCTCGCCGAAGCCGAGCGTGACGATGGCGAGATAGTCGGAGCGCAGCCGCAGCGTCGGAGTACCGATGATGACGCCGGCGATGATGGCGAAGACGATGGCGAGCGGCAGCGCCAGCCAGAAATTGAGCCCGAAATGCAGCGTCGTGATGCCCACCGTGTAGGCGCCCACGGCGAAGAAAGCGGCAAAGCCGAGATCGAGCAGGCCGGCATAGCCGACGACGATGTTGAGCCCCAGCGCCAGCACCACATAGAGCAGGGCGTTGGTGAGGATCACCGTGGCATAGGGGCCGAACAGGAACGGTGCCGCCACCATGGCGATGAGCACCACGCTGATGGCGAGGGAGCGTTTGAACCGGGTGTCGAGCAGCAGGGCGAGCCCGCCCCAGGCACTCGCCGTTGCGCCTTGCGGAGGTGCGGCCATCTACATGCGCTCCTGTTCGGGCTTGCCGAGCAGGCCCGTGGGCTTGAAGACGAGGACGAGGATCAGCACCGAGAAGGAGAACACGTCCTTCCAGCCGCTGCCCACGCCGGGCAACTGGGTGCCGAAGCTTTCAAGCAGGCCGAGGATGAGACCGCCCAGCATGGCGCCCGGAATGGAGCCGATGCCGCCGATCACCGCCGCGGTGAAGGCCTTGAGGCCGATCAGGAAGCCCATGAAGTACCACAGCGAGCCGTAATAGGCGCCGGCCATGGTCCCGGCGGCGGCGGCGAGGGCCGAGCCGAGGAAGAAGGTGACGGCGATCACCGCGTTGACGTTGATGCCCATCAGCCGGCACATGTCCTTGTCGACCGAAATGGCGCGCATGGCGCGGCCGTACTGGGTGCGGGTCACGAACAGCTCGAGCGCCAGCATGAGCACGCCCGCGGTGCCGACCAGCACCATCTGGTTGTAGCTGATGAACAGGTTGCCAAGGTTGACGCCGCCGAAGCCGAAGCTCGCGCCGAACGGCTGGTACTGCCCCTTGGTCATGGCCAGCACGGCGTTCTGCAGCACCAGCGAGACGGCAAGCGCGGTGATGAGGATGGACAGGCGCGGCGCCGCCAGCATCGGGGCATAGGCGACGCGCTGGATGACGACGCCGAGAAAGCCCACCGCCAGCATGGCGAACAGCATCGAGATCGCGACGCCCAGCCAGCCGGCCCCGAGGAAGGGGGCGAGGACGGAGAGGATGAGGAAGCCGGCGAAGCCGCCTACCATGTAGAGGTCGCCATGGGCGAAGTTCAGCAGCTTCACCACGCCGAAGACCATGGTGTAGCCGAGCGCCACCAGCGCGTAGAACGAGCCGAGCACGATCCCGTTCACAAGTTGGTGCGTGAAGATGTCGAATAGGTTCACTGGCCGTCTCGCGCTTCAGCTCATGTCAAGCAGAGCGCGGACCGGCGCGGGCGCCGGTCCGCAATGGTTGTGGCGGATCAGAACTGCGCCAGCGTCCAGGCGCCGCCCTTGCCCTCGAGCACGACGAAGTTGGAGCGCGCCAGCGTGTTCTCGGCCGTGAACGAGATCGGGCCCGAGATGGTGTCGGTGAAGTTGGCGCCCTTCAGGGTCTCGATGACCTTGGCCGAGTCGGTGGTGCCGGCAGTCTGGATGGCCCAGGCCAGCAGCTTCATGGCGTCGTAGCTCAGCGTCGAGTACGGGCCGGGGGCGGTGCCGTACTTGGCCTGGTAGGCGTCGGCGAAGGCCTTGGCCTCGGGCAGGAACTCGGCGGTGGGGTTGGAGAAGGCGATCACGCCTTCGGCCGCCGGGCCGGCGATCTTGAACAGCTCGGGCGAGTTGGAGCCGTCGCCCACCGCGATCAGGCCCTGGTAGCCCGATTCACGCAGCTGCCGGATGAGCAGGCCGCCGTCGGCATAGTACGCCGTCCAGAACACCGCGTCGGGGTTGCCCGACTTGATGGAGGTGACGACCGCCGAATAGTCCTGCTCGCCCTTGTTGGTGGTCTCGAAGCTGGTGACGGTGTTGCCCGCCGCTTCCCAGGTCTTGCGCGTCAGATCGGCGAGGTCCTGCGAATAGGCGTCGCCCTGGTTGACGATAGCGATCGACTTCACGCCCTTGGCGTTGAAATACTCGATGGCCTTGGCGACCTGGTCGTTGCCGGTGGAGTTGATCATGAAGGCGTTGCCCGGGTTTTCCGGGATCAGCTTGGTAGAGTTGGCCGCGGGGATGATCATCGGCAGCTTGGCGTCGCCGTAGATCTTGAGGGTCGGCACGGTGGCGCCCGAGCAGTAGCCGCCGACGATGCCGACGACGCCCGAGGAGGCGAGCTTGCTCGCCGCGTTCACGGCCATCTGCGCGTCGCAGCCGTCGTCGCCGACGACGGAAGCCAGCTGCTTGCCGAGCACGCCGCCCGCTGCGTTGATCTCCGAGATGGCGAGGTTCACGGCATTGGCCATGTCCTGGCCGTAGGTGGCTTCCGAGCCGGTGGTCGGCACCATGATGCCGACAGTCAGCGTCTCCTGGCTGATGCCCGGGGCCGAGAAGGCCAGGGCCAGGGCAACGCCGGCCGCGGCGGATTTCAACAGATTACGCATGATCTTCCAGTCTCCCTATTGTTGTTGCTGTCTATCGCTCCCGTTGCCCGGCCGGAGTTCGGTCGGGCAGCAGAATTTTCACAGTCATGAATGTCTATCATGTGCATGTCAGGCCGCGCTTCACAACCACGCCCGCTCGCCAGCGTGGCGCCGGGGCGGCGATTCGAGACCGACGGCGGTCCTCCCGGCGTTGCACTGGCGAAGCCGGCGACCCGGTGCGGGTCCAGCCATCGCGTGCGGACCGGCGCTGGACGTTCTCCCCAACTCGTGCATGGCACCGTCGACGTGTTGTTGCTCGCGCATTGGATCCAATCTACAATCGCTGCCGCACTCCTGTCCAGTGCATCTGCTGCGAACTCGGGGAGGGCTACATGCGCAGCATTGACGCAGGGCGGGCGGCACCAGCGGAGGTTGGATATGCGTAGGCGGCAGGCGGCGGGCGAAGTGCCCGGGACGAACCATCGGATCAAGCGGCAGGGGCTGCACGAAACGCTGGCCGACTCGCTGCGCGAGCGCATCCTCAACGGCGAGTTCAAGGAGGGAGAGCAGCTCGTGCAGGAGGCGATCGCCGCCGAGTACGAGGTCAGCCGCATGCCGGTGCGCGAGGCCTTCCGGCAGCTCGAGGCGGCGGGGCTCATCGCCAATCGGCTGCACAAGGGGGCGGTAGTCACCGAGCTGCCGCTCGAGCAGATCGGCGAGCTGTTCGATCTGCGCGCACTGCTCGAGGGCGAGATCATGGCGCGATCGGCACCGCGAGCCACGGCGGAGTCGATCGCGGCGGCCGCGGCCATCCTGGCGCAGCTCGAAGTCGCCTATCGCGGTGACGACATGGGCAGTTGGGGGCGCCTCAACTGGGATTTTCACCGCAGCCTGTATGTCACCGCCGAACGGCCGCAGACGCTGGCGACCATCCAGTACATCAACGTGCAGACCGACCGCTACATAAGGCTGCAACTGTTCCTCACCGATGCACTGGAGCAGGCCGAGATCGAGCACCGCGAGTTGTTCCGGCTCTACGCCGCCCGTGACGCGGCGGCGGCGGTACCGTATCTGCGCGCCCATATCCTGGCGGCCAAGGAAAAGCTGCTGGTCGCCATCTCGCGTATGCGCTCGGGCGAACGGGCGGCGTCCTAGCTGCGGCCTATCCGGGCTTGCGGGCGACGAGATCGATGAGCGCCGACATGCCGGCGTGGGCGCTACCTTCCCGGATCTCGGCGTCACGTTCGACCAGCTGCAGGATGTGCATGCGGGAGAAGGCGTCTTCGAGCAGCTGCCTCGTATAGAGATACTCCGGATTGCCCGGCCCGCCGGTGCCGTAGGCGATCTGCTCTGGCCGGTAGCCTTCGAGGATGAGGGTGCCGCCCGGGGCCAGGGCGCGCTGCATGCCGGCGAAGATGGCGTCGCGCAGCGGCGGGCCGGCGAAGTTGATGAAGATGGCGACGACGAGGTCGAAGCTGGCTTCGGGCCAATCGAAGGCGGCGAGGTCGGCCTCCAGCGTTTCGATCGCGACCCCTCGCCGGGCGGCAAGACGCCGGGCCTTGGCGAGACCGAGCGGCGACGCATCGACCGAGACCACCTGCAAGCCCTGCTCGGCGAGCCACACGCCGTTGCGGCCCTCCCCGTCGGCCACGGCCAGCGCCCGGCGGTGGCGGCGGACGAGGTCGGCCTGCGACGCGAGGAACGCATTGGGCCTTTCGCCGAAGACGTATTCAGAGGTGCGGTAACGCTCGTCCCAGAAGCCGGCCATTGGTCGCCTCCAGTTCTCTAGGGTGCGCAGTAAATGCCGTAGAGCGTCGCCAGGACCTGGCGCACGGCGTCGGAGGCGAGGCTGTAATGCACTTGCTGGCCGTCGCGGCGCGCCTGCACCAGGCCCCAGGCCCTGAGCTTGGCAAGATGCTGGGACAGCGCTGATTGCGCCAGCCCCACGCGCGCCTCCAGTTGCGAAACGTGCATTTCCTGATCGAGCAGGTTGCACAGGATCAGGAGGCGCTTGGGATTGGCCATGGCGTCGAGGAGCTGCGCTGCTTCCCCGGCCTTGTCCTGCAGCCTTGCGATATCCATGTTGTTCATATTAGAAGATGCTTATATAAGACAGCGCGCATAATCAAGTACCATCCGGGACGCGACCGCGGCAAGGCGCGCGCCCCGGGGATGGGACGGCGGCGCTCGGGAAAGGCTGAACGGATGCAACTGAGGACCTTCCTGCCGATTCTGGATTGGGGCAGCCGCTACAACCGGCAGACGCTGGCCAGCGACCTGGTGGCCGCGGTCATCGTCACCATCATGCTGATCCCGCAATCGCTGGCCTACGCGCTGCTGGCCGGATTGCCGCCGGAAGTCGGCCTGTATGCCTCGGTACTGCCGCTCGTCGCCTACGCCATCTTCGGCACGTCGACGTCCCTCGCCGTCGGCCCGGTGGCGGTGGTGTCGCTCATGACGGCGGCTGCAATCGGGCGAGTGGCCGCCGAGGGCACGGCAGACTATGCCGGGGCCGCACTCGTGCTCGCCCTGCTGTCCGGGGCGATGCTGGCACTGATGGGCCTGTTCCGCCTCGGATTCATCGCCAATTTCCTCTCCCACCCGGTGATTTCCGGCTTCATCACCGCTTCGGGGATCATCATCGCGACCAGCCAGGTTGGCGGCATTCTCGGCATCGCCACGCACGGACACGCGCTGCCGGAACTCGTGCTGTCGATCGGAGCCGGCCTGTCCGACATCAACCCCTGGACGCTCGCTGTCGGGGCCGCGTCGCTGGCGATGCTGGTCTGGATCCGCACGGATCTCAAGAACTGGCTCAAGCGCTTCGGCGTGCCGGGTGG
>NZ_DASWVV010000039.1:0-2192 GCF_036406155.1 Devosia sp. | reverse complement strand
TGGCCGCCGAGGAAGCCGGAAATGCCGGTGACGAGGACGCGGTCGCTCATGCGCTGGCGGCGGGCGTCGGCACCGGCCTAGATTTCGGCCCAGGCGCCGGATTTTTCGCTGGCGAAGATGGCGTCGAGGACGCGCATCTGGCGGATGGCGTCGTCGATGCCCCAGTTGAGCGGCTTGTCGCCCAGCACGGCCAGGGCGAAGGCCTCCGCCTGCTCGGTATACTGGTCGACCGGGCGCATGATCTCGCGGCGGGAGAGCGAGGTATCGAGCGTGGTGCCGTCGTCGACGAGCAGCGCCGTCGGGGTGTCGGGCGGCGGGTTGAACGGGATGATGATCTCGACCCGCCCCTTGGTGCCCATCAGCTCGATGGACTGGTGCGGCACCAGCTGGGTCGAGCACACGAAGCTCAACTGCCGGCCGTAGCCGAAATCGGCGATGACGCTGGCCAGCCGGTCGGTCTTGAAATTGGGGTCGCGGTCGACCAGCGCCACGACGCGCCGGGGCTCGGCCTCGAACAGGTAGCGCGCCCCGACCACCGGGTAGCAGCCGATGTCCATGATGCCGCCGCCGCCGATATCGGCCTGGTTGCGCACATTGTGCGGGTCGACGTTGTGGTAGCAGAACACGGCGCGCACCGCCCGGATCTCGCCCAGTTCGCCGGCGCGGGCGATGTCGCGGGCGCGCTGCCATTGCGGATGGTAGCGCACCATGAAGGCCTCGGCGACGATGCGGTCGGACGGACACTGCCGCAACTGCTCGGCCTCGGCGGCGCTCAGCGCGATCGGTTTTTCGCACAAGACGTGCTTGCCGGCCTTGGCCGCGGCGACGGTCAGCGGCACGTGCAGATGGTTGGGCAACGGGTTGTAGACGGCGTCGACATTGGGGTCGGCCAGCAGTTCCTCGTAGCTGCCATAGGCGCGCGCCTGGCTCCTGAGGCCGAGATGGGCGACGGCGGTGTGGGCGCGGGCGAGGTCGCGCGAGGCGATCGCCACCACCTCGGAATGTGTCGACTTGAGGAGGGCGGGAATGACCTTGTCGAGGCCGATCCTGGCGGTGGACAGGATCCCCCAGCGCACTTTCCGTCCGTCAGCCATCCGACCCTCCCGCTTGCCGCTTGCGACAGTTAGCCCAGCGGGGCCGGCCCGTCCAGCGTGCCGCGCCGGCGCCATGCGGTGCGTCTTGCTGATAACCCGCCGGTCAGTTATAAGACAGCTGACCGCAAGGTCAGTAGCATGAGAGAGGCTCCAGGGGTGGCGATGCACGAGCGTTCGACCCGCGTTCCCAAGTTCCGCCGGCGCGCCGAGGCGCGCCCCGACGAGGTGCTGGACGCGGCCCTCGACCTGTTCATCGAGCAGGGCTACGCGGCAACGCGGGTCGAGGACATCGCCCGCCGGGCAGGGTTGTCCAAGGGGGCGATCTACCTCTATTTCCCCTCCAAGGAGGCGATCATCGAGGCCCTGGTGCGCCGCGCCCTGGTGCCCATCGCCCGCACGGCGCTCGGCGTCATCGGCGCCTGGGAGGGCGACCCGCGGCCGGTCATCGCCACGGTGATGAAGACGCTCGCCACCCGCCTCGACGATCCGCGCGTCATCGCCATCCCCAAGCTCGTCTTCCGCGAAGTGGTGAGCTTTCCCGAGCTCGCCCGCATGTATCGGCGCGAAGTGCTCGACGAGGTCATCCCCATGCTGGAGGCGCTGGTCCGGCGCGGCATCGAGGAGGGCTATCTGCGCCAGGTCGACCCGCACCTCACGGTGCGCTCGATCGTCGGGCCGGTGGTGCTGCACGTCGCCATGGCCGAGATCTTCGGCATTACGCCGCCCGAGGGGCTCGCCATCGACCGGCTCATCGACAATCACCTGACCATCTTGTTCGACGGGCTCGGGGCGCCACAGGGAAGCAGGCAATGGACCAGTTCCTGAGCTGGCTCGCCGCCCTCGCCGCCGCGCTCGTGCCCGGCTTCGGGGCCGCCCCCGCCGTGGGCTGGAACGGCTATGTCGAGGCCGACTACGTCTATGTCGCGCCGGCCGCTCCCGGCCGTATCGAAACCCTCGCCGTGCGCGAGGGCGAGGCGGTCGCCGCGGGCGCCGTGCTGTTCGTGCTCGAGCGCGCCCAGCAGGCAGCCCTGCTGCGGGCGGCGGAGGCCCGCGTCGCCGTGGCCGCCGCCAATGCGCAGAACCTCGCCACCGGCAGCC
>NZ_DASWVV010000038.1:0-7675 GCF_036406155.1 Devosia sp. | reverse complement strand
AAGATGGTGCAGAACCTCTGGTGGGCGGCGGGCTACAACATCGTCGCCATCCCGCTTGCTGCCGGTGTTCTCCATTGGGCCGGGATCGTGCTGGCGCCAGCGGTCGGTGCCGTCCTCATGTCGGCCAGCACCATTATCGTCGCGATCAACGCCCAGTTGCTGCGCCGGCTCGACCTGACCCGCTGATCGCTGCCTTTGTCGGGTCGGCCGCACCGGTCCTGCACGGGCACCGCCGGACAGCCGATGACCGCGCCCTCAGAGATGACGGCCGCCCAGCTCGTTTTACTCGATCCCATTGGCGCGCTGCAGCGCCCGGACGTAGGAGACAATCATGCCCACGTCCTCGCGCGTGACGCCCTCTACCGGAGGCATGTCGCCGAACGGCCAATGGTGCGCCCGCGCACCGAGCTGAGCCGCCACCAGGAAGGCCTGATCGCCGTGGTGGCCCGGCTCGTAGATGCGGTGCACGAGGGGCGGCGCAACACCGTCCCGCCCGGCGGCAGCGGCGCCATGGCACGAGGCGCAGTGCGCATCATACGCTGCCCTTCCCGCCCGCCCGGTTGTGCCGAGTTCCGGAACGGTGACGGCGACAATCGGCGCCCCTTGCCTGACGTCTTCCGGGTCCTTGCCCAGCCCGAAATACACGGTAACGACACCGGCGACCACTACGCCGGCGATGGCAACGGAGCCCCACCTCATGTCGACGCAATCTGAGCGCGAGCAGATCTCCCGCAATGGCCTTCCGCATCGCGCATGGAGCTGTGTGGTGGCCTGTTCGAATTGTTCATCTTGAAACCTTTCCTCTTGATCGTTGCTCCGGCCCAGCCGATCTCGTGGCCGATGATCGGAAGGGCCGTGCCGGGGTGGGGGCTCCCAAAAGCACGTCAGGCCACGACGATTGGCGAGGGTACCGGAACCCGATTGTACAGGTCGATGACGTCCTGATGGAGCAAGCGCACACATCCGCTCGAAACGGCCCGTCCGATCGAAGCGACCTCTCCACTGCCGTGAAGGCGATAGAGCGTGTCCTTGCCGTTCTGGAATATATAGAGTGCCCGAGCACCGAGCGGATTGTCGAGCCCGGGAGCCATGCCGGCGCGATACTCCTCGAGCTCGGGCTGCCGTTCGATCATTTCCGCCGGCGGCGTCCAGGTGGGCCATTCGCGCTTGAACTGGATCGTTCCACGGCCCGACCAGGTAAAGCCCTGCCGCCCAATTCCGACACCGTAGCGTATTGCCTTGCCCTCGGGCAAAACGAGATAAAGAAACCGGTTGTGGGTTTCGACGACCACCGTACCCGCTTGCTCGTGTGTGTCGTAGTCGACGAGCCGTCGATAGTACTCGGGATGCAACTGACGGATATCCACCGCAGGCACCGGGAATGCTTCCGCCGGTACGGCGCTATACATTTCACGGGCGATCGCGAGCACCTTTTCAGGCACCCGAACGCGTTGCGCCCACGCTGGCTGTACGGCGCCCGCGGCAGCGGCTGCCAGCGAAAGCTGCATGAACCGCCGGCGACGGAAGGTGGGTAGACGGACGCGATCATTGATCAAGGCCGGATCGATCAGTATGGACGATTGAGACAAGACGGTGCTCCTTGGGTTCTGACGACAGTGAATGCTGCCGTCAGACCTTCGGAGGGCCGGTGTTCACCGGAGTAAGCCAGCTCTCAGGTATCCGTGCTGCAACTGGCGACAGCCTAGTCGCGCTGCGCAGGCGCAACTGCCCCAGTTCCAGTTGTGCCTCGACAAGGCCCTGCGGCAGGTGGCACCGGCGCGGGCAGCTCTCACCTGGCGTCTGACTTTTCGGCGCCAACTGTACGATTTCAGCGTGTTCATGCGGCGTGGGCTGATGGCTTCGCGCCAAGCCGCTGCCCGCGAAAGCGAGCACGAGCGCCACCGACAGGAGGCTGGCAATACAGGCAACCCACACGTTTCGCACGACGATCATGGAGCCACCCTTGCGACAATCGTGGGCGTCGGGAAAGACGGTTCACCCACCTTTGATCTGCGTCGCGTGCTCCAGCCTCGGCCGGACCAAGTCAGCCCACCAGCGGCACCGCTCGGGCGGCGCCGGCGCCATATCGCCTGGCTCGCGCCTCCGGAGCCCTGGGCTACTGCTCTTGGTTCTCGTCCTGCAGGGTCCCTCTGACGAGTTGTTCCGCTTCGGAAACCATCTCGTCCGTGGCTTCAGCGGAGCGCGCAGGCAGCGCCTGTTGACCGCGCTCGCCATTCCGCTCGATGTCGTCGATCAGCATCTTCATCTCGAGAATCTCCTGCACCTGCGACTCGATGATACTGTCGGCAAGTTCGCGTACACGGGGATCGCTGATACTTGCCTTTTGTGCGTTGTTGATCGCGATGGAGTGGTGCGGAATCATCGACTTCATGAAGCTGGTGTCGTCGATGAGGCTCTGACTGCGGTTCACAAAGAGAAGCGTGAGCCCCGCAAGAGTGGCCACGACAAGGACCGCTGCCTTCACCGCCATGCCTTGGTACATTGACCACATGAAGCCGAGCATGACCACGGTCATGAGGCACGCCATGACGAGCGACGCCACAAAGCGATTAACGCTGAATGTGACGTGATCAAAACTGTAGACGAGCTGGTACATCAGGAAGAACATGATGACCGCGGACGTCACGATCATCGCGGCAAACCGACCCCATCCCATATGCATCGAGTGCTGCTGGCGATTGGTCTGGACATAGCGGCTCCGGCGCTGGGCATTGGGAGAACTCGATAACCGCAGTCGGGTTCCCGCGTCAGGTAAGCGGACCCGCCAGAGGGCCCTGCCCCTGAGGCACCTAGTGCCTGGAAGATTCAGCGCCCCGACTTGTCATCGCCGCCAAAGCAAGCATTGCTGTTGCTGGCTGACGCGCCGACCCGGCCGTCGCCCCGCCCGCCCGGAGCAGTTCCGGGCTTCGGTCAGTGCAAGCCTCGCGATCCTCGAGGGGCTCCTGACCGAAGGAGGGCCGGATGGCCACAAACAAGCTCACCGACGCCCAGCGCGTTATCCTCGCCGCCGCAGCAGCGCGCGAGAGCGGCCTCGTTCTGCCGCTGCCGAAGTCGCTGGGCGGCAACCGCGGCACCCTCGCCATCATCCTCAAGAGCCTGCTTACGCGCGGGTTGATTGCGGAGCGGCCGATCCTTCCGGATGAAGACATTTGGCGCGATACCGCCGAGCTGGGTCGGACAACCCTGGTGATCTCGACGGATGGTTTGCAGCTCATGGGCATCGACCCGATGGAACATGTCGGCCACGAGAGCGACAGCGGCCTGCTCGTCGATGAGACACGCGAGACCGCCATCACCGGCCGGCTCGGCGGCAGCGTCGAAACGCAGAAGGCGGATGCAGCGGCGCCGAACCTGCCGAAGGCAGGCAGCAAACTCGGCGCCCTGATTGCAGCGCTGCGACGGCCCGAGGGCGCCACAATTGCCGAGCTGATCGAGGCCACCGGCTGGCAGGCGCACTCGGTGCGCGGCGCCATCAGCGGCAACCTCAAGAAGAAGCTGCAGCTGGAGGTCCTCTCCGAGGTCGTGGACGGTCGCGGTCGGGTCTACCGCATCGCCTCGGGGTCGGCGGCATGAAGCGGCGGTTGAGCAGGGAGGAACTCGAGCGCGAGGTCGCCGCGCTCGATGCGCTCGACACCAAAGCACTCAGGGCGAAGTGGGCGGCGCTCTATGAGCGAGACCCGCCCTCGCGCATCCGGGCCGGACTGCTCCGGCTCGGCATTGCCTATCGGCTGCAGGAGCAGGCCTTTGGTGGCCTCAAACCCCAGACGGTGCGCCTGCTGCGCAAGCTCGCCGCCCAGTTGCGCCGCGCGCGGGCGGCGAGCCAAGGCGGGGGCGAGATCGATCCCGGGCCATCGGCGCGCTTGACCGTCTCGATGGGCTTCGCCCTCACCCCCGGCACGCAGCTGATGCGCGAATGGAATGGCGCGACCGAGGTCGTCGACGTCGTCGCCGACGGCTTTGTGTGGCGCGGCACCACCTATCGCACCCTTTCCGCCGTCGCCGGCGCCATCACCGGCACCAAGTGGTCGGGGCCGAAGTTCTTTGGCCTCGTCCCCAGCACGCCGCGCCGGCGGTGCACAGACGGTCGCACCCGCGCCGATGGCGCAGGCCGAGCAACGTCGGTTGCTGCGGTCAACGCAGAGGGTGGATCGCCATGAGCGAGCGCAAGACCTTCCGCTGCGCCGTCTACACAAGAAAGTCCTCCGAGGAGGGGCTTGAACAGGACTTCAACTCGCTCGAGGCGCAGCGGGAGGCCTGCGAGGCCTATGTGCGCTCGCAGGAACATGAAGGCTGGAAGCTGATCCCGGACCGCTTCGACGATGGCGGCTTCTCGGGCGGCAACATGGAGCGCCCGGCCCTGCAGCAGCTGATGGCGATGGTCGATGCCGGCAAGGTCGACATCATCGTCGTCTACAAGATCGACCGGCTCACCCGATCTCTCACCGACTTCGCCCGCCTTGCCGAGGTGCTCGACAGGCATGGAGTATCCTTCGTCTCGGTGACGCAGCAGTTCAACACCACGACCTCGATGGGCCGGCTGATGCTCAACGTGCTGCTCTCCTTCGCCCAGTTCGAGCGCGAGATCACCGGCGAGCGCATCCGCGACAAGATCGCTGCCTCCAAGAAGAAGGGCATGTGGATGGGCGGCACCCCGCCCATGGGCTACGACGTCGTCGAGCGGCAGCTGGTGGTCAACGCGACGGATGCCAACACCATCAGGCGGATCTTCGCACTCTATCTCGAAGCCGGATCGGTCCCGGCCCTCATGGAGCGACTTGAGCAGGAGGACATCCGCACCGCCCCGCGTGCCTCGGCCAGGGGCAATGCCTATGGCAACAAGCCCTTCACCCGCGGGCATCTCTACAAGCTGCTGGCCAATCCCATCTACATCGGCCGCGTCCAGCACAAGGCGACCTCGCATCGCGGCCAGCACGCCGCGATCATCGACAGGCCGACCTGGGAGGCGGTGCAGGCGCAACTGGCCGAGAACACCCAGGGACCACGACGCCGGCGTCGTCGGGCGCGGCGACGCGAGCATCTACTTGAGGGACTGCTGCACACTGAGCGCGGCACCCGCTTCATCGTCAGCAGTGCCAACAAGGGCGCGCGGCGCTACCGCTACTATGTCGAAGAGCAGGAGACCAAGTCGGATGGCACGGTCCCGCCGCTGCGCCTGCCGGCGCGCGAGATCGAGGCCGCCGTTGTCACCGGGCTGCGCAGTCTCCTCGCCGACCATCGCGGCCTGTTGTTCCGGCTGGGGGCGGAGACCCCCACGGAGGCGCCCGTCGCCCTCAAATCGCTCAGCACTCTCTCCCAGTCGCTTGGCGGACGCATTGGCGCCGAGCTCGAGGCCAGCATCCGGCTGATGCTCGGCCGGGTCGTCGTTGGACACAATCGGCTGCAGTTGGTGTTCAACGAAGCCGGGCTGCGGGGTGTTCTGGGCATTCCACGGGGCGGCAGCGTCTGGCCGGCCAATGCCCCCGATCCCAATGAGGAGTTCACCCTCACAGTGCCGTTCACCGCGGCGCGCCGCGGGCGGCAGATGAAGCTGGTGCTGCCCAATGCAGCCCCCGAGGCCGCCGTCGACCGCTCGCTGGTCACCGCCATCGTCCGCGCCTGGGACTGGGCCGGCAGGCTACAATCCGGTGACGTCGCGACCCTCACCGAGATCGCTGCTGCCGAGGGCCTCACTGATGGCTATGTGAGCCAGCTCCTCCCCCTCGCCTTCCTCTCCCCCGAGATCGTCGAAGGCATCCTCTCAGGGCGGCAGCCCGCGGGGCTCACCGCCAACCGGTTGATCTGGGGGGAGCGGTTGCCGGTGCGGTGGGAGGAGCAGGTTGAGCTGCTGCCGGTTTTTCGGACACGCAGTTAGTCGAGCACACGGGCACACCGCTCGGTCTTGAGGGACGAGAAGAAGCTCTCCATCGCGGCATTGTCCCAGACGTTGCCCGACCGGCAGCAGGTGGCTGACGCGTTTGAGGACATTCAGAACGGCGAAAAGCTCTCGCCCCTATTCGTGCAGATGTACCGGCTGCTGCAGACATTCTTTGCCGCCTGCACTGAAGTGGGCGCCACAGGCTCGATCGTCTGCCGGCCGTAAGCCGCTGGTGATCGCCAAGTCGGCCGTCTGAAGCGGGTTCTGAGCGCGCGCTTGACCAATCCCAGGATTTTGCTACGATTCTTTTAGGCCTTAAGCACAGGCCGGTGTGCCCACCACGCGAAGCCATGCAGTGCGCGATCAAGCTTCATGACCGTTCCCGATTGGGCGGACTTGATTAGCAGTGGGCACCTAGTCAGGTCCGTGACCCTAGAGGAATGGACAATGACCCACGTTGAACTTCACACATTCAAAACGATTGCCAAGCGTTTTGCGCGTGCCAATCGTATCCCGCATCACCAAGCACTCGATCTGCTCGCAGTCGAGCTTGGGCAACCACATTGGAACGCACTCACCGGAGCATGGGAGAAGGGCTGGCGCCCGACTTCAGACGAGGCCGCGATCGAAACCGCTGAAAACCACACCAGCCATACGCACGACAGTGGCACAACGGCATTGGGAGTGTGGGAACACAAGGGAATGATCGACGCTCACCCCTACGAGATGAGTAGCGACATCTTAGGGGTTTGCATTGGCGGTTCTGGCTGGTCGATCTTCGTTGATGCGGCGCCCTCCATTAAGCCGAAGATCGAGATCTACGGGAATGCCAAAGATAGCCCGATGCACGACGAAGCCTTTGTTCAAGGGGCGCTAGAGATCGCCAACCAAGAGGCGATCCGTCTCCGTGCAGAGATATCTTCAGACTGGCCTCGGCGCTCAACCAAGCCTGATCGGAAGGGAGGACGGTACACCCGCTGAACCGCGGCGATGCGTCTGACACGTGGTTCTGCCTGCACTGCGATGGCGAGTTATCTGGACGTCAGATGGCAGCAAATTTCTGGCACTGCCCAGAATGTGGCGCGACACCGATCGACATCTTTCCGGGGCCGTTTTGGCGCGGAGATGCTGCATAGGCCTTGTCAGGCGGCAACCCCGAGTTCGGGAATGCCGCAGGCAAGGAGATATGCATAGGTCGCATCATAAAATGCCGGGGGCCGTGTTGGGTCCTCGGCATTGCCCCGTGGCACGAAAATCACCATGCCTTGACGGGCGCGCGTCATCAGCACGCGATAGGCGTTCTTGAGATAGAGCTGATTGTCCTCGCTGTGCACGGATTGCCAGCGCGTGCCGCGAAACTCATTGAAGTGCCACGCAGCGGCACCCCGACGAAAGTCAGCATCCCAAGCAACCGCGCACCAATCGAGCTCTAGGCCCTGGATGTCGAACTCGGTTGCCACGTCTTCGCAGTAGAAGGACGAGCGCACATCGCTGCGATCATTCAGAAACCACGCGGCGGCTTCGACCTTTGAGCGCACGTCGATGCCTTCGGGGCGCAGGCGCCGTCCACCCGATGACGCGAGAACGCCGAAGCGCTCGCTTCCCCTGGCCTTGGATCTGAGCCAGGACCGCGCCCTGTAGAGGTGGCTCGGGGAATCTGGACAGTGGGATGAGTGGATTTTCTGCCTGACGGCGGCCAATATGGCCGCGAACAGGAGAGACCATGACGAGACGACCCCGCCGCAACCACACACCGACGTTCAAGGCGAAGGTGGCCCT
>NZ_DASWVV010000037.1:0-39737 GCF_036406155.1 Devosia sp. | reverse complement strand
TTCCGGAAATCGTGGTTGCCATCGGTGCCCTGGCGCTGCTGCTGCTGGGCATCGCTTTCCGGCGCGAGCGGTCCACCCTGATCGGTGGCCTCGCCGTCCTGCTCCTGGTGGCGACGCTGCTGATGGTGGTGTTCCAGGGCGATGGGGGCGTGCTGTTCAGCGGCGGTTTCATCGCCGACGAGTTTGCCCGCTACATGAAGGCGCTGGTGCTGGGCGGGGCCGCCTTCGTGCTGATCCTGTCGCTGCCCAATGCCGAGGACTACGGCCTCGACAAGTTCGAGTACCCGGTGCTCGTGCTGCTGGCGACGCTGGGCATGATGATCATGGTCTCGGCCAACGACCTGATGACCCTGTATGTCGGCCTGGAACTGCACTCGCTGGCGCTCTATGTCGTCGCCGCCATGAAGCGCTCGGATACGCGCGCCACCGAAGCCGGGCTCAAGTATTTCGTCCTCGGCGCGCTGGCCTCGGGCATGCTGCTCTACGGTGCCTCGCTGCTCTACGGCTTCACCGGCACGACCCAGCTGGACAAGATCGTCGGCATGATCGTCATCGGCGAGCGCTCGATCGGACAGATCTTCGGCATGGTGTTCCTGCTCGTGGGCATCGCCTTCAAGATTTCGGCCGTGCCTTTCCACATGTGGACGCCCGACGTCTACGAGGGCGCGCCGACGCCGGTCACTGCGTTCTTCGCCACCGCGCCCAAGGTGGCGGCCATGGCGCTGTTCGTGCGCGTCGTCACGGTGAGCTTCGCGCCCATCGCCTATGACTGGCAGCAGATCGTCATCTTCCTGTCGCTCGCTTCGATGGTGCTGGGCGCCTTTGCCGCCATCGGCCAGAAGAACTTCAAGCGGCTGATCGCCTACTCCGCCATCGGCCATATCGGCTTCACGCTGGTTGGCCTGTCCTCGGCCACGGCGGTCGGGGTCGAGGGTGTCGCGCTCTACATGTCGATCTACATGGTGATCACGATCGGCGTGTTTGCGGCATTGCTGGCGATCCGCACCGACAGCGGGCCGGTGGAATCGATCGCCGACATGGCGGGCCTGGCGCAGAAGCGGCCGCTCGTCGCCGGCACCATGGCGGTGATGATGTTCGCGCTGGTCGGCTTGCCGCCCCTGGCGGGCTTCTTCGCCAAATGGCACGTGTTCCTCGCCGCCATCGAGGCTAACCTCATCGTCTTGGCCGTCATCGGCGTGCTGGCGAGCGCGGTGAGCTCGTTCTACTATCTGCGGGTCGTCAAGGTGATGTATTTCGATGAGCCGGTGCAGGAATTCGCCGCGGTGCCACGCGTCCTGACGGCGGTGATGCTGTTGAGCGCGTTTCTCGTCATCACCTATTTCTTCACTGTCGGCTCCCCGCTGACTGCGGCAGCGCACAGCGCGGCCGGAAGCCTGTTCTAAGGTGTCGGAGTTCTGGCTCGGGGAGAGGGCAGGCATACGCGGCTACCGGCTTGTCGGCTACGACACGGTCGGCTCGACCAACGCTGAAGCGCTGCGCGCCGCCGCTTCCGGCGACGTGGGCGACGTCTGGTTCGCGGCGTTGGGCCAGACCCAGGGCAGGGGCCGGCGCGGCCGGTCCTGGGACACGACGCACGGCAACCTTGCCGCCAGCCTGCTGGTGCTCCCCGATGCCGACCCCGCGGTTGCAGCGACACTGGGATTCGTTGCCGGAGTGGCGCTGGAGCGAGCCCTCGCGACGCTGCTGCCCCGCGGCGCCGCGGAAGCGGATCGGCGCATCGCGCTGAAATGGCCCAACGACGTGCTGGCCGGGGGCGCCAAGCTCGCCGGCATCCTGCTCGAGGCCGAGAGGCGGAGGGACGGCCGCGTCGCCATCGTTGTCGGCTTCGGCGTCAACGTGGTGGCCGCTCCGGCCGGCTTGCCCTATCCGGCCACCTCTCTCAGGGCACTGGGAATCGAGGTCCCGGCCGGTGCGGTGCTTGCCGCCCTCGCCGACGCCTGGGTCGACTGCTATGACGCCTGGGACAACGGCCGTGGGGTGGCGGACATCCTGCGGCAGTGGCGGGCCGCCGCTGCCGGCGTCGGCGCGCCGGTCGCCGTCGACCGCGGCGGCGACATCGTGCGCGGCATATTTGATTCGATAGACGAGGCGGGCCGGCTGATCGTGCACGCCGACGACGGGCGGCGTATCGTCGTCACCGCCGGCGACGTGCATTTCGGCGCGACCGCCTGACTTTGCTTAGAGGACCAATGACAAAAGACGCTCAAAACGAACTGGTTTTCGTGCCGCTGGGGGGCGTCGGCGAGATCGGCATGAACATGGCGGCGTACGGCTACGGTACGTCGCGCCGGAAGAAATGGATCGTGGTCGATTGCGGGGTCACCTTCGCCCGACCGCAGCAGCCTGGCATCGAATTGATCATGCCGGACCCGGCGTTCCTCGAGGACAACGCCGACGACGTTCTCGGCCTCATCCTGACGCACAGCCACGAGGATCATTACGGCGCGGTGCTCGACCTGTGGCCGGGCTTCGACCGCCCGGTCTTTGCGACCGCCTTCACCGCCGCGATGCTGGCGGCCAAGCGCGCCGCCGACGACATCGTCGACAACGTCGCGGTGACCCAGATGCGGCCACGCCAGCCGTTCGAACTCGGCCCCTTCACCATCGAGCCGATCAACGTCGCGCACTCGATTCCGGAGAGCAACGCGCTCTTGATCACGACGCCGGCGGGCCGCGCCCTCCACACCGGCGACTGGAAGCTCGATCCCAACCCGATTGCCGCGGCGCCCACCGATGTCGCCCGCTTCGAGGAGATCGGTCGCGAGGGCGGGCCGCTGGCGCTCATCTGCGATTCCACCAATGCCCTCAAGGACGGGGAAAGCCCGAGCGAGGACGAGGTGGCGGCCAACCTGGCGGCGATGATCGCCGACGCCCCGCACCGCGTCGTGCTCACCACCTTTGCCTCCAATGTCGGCCGCGTCATTTCCATCGCCCGCGCGGCGCAGAAGGCCGGCCGGCAGGTGGTGCTGTCGGGGCGGGCCCTGCACCGGATCACCACCATCGCCCATGAGCTCGGGATGATGGAAGGACTGCCGCCGTTCCTCGACCAGGACCAGTTCGCCAAGCTGCCGCGGGAGAAGGTAGTCCTGCTGTGCACGGGCAGCCAGGGTGAGCCACGCGCCGCCATTGCGCGCATCGCGCGCGAGGAACATCCGGCGATCGACCTCAATGCCGGCGACCGGGTGATCTTCTCTTCCTGGGCCATCCCGGGCAATGAGCGCGAAGTCATCGACATCCAGAACCTCTTGATCGACCGCGGTATCGAGGTGATCACGCAGCGCGATGCGCTGGTCCACACGACCGGGCACCCGCGCCGCGAGGAACTGAAGCGCCTGTACGACATGGTGAAGCCGCAGGTGCTGGTGCCGGTGCACGGCGAAGCGGCGCATCTCGAGGCGCACGCCCAGCTCGGCAGGCAGCACGGCATCCCGACGGTGGTGCATGCACGCAACGGCGACCTGGTGCGCCTGTTTCCCGACCCCATGCATTTCCCGGGAGAGGTGCGGGTCGGCGAACTCTATCTCGACGGCAACGTGCTGTGCACGCCGGAAGAGAGCGGCGTCAAGGGCCGCCGGCGGTTGTCCTTTGGCGGCCACATCGTGGTCAGCCTCGTGGTCGACGGCCGCGGCCAGGTGCTCGCCGGCCCCGAGATCGCGATCGAAGGGCTGCCCGATCTCGAGGACGAGGACGATTCGCTCGGCCGCGTGATCCGCAAGACGGTTTCCGGCACGCTCAAGAGCATCCCGCCCAAGCGCCGCAGCGACACCGACCTGGTCGGCACCGCGCTGCAGCGTGCCGTGCGCGGCGAGGTGGGCGCCTATTGGGGCAAGAAACCCAATGTTACGGTCTTCGTGCACGGAGTGTGAGCCATGCCTGTCGTCAGCCTCGTCGCCATCTATTTCGTGGTGTGGTGGCTCTGCCTGTTCGTGGTGCTGCCCTTCAAGGTGCACAACCAGGTTGATGCCGGCGAGGTCTTCAAGGGCAGCGAGCCGGGTGCGCCCGCATTGCTGCGGCTGTGGCCGAAACTGCTGATCACGACCCTGCTGGCGGCGGTCGTCACCGCCCTGGTTCTCTGGGGCCTGAGCAACCCGCTGCTCAGGGAATACTGGCGCTGAGCCGGTTGCGCGCCGGCCGTTCCGGGCAATCGGGACGGCGGCGCCAAAGAAAAAGCAGGGCACGAGGCCCTGCTGAACAGTTTCGCGACAATACGCCGGTCTTATGCACACAAACGTGGCGGCCAGCGCTCCTCCCTTGACGTTGTCGGCGTCCGGCGGCTTGGAGCTGCCTGTGTTTTTATGGGCTGGGACCCTAACAACAAGCCCGGGCGCTGTCATCTAAATTTTGTCGCATTTGGGGCGGGTGGGCCGCCCCCCGCCGCCGCACCGCCGCCGCCTGCGCAGAGCGGGCGGTGGGGCCCCCGGATGGCGGCCGCAGGGCCATTCTAGGTGTCGCAATTTGATGCGCTGCTTGCTATTGGGTGAGCCGCCGCGGCGATCGTCCACGCCGCCAGAACGTTGTCCGGGAGCTCCTATGCGTCTCACACGCTATTTCCTGCCCGTCCTCAAAGAGACGCCGAAGGAAGCCGAAATCATCTCGCACCAGCTGATGCTGAGGGCAGGGCTGATCAAGCAGCAGGGGGCGGGCAGCTACAGCTGGCTGCCGCTGGGCTACAAGGTGCTGATGAAGGTGCAGCGGATCATCGAGCAGGAGCAGGACCGCTCCGGCGCCATCCAGCTGCTGATGCCCACGCTGCAGTCCGCGGAGCTGTGGCGGGAGAGCGGGCGCTACGAGGCCTATGGCCGGGAGATGCTGCGCCTCAAGGACCGGCACGAGCGCGAGATGGTCTACGGGCCCACCAACGAGGAGATGATCACGGACATCTTCCGCACCTATGTGCGCTCCTACAAGGACCTGCCGCTCAATCTCTACCACATCCAGTGGAAGTTCCGCGACGAGGTGCGCCCGCGCTTCGGCACCATGCGCAGCCGCGAATTCCTCATGAAGGACGCCTATTCGTTCGACCTCGATCGCGAGGGCGCGACAGCCGCCTTCTACCGGATGTTCGTGGCCTATCTGCGCACCTTCCACCGCATGGGCCTCACCGCCATTCCGATGCGGGCGGACAGCGGCCCGATCGGGGGCGACCTCAGCTACGAATTCATCGTGCTGGCGGACACCGGCGAGAGCGCCGTGTTCTGCCACGCGGACCTGCTCAAGAAGCCGATTCCGGCCATCGACACCGATTTTCGCGGCGATCTCGAGCCGATCTTCAAGGACTGGACTTCGCTCTACGCGGCGACCGAGGAAATGGTCGACCAGCAGGCCTACGAGGCTAGCGTGCCCGAGGACAAGCGAGTCTCGGCCCGCGGCATCGAGGTGGGACACATCTTCTATTTCGGCACCAAGTACTCGGCGCCGATGAAGGCCGTCGTCACCGGCCCGGACGGCAAGGAAGTCACCGTCCACATGGGGTCCTACGGCATCGGGCCGACGCGGCTGGTGCCCGCCATCATCGAGGCCAGCCATGACGAAAACGGCATCATCTGGCCGGTCAGCGTGGCCCCGTTCGAGGCGGTGCTGATCAACCTGAAGGCCGGGGACGCCGAGAGCGACGCTGCCTGCGAGGCGCTGTACGGTGCATTGCGGGCTGCCGGCATCGACGCGCTCTACGACGACCGGGACCAGGGCGCCGGCGGCAAGTTCGCCACCGCCGACCTCATCGGTATCCCCTACCAGCTGATCCTGGGGCCGCGCGGCCTCAAGGAGGGGCAGGCCGAGATCAAGCACCGCCAGACGGGCGCGCGCGAGACGCTGCCGATCGCCGATGCCGTGGGGCGCCTCAAGGCGCTGATCGAGCCGCAAAGGCGGGACCAGGTTTGACCGCCCGGTCGCCCGAGCCGGCGGCGCCCGGACCGTTCTCGCGCTTCGAGTTCCTCGTTGCCGGGCGGTACCTGCGCTCGCGCCGCGCCGACGGATTCATCTCCGTCATCGCCGCACTGACGCTGAGCGGCATCGCCATCGGCGTGGCCACGCTGATCGTCGTCACCTCGGTGATGAACGGCTTCCGTGACGAACTGCTGAGCAAGATCCTGGGGCTCAACGGGCATTTCACCGCCTTCCCGATCGAGCGGCAATTTACCGACTACGACCAGACCGTGGTCGAGATCGAACAGGTCGACGGGGTGGTCCATGCCATCGCCTATGTCGAGGGCCAGGCGCTCGCCTCCGGGCAGTCGGAATCGACCGGCGTCGTCGTGCGCGGCGTGACCGAGGAGTCGATCGGCAAGCTCGAGGTACTGCACGACGGTGTGCAACTGGGCGGCTGGGACCAGTGGGACCAGGGGATGGGGGTCGCCATCGGCTGGCGGCTGGCGCAGAAGCTCGGCGTGAGCATCGGCGACCCGGTGACCATCGTCAGCCCCAACGGCACCTTCACGCCCTTCGGCAAGACACCGCAGATCCGCTCCTACCCGGTCAACGTCATCTTCAACCTGGGCATGGTGGAGTTCGACAGCTTCTATCTCTACATGCCGATCGCGGCGGCCCAGACCTATTTCAAGATGTACGAGGACCGGCTCAGGCCTGGGGTCGATCCGCCTGGCGTCATGGCGACGGACGAGGAGATCGAGGCGGCCTATGAGCGCGTGCCGATGGCCACCGCGGTCGAGGTGTTTATCGACAACCCCGACAATATCGTCACCATGCGCAACCGCATCCAGGCGGCGACCAGCCGCCCGCTGATCCTCACCGACTGGCAGCAGCGCGACGAGACCTTCTTCTCGGCGCTGCAGGTCGAGCGGGTGGTCATGTTCGTCATCCTGTCGATGATCATCCTGGTGGCCGCCTTCAACATCATCTCGAGCCTCGTGATGCTGGTGAAGGACAAGGGCGCCGATATCGCCGTGCTGCGCACCATGGGGGCGACCCAAGGCTCGATCATGCGCATCTTCTCGATCACCGGTACGGCGATCGGCTTCACCGGTACGGCGGTCGGGCTGGTCCTCGGCATCGTCATCTCCCTCAACGCCGAGCCGCTGCGCGCCTTCGTCTCGAACGCGCTCGGCGTAACGATCTTCCCGCCCGAAGTGTTCTTCCTGTCGTCGCTGCCCTCCAAGATCAATCCGTCCGAGGTCACCGCAGTGGTCACCCTGGCGCTGGCGCTGTCGTTCCTCGCGACGCTCTATCCGGCGTGGCGGGCGGCCCAGTACGACCCGGTCGAGGCGCTCCGCTATGAGTGAGACCCATCTCAGGCTCACCCGGGTGCACCGGCACTTCGGCGAGGGCGAAGCCAGGGTGCACGTGCTGGAGGCGGCCGACCTGACGGTCTCGGGCGGCGAACTGGTCGCCATCGTCGCCCCGTCGGGAGCGGGCAAATCGACGCTGCTGCACATCTGCGGGCTGCTGGAGCGGCCGCAGGCCGGCGAAGTGGAGATCGTCGGGGTCGGCACGGTGGGCATGAGCGATCGCGGCCGCACCCTGATGCGCCGCAACACTATCGGCTACGTCTACCAGTTCCACCATCTGCTGCCCGAGTTCACGGCGCTCGAGAATGTCACCATGCCGCAGCTGATCGCCGGCCGGAGCCAGAAGGAGGCCGACCGGCGCTCGCATTACCTGCTGGAACTGCTGGGGGTGGATCATCGCGCCACGCACCGGCCGGCGGAGATGTCGGGCGGCGAACAGCAGCGCGTGGCCATCGCCCGCGCCGCGGCGAACCACCCGCGCGTCGTTCTTGCCGACGAGCCGACCGGCAACCTCGATCCGGCGACCAGCGACCTCGTCTTCGAGGCGCTGATGCAGCTGATCCGCGAGGAAGGGGCCGCGGCGCTGATCGCAACGCACAACCACGAACTGGCACGGCGCGCCGACCGGATCGTGACGATCAGGAACGGCTTGATCGAACCGATGCAGCTATAGCGGCAGGCGGCTCAGCCGATCGCCGCGCTGGCCGGGGCCGGGCGGTCCGCGGGTGCCGCCGCCGGCACGGCGAACAGGTCGTATTCGTCCGAGGCGGTGACGACCACCGACAGGATGTCGCCCTGCCGGATGCCGGTGGCACCCTCGACGATGACCTGGCCGTCGATATCGGGCGCGTCCCATTTCGAGCGAGCGATGGCGCGATTGTGTTCGGGCTGAACGTCGTCCACCAGCACGTCAATGGTGCGCCCGACCTTCTTGGCCAACTGGGCCGCGGAGACGCTCTGCGCCACTTCCATGAGCCGTTCGAAACGCTCGCGCTTCAGCTCGGGGGCAACGGCGCCATCGAGCGCGTTCGCTGCCGCGCCGGTCACCGGCTCGTACTCGAAGCAGCCGGCACGGTCGATCTCGGCCTCCTCCAGCCAATCGAGCAGCATCTCGAAATCGTCATTGGTCTCGCCCGGGAACCCGACGATGAAGTTGGAGCGGATGGTGAGGTCGGGGCAGATCGCGCGCCAGGCCTTGATGCGGTCGAGCGTCTTGACCTGATTGGCCGGGCGGCGCATCGCCTTGAGCACCGTCGGCGAGGCGTGCTGGAACGGGATGTCGAGATAGGGCAGGATCTTGCCCTCGGCCATCAAGGGGATGACGTCGTCGACATGGGGGTAGGGGTAGACGTAGTGGAGGCGGGTCCACACGTCGAGCTTGCCCATCTCCTCGGCCAGCGTCTGGAACCTGGCCGGGATGTCCCGCCCGCGCAGCCGCGAGGTGGCATATTTGATGTCGAGGCCGTAGGCGCTGGTGTCCTGGGAGATGACCAGGATCTCCTTGACCCCGGCCGCGACCAGCCGCTCCGCCTCGTAGAGCACGTTGGCGATGGGGCGCGACACCAGGTCGCCGCGGATCTGGGGGATGATGCAGAACGAGCAGCGATTGTTGCAGCCTTCCGAGATCTTCAGATAGGCGTAGTGGTTGGGCGTCAGCCGCAGGCCCTGCTCGGGCACGAGATCGACGAACTTGTTCGGCACCGGCGGCAAATGGGCATGCACCGCTTCGACGACCGCTTCGTACTGGTGCGGGCCGGTGACGGCGAGGACGCTGGGATGCGTGTCGCGGATCAGCTTCTCCTCGACGCCGAGGCAGCCGGTGACGATCACCTTGCCGTTCTCGTTCAGGGCTTCGCCGATGGCCTCGAGGCTCTCTGCCTTGGCGCTGTCGAGGAAACCGCAAGTGTTGACGAGGACGACGTCCGAGCCCTGGTAATCGCGCGAGAACTCATAGCCCTGCGCACGCAGCGTGGTCAGGATGCGTTCGGAGTCTACCAGCGCCTTCGCGCAGCCGAGGCTGACGAGGCCGATTTTCGGGGCTCGGGTCATAGGCGGCGTGTCATACGCCAAACGGCGCAAAATGCAATGCAAAGTCACGCCGGCCCGACGCAGGCCAGCCCTGCGTCGCAGCATGGATCGCTGGCGGCGCCGCCGGCCTCAGTGCCCGGTCTCGCTCGGCGGCGTGCGCCGGGCCGTGCGCTTCACCGGAGGGCGGCGGGGGGGCAGCCGCGTCGCCACGTCCAGTGCCGTGGAGCGGGACGCTGGCGTGGGGGCGGGAGGCAGGTCGTCTTCGGCGGCCTCTTCGTCGGCGATATCGCTGATGGCGTCCTTGACTTCGTCGAGCAGCGAACCCGAAACGCGGCTGAGGCTGACCGTCTTTACCGCCGTCTCATGGGCCTTGAAATAGACCAGCAGCAATTCGCAGACGGCTCGCAGCACGAGCAGGCCGAGCAGGCCGAAGACGGCGATCTCCAGCAGGCCCCACAGGCCATCGCCGAAGTTCCGGCCGAAGGTTGCGAACAGGTGCGTCACCGCCCAGAGCAGCAGCGCTGCGAGCCCCGTGGCATAAAGGACGGGCACCAGCCGCTGGCCGAGAATCGTGTCCACCCGGAACAGCGTCGGGCCGAGGAATATCTTCTTGAGGTCTTCGGCAAGCATGGTCGGTTCCCCAGGAATCGGACGACTCTAAGATGCGGTGCTCATGCTTGAGACACAAGGGCTCGCGGCGCGCCGACACGCGTCGGCCCGAAGCGGCGCTCGAAGGCTTGGCGCAGGACGACGTCGACCTCGGGCATGGACACCAGTTGGCCGAGGTCCTCGAGGCTCGTGACCCCCTGGTCGGAGATGCCGCAAGGAACGATGCCGCCGAAATGGTCGAGGTCCGGCGCGACGTTGAGGGCGATGCCGTGGAACGAGACCCAGTGCGAGACGCGCACGCCGATGGCGGCGATCTTGTCTTCGCGGCCGGCGCCCTTCTCCGGCCGGCGGACCCACACGCCGACCCGACCATCGCGCCTCCCTGCCTCGACGTTGAAGGCGGCCAGCGTGTCGATCAGCCACCCTTCGAGCCCCTGCACGAAACAGCGGACGTCGCGCCCGCGCCGACGCAGGTCGAGCATGACGTAGGCCACGCGCTGGCCGGGGCCGTGATAGGTGTACTGGCCGCCGCGGCCGGCGTTGAATACGGGGAAGCGGTCGGGGGCCAGCAGGTCACCGGCATGGGCGGACGTGCCGGCAGTGTACAGCGGAGAGTGCTCGACCAGCCAGACGACCTCCCCGGCGGCGCCGGCGGCGATGGCAGCCGCGTGGGCGCGCATCGTGGCGAGCGCCGACGGGTAGGGGGTCAGGCCGTCTGCAATCACCCAGGCGGCTGGAACGCCGTCGGCGCGCTTCAGCCGCTCCGAGGAGCGGCAGGAGGTGTCGACGGGCTTTAACGCTTCGGTAATCATGCGGACCTGATGCTGTTTGCCGTTTCGCCGCGCCGATTCAGGTGCGCCGTGCCGGGCGATGTAGGTATGAACACGATAGACTCAATTGAAGTCGACATCACGGTAGAACTGGGTGCGACGACCATGCCGATCCACCATCTGCTGCGCATGGGGCGGGGCGCCGTCATCGAACTCGATACCACCGAAAACGATCCGCTGCGCATCTACGCCAACAGCCGCATGGTGGCCAAGGGCGAGGTGAAGGTGGAAGAGGGCCGGCTGCTGGTGGAAATCACCGAGAAAGTGCTGAAACGCAGCTGATTTTCGGCGTGGCGGAAGCGGCGATTTAATCGCTTGAGCCTTGGGAAGCGATTTGCTACACGCTCACTCGCTTCGCCGCATCGGCGCGGCACCTACCATGGCGTGCGGTCGTGGCGGAATTGGTAGACGCGCAGCGTTGAGGTCGCTGTGCCGCAAGGCGTGGAAGTTCGAGTCTTCTCGACCGCACCATCATCCCGGAATCACTTGAGCTGGGCGCCCCTAGCGGGGACCGCGGTGCCGACGGGCTGACAAGCCCGCGCGATAGGCATAAGAACTGCTTTAACAAACAGAGGCAGACCCGCTCATGGCTTTGGAAAAACTGGCCGGTGATGATCCAGCCATGCGTCGGCGCCGGCTACGCTATCGCGCCTGGCATCGCGGCACGCGCGAGATGGACCTCGTCCTCGGGCCGTATGTCGATGCCCATGCCGAGGCCATGCCGGATGAGGAACTGCAACGGCTGGAACGACTTATGGCGGAGGAGGACACCGAGCTCCTGAGCTGGGTGCTGGGCCAGACGGAGCCGCCGGCCCGCATCGACCGCGACATGCTCGAGCGCCTCATTGCCTTCCGCGCCAAGAATTCGCCGCCCCGTTGAACGGAAAATGACCGACACTTCGAGCCGCGACCAGCGGATCATCGTCAATGTCCCCGATGGCATGCAGCCGGTGGTGCTGGCGCGCCTGATCGAGGAGCAGCTCAAGGCCCGCCCCGACGAACGCGTAAGCGCGGTCTTCGTCGCCCGCGACGGCCGCCGGCTGGAGCGTATGGCCGAAATCCTGGCGCAGCTGCTGCCGGGCCACGCGCTGCTGCTGCTGCCGGCCTGGGATTGCCTGCCCTATGATCGCGTCTCCCCCAACGGCGTCACCATCGCGGCGCGCATGACGACGCTCGCCGGGCTGACCAATGCGGCGACCAGGGGCGCGGTGGTGCTGACGGCGGTCAACGCGCTGGTGCAGCGCCTGCCGCCGCGCGACGCCGTCGCCTCGATGTCATTCGCGGCCGCGGCCGGGCAGGTGGTCGACAGCGAGCGGCTGATCGCCTGGGCGGCCGACAACGGCTATCTGCGTGTCCCTACCGTGCGCGAAACCGGCGAGTACGCCGTCCGCGGCGGCCTTGTCGACCTCTATCCGGCCAGCATGGACACGCCGCTGCGCTTCGACTTCTTCGGCAAGCAGCTCGAGAGCATCCGCACCTTCGATCCCGACACCCAGCGCACGACCGGCAACCTCAAGCGCATCGCCCTAGCGCCGATGAGCGAAGTGCTGCTCAACGAAGATTCGATCCGCCGCTTCCGCCGCAACTACACGGCCGCCTTCGGCGGCAACACCGTCGACGATCCCCTCTACGGCGCCGTGAGTGCCGGGCAGCGCTACCCCGGCATCGAGCACTGGCTGCCGTTCTTCTACGACGAGATGGAGTCCCTCGCCGCCTATACGGGCGCGGCGCCCTTCATCTTCGACGATCAGGTGAAAGAGGCCTTCGCCGACCGGCAGGCGCAGATCAAGGATTATTACGAGGCCCGCGAGCAGGCACGGACGGTCAAGCAGGCGACGCCCGGCGCCCCGTACAAGCCGATCCCGCCCGAGTTGCTGTACGAGACCGCGAGCGAGCCTTTCGCAGTGACGGGCGGCGCCCCTGTCGTCCGGCTGTCGCCCTTCGTGCCGGCGAACGAGGCGTCGACGGAGGACGCAGGCGGCCGCGTCGCCTACAATTTCGCCGCCGAGCGGCAGGCCGGGCGCAATCTGTTCGAGGCGGTGGTGACGCTGCTGCAGCAGGAGCGCAAGGCCGGGCGCCGGACCATCATCGCCTGCTGGAGCGAAGGCTCGCGTGACCGCATGGCGCAGGTCCTGGGCGACCACGGCCTGGCCCACCCGCGGATGGCCAGCAACTGGCGCGACGCCGAAACGACGTCGCCGAACACCACGGCGCTGGTGGTGCTGGGCCTCGAAACCGGCTTCCAGACTGCCGACATGACCGTGCTTTCCGAGCAGGATATCCTGGGCGAACGGCTGCTGCGGCCGCAGAAGCGCAAGAAGGCGAGCGATGCGCTGACCGAGGCAGCCAGCCTCGCCGCCGGCGACCTCGTCGTGCATGTCGACCACGGCATCGGCCGCTTCCTCGGGCTGAAGGCGATCGAGGCGGCCGGCGCGCCGCACGACTGCGTCGAAATCGAGTATGCCGGCAACACCAAGCTTTACCTGCCGGTCGAGAACATCGAGCTGTTGTCGCGCTACGGCGCCGACGACGCCATCGAACTGGACCGGCTCGGCGGCGTCGCCTGGCAGGCCAAGAAAAGCCGGCTCAAGAAGCGCATCCGCGACATGGCCGAGCAGCTCATCAAGATTGCCGCGGCCCGGCAGCTGTCGGCCGCGCAGCCGATCGACCTGCCGTCCGGCCTGTACGAGGAGTTTGCCGCGCGCTTTCCGTACGACGAGACCGAGGACCAGCTGCTGGCGATCGAAGCGGTGTTCGACGACCTCACCTCCGGCAGGGTCATGGACCGGCTGGTATGCGGCGACGTCGGCTTCGGCAAGACGGAGGTCGGCCTGCGCGCCGCCTTCGCCGTTGCCCTGTCGGGGCGCCAGGTGGCGGTGGTAGTGCCGACGACGCTGCTGGCGCGTCAGCACTTCCGCACTTTCTCGGAGCGCTTTGCCGGCCTTCCCGTGCGGGTGGCGCAGGCGTCACGCCTGGTGTCCGCAGCGGAGCTCAGGGCGACCAAGGAGGGCGTCGCCGACGGCAGCGTCGACATCGTCGTGGGCACCCACGCGCTGCTCGGCAAGAGCATCAAGTTCAAGGATCTGGGCCTGCTGATCGTCGACGAGGAACAGCATTTCGGCGTCGCCCACAAGGAGCGGCTGAAGGAACTGCGCGACAACGTGCACGTGCTGACGCTGACGGCGACCCCGATCCCGCGGACGCTGCAGCTGGCGCTCACCGGCGTCCGCGACCTCAGCCTGCTGGCGACGCCGCCGGTCGACCGGCTGGCGATCCGCACCTTCATCTCGCCGTTCGACCCGTTGAGCATCCGCGAGGCGTTGCTGCGGGAGAAATACCGGGGCGGGCAGTCCTTCTACGTCGTGCCGCGGATCAAGGACCAGCCGGACATCGCCGAGTTCCTGCGCACACAGGTCCCGGAAGTGTCCTTCGTCGTCGCCAACGGCCAGATGCCGGCGAGCGAGCTCGACGACATCATGAACAATTTCTACGACGGCAAGTTCGACGTGCTGGTCTCGACAACGATCGTCGAGTCGGGGCTCGACATCCCCAACGCCAATACGCTGATCGTGCATCGCGCCGACAATTTCGGCCTGGCGCAGCTGTACCAGATCCGCGGCCGCATCGGGCGGGCGAAGCAGCGCGCCTATGCGCTGTTCACGGTGCCGCCCGACCAGAAGCTCACCGACACCGCCGAGCGGCGACTAACGGTGCTGCAGTCGCTCGAAAGCCTTGGGGCAGGGTTCCAGCTCGCCAGCCACGACCTCGACATCCGCGGCGCCGGCAATCTGCTGGGCGAGGAGCAGTCGGGGCACATCCGCGAGGTCGGTTTCGAGCTCTACCAGGCCATGCTCGAGGAGGCCGTGGCCGCGCTGCGCGGCGGCGACGTCGCCTACGAGGACAAGAACGAGTGGAGCCCGCAGATCGCGCTCGGCATGCCGGTGTCGATCCCCGAGCACTACGTCCCCGACTTGCAGGTTCGCATGCAGCTCTATCGGCGGCTCGGCGACCTCGCCGACGCCCGCGAGATCGACGCCGCCGGCGCCGAACTCATCGACCGCTTCGGCCCGCTGCCGCCCGAAGTGGAGGCGCTGCTCAAGGTCATCCTCGTCAAGGCACTGTGCCGGGCGGCCAATGTCGAGAAGGTCGATGCCGGCCCCAAGGGCGCCGTCATCACCCTGCGCCACAATGAATTTCCCAACCCCGCCGGCCTCGTCCGGATGGTCTCGGACCCGTCGGCGCATGTCAGGATCAAGCCGGACCAGAAACTGGTCTTCGCCCGCGACTGGCCGAAACCCGAGGACCGCCTGAAGGGCACCGCGGCGATCCTGTCGCGCATGGCGCGCCTGGCCGAGGGCGCCGCCGCATGACCAGCCGCGGCGTGCGCGCGGGCAACAATCCGGGAGAATCCGTTGGAAAGCCGGATTGGTCATGGTATTGCCGGATTTCGCTCCTTGAAGGGCGTCAGATTGGAGTGGCGAGGTCAGTCACCGTCGCTAGGGAAGTCAAGGAATTCCGATGATCCTGAAGAACCACGTAATCGCCGGTTTCGCGGCCGCGGCATTGCTGCTGCCCAGCTTTGGGGTGCTGGCGCAGGACACACCGGCGCCGGCGGACAAGCCCGCCGCCGAAGCTCCCGCCGATGCCAAGGCGCCGGCCGCTACGGCGGAAGCACCGCGTGACCCGACCAAGAACTGGCTCAAGGTCTGCGACCCGCTCGAAGACGGCAAGAAGGCCTGCATCATGCGGCAGGTGGTGGTCGCCAACAACCAGTTCCTCGGCTCGTTCCTGCTGCGCGACGACCCGGGCCAGGAGAGCCGGCTGATGGCGATCGCCGCCGTCCCGCTGGGGGTGCTGCTGCCGTTCAGCCTGACCTGGCAGATCGACAGCGGCAAGCCGATCCGGGTGCCCTACATGATGTGCGACCCGCAGTCCTGCATCGCCCAGATCGTCATCAACGAAGCCTTCGTCAACAGTCTGAAGAAGGGCTCGGTGCTCAAGCTGATTGCCAAGAATCGGCAGGTCAAGGATCTCGTGGTCGAGATCAACCTGGCCGGGTTCACGGCCGTCTACGACAGCGAGACGGCGATGACGTTCGACGAGTTCAACCGGCAGGCGCCGGTGCAGTCGGCGCTGGAAAAGCAGCTGCAGGACCGCGCCGAGGAGTTGCGCCGCCAGCTCGGCACCGGCGACGCCCCGGCCGAGGGAAGCGCCCCGGCGCCCCAGCAGTAGACGGCGGCGGGAGCCAAGACACGAGGGGCGCCTCCCGGGCGCCCCTTTTTCTTGCTCAGCGGACGCCCATGCCCTGCGCGAAGGCCTGCCGGCGCAGGGGTGGCAGCAGCTTCAGCGCCCACAGCCCTGCGGCACGCAGCATCTGGGCCGGCAGCATCGGGCTGAGCAGCGACCGGAACAGCACGTCCACCACCATGCCGGTACGTGCCAGGTCGGCCTGCCGCCGCGCGGCGTAGTCCTCGCTGAGCCGCACGGCCCAGTTGCCAGTGCGGTCGCTTTCGGCGGCCAAAGCTGCGGCGAGATCGGCGACGTCGCGCAGCCCGAGGTTGAGGCCCTGCGCGCCGATGGGAGGGAAGGCGTGCGCCGCTTCCCCGACCAGCACGACGCCGTCTGCCCCGGCCCGATCGACGCTGAGCGTGCTGAGTGGAAAGATGAAGGCGGCCGTGGCGAGGCGGATGTCGCCGAACAGGCGCTGCGACTTTTCGAGAAGCGCCGCGCGCAGCCGCTCCTCTCCGCCGGCCTGCGCCGCCTTGAGGACATCGCGATCGTCGATCCACACCAGATTGGCGCGGTTGCCGCCGGCCGGCACCAGGGTGAACGGGCCGTTGGGGTAGTGGAACTCCACCGAGGTGCCGCCGATGGGGCGGCCGAGTTCGAGGTCGCACACCAGCGCCGATTGCTCGAAGCCGTGCTCGCGCGCGCGAAAGCCGGCGCTGGCCCGGACCAGCGATTTCTTGCCGTCGGCGCCCACCACCAGCGGCGCCCGCAGGCGCGAGCCGTCGGCGAGCGTCAGCACCGGCCCGTCGGGCGTGAGTTCGAGGCCGGACATGGCCTGCGCAACAGTGGAGAGGTTGGCAAGACCGGCCCCGGCGGCTTCGAAGGCGTCGGTGAGCTTCACATTGGCGAAGTTCCAGCCGAACGCCTCGAGCCCGGCTTCGGCACTGTCGAACAGCGCTTCCGGGGCGCGCAGCAGCCGGCCGGTGGCATCGATCAGCCGCATCCGGGTGAGCGGATGGCCGAGGGCGGCCGGTTCGTCCACCAGCCCCGCCCCCTTGAGATAGTCGACGCTCGGCTGCATCAGCGCCGAAGTGCGCTGGTCGCGCGGCGACACCGGCGCCAGGTGCACCGTCTCCAGTCCGGCCCCGGCGACCGCCACCGCGGCCGCGAGGCCCGTCAATCCGCCGCCGACGACGACCGCATCCGTTCGCTGCATCTCTACCTTGCCATGGCCAAGCGCTTGTTCTCTCCGCTTGGTATGACAAAGGCGCCCGCATAGGAACCGGCAAACAGCGCAATGAGGAAGACGAGCAGATCGTCGGGCCAGAACGCGATGAGCGTGATGGCGGGGCCCGGACAGATGCCGGACATGCCCCAGCCGATGCCGAACAGCGCCGCGCCCACGACCAGCGGAGCGTCGATGCGGGTAAATTCGGGATTGTGGAAATTGCCGTTGAACAGCGGGGCCGCCCGGCGCTTCGAGAGGCGGATGGCGACGAACATCACCAGGATCGCCGGGGCGATGACGAAGGCCAGGCTCGGATCCCAGCCGCCGGACGGGATGGCGGTGAAATCGAGGAAGCGCAGGACCTTGAGCGGGTCCACCATCTGCGAGACGTAGAGGCCGGCGCCGAACAGGGCCCCGCTGAGGGCGGCGGTTGCGAGGTAGGGCAGGCGGAGGGTCGGGCTCATCAGACGATTCCGGTCACGGTGACGGTAACGATCGCGACGGCGAAGAAGACGCCGACGGCGACGAAGGAACGCTTGGACAGTCGGGCGAGGCCGCACACGCCGTGGCCGGAGGTGCAGCCGTTGCCGATCTTGGTGCCCAGCCCGATGAGCAGGCCGGCGACGCCGAGCCAGACCGCGGTTGGGATGCCGAAGGCCGGCGGGGCGCTCACCAGTCGCGCAGGCGCGCCGCCGGGACCGCCGACCCCGAGCCCCGGTACGAGCCAGGAGGCGGCCAGCGCTCCCAGCACCATGGCGGCGAGGAAGACCAGGCGCCACACGACGGTGCGGGCCGGCGGCAGCAATTGCCCGAAGATTCCGGAGATGCCGGCAATGCGCCCGTTGCCGAGCCAGAGGACTGCCGAAGCGAGGCCGATCAGCAGTCCCCCCGCCAGGGCCGGGACAGGTTGGAACGCGTCCATCAGTAACTCCCAAGGATATGGCGCGAGCGTACCAGCCGCGCGTCGCGCGAGCCATAACCGGGGCGAGGCGTTCATGCCAGACCAATGGCGCAGCGTGAAAAATCTGCACCCTGCAAAAGCCGTGCATGAGTACTTCCAACTCCGGCCGCGGCAAATTAGATAAGGCGACCGTGTCACCTCCCTGCGGAGCCCCAGATGCTTGAGCTACTCGCCGATCCAAACGCCTGGATCGCCTTTGCGACGCTGACGGTCATGGAAATCGTCCTCGGCATCGACAACATCGTCTTCATCTCCGTCCTGGTATCCCGCCTGCCGCAGGCCCAGGCCGACAAGGCACGGACCCTCGGCCTGTCGCTGGCGCTGATCTTCCGCATCCTGCTGCTGCTGGTGATCTCCTGGATCATCAGCCTGACGCAGCCGGCGGTGACGCTGTTTGAACTGGAACTGAGCTGGAAGGACATCATCCTGCTCGCCGGCGGGTTGTTCCTGATCTACAAGGCGACGCACGAGATGCACGCCGAGATCGAAAGCCCGCACGAGCCGACGCTGGCCCGCCAGGCTTCGGCCGGGTTCGCCGCCATCATCGCCCAGATCATCGTCATCGACATGGTGTTCTCGGTCGATTCGATCGTGACAGCGGTCGGCATGGCCGATCATGTCGAGGTGATGATCGCGGCGGTGATCGTCGCCGTCGGAGTCATGTTCGTGGCGTCCGGCCCGGTCGCCAAGTTCGTCTCCGAGCACCCCACCACCAAGATGCTGGCGCTCGCCTTCCTGCTGCTGATCGGCGTGTCGCTGGTGGCCGACGGGTTGGGGCTGCACATTCCCAAGGGCTACATCTACGCCGCCATGGGCTTCTCGGTGCTGGTCGAGGCGGTCAACATCGTCGTCAAGCAGCGCCGGCAGGCTCAGGCAGAGGCCAACGGCCTCACCGCCAACCCGGTCGTCGCCATGACGCGCGTCGTCGCCGCGGCCGCGGAAGCCGCATCGGGCGAGCCGCCGGCGCCGAAGCCGAAACGCAAGTCCACCCCCGCGTCGCGCGCCAGGGCGCGGCCGAAATCTGCACCGAGGAAGAAATCATGAGCAGGGCACAGATCGTCCGCCGGCACGGCGGCCCCGAGGTTATGCAGCTGGAAGACCGCGACCCGGGCGCGCCGGGTCCGGGCCAGATCCGCATTGCCAACAAGGCGATCGGGCTCAATTTCGTCGATTGCTACGAGCGCAGCGGCCTCTACAAGGTCGAGTTGCCGTTCGTCCCCGGCAACGAGGGGGCAGGGGTGGTGACGGCCGTCGGGGAGGGCGTCGAAGATATCCGGGTGGGCGACCGGGTGGGCTATATCGGCCCCAGCGGCGCCTATGCCGAGGAGCGGCTGCTGCCGGCGGGGCGCGCCATCCCGCTGCCCGACCACATCGACTTCGAGACGGCGGCGGCGGCGATGCTCAAGGGCATGACCGCGTATTACCTGCTGTTCGAGACGTGGAAGCTCAAGCCGGAGGAGACCATCCTGTGGCAGGCGGCGGCGGGCGGGGTCGGGCTCATTGCCTGCCGCTGGGCGCGGGCGCTGGGAGCGACGGTCTACGGCACGGCCGGTTCGCCCGAGAAGGTGGAGCTGGCCCGCGCCAATGGCTGCCACGAGGTCATCAACTACCGCGAGCAGAGCTTCGCCAAGCGCGTGCGCGAACTGACCGGCGGGCGCGGCGTCGACGTCGTCTATGACAGCGTCGGGCAGGCGACCTTCGAGGAATCGCTCGATTGCCTGCGGCCGCGCGGGCTGATGGTGAGCTTCGGCAACGCCTCGGGGCCGGTGGCGGTGCCCAATCTGGGCATCCTCGCGACCAAGGGGTCGCTGTACGTGACGCGGCCGACCACCAAGACGTATTTCGCCAGCACGGCCGAGCTCCGCCACGCGGCGAAGATGCTGTTCGCGGCCATCGGCGACGGCACGCTCGACATCGTCGTCCACCAGCGCTTCCGGCTGGCCGACGCAGCCGACGCGCACCGCGCCCTCGAGGGGCGGCAGACCACGGGCTCGACCCTGCTCTTGCCGTGAGGCCGGGCCCGGGTTAAAGGCGCAGCGGGGGTAGGTGGCAGAGCGGTTGATTGCTCCGGTCTTGAAAACCGGCGAACGCGCAAGCGTTCCGGGGGTTCGAATCCCTCCCTACCCGCCAGTTCCGGCCCGCGTCAGCCGGGCTGTGCGAGGCGGGCGAAGCGTGCCAGCAGGTCGAGGTCGAGCGCGGCCTGCTCGACGGTGTTGACCACCGGCGTGCCGGCGGTGATGGCGGCGTGCCAGGATTTCAGCTCCTCGACGAACGGCTCGGCATAGGACGGGCGGTGGTGGATTTCCTCGAGGTGGTGGCCCTGCGAGCGCCGCTCGACCAGCCGCGTCGGGTGGTGGTTGAGGTAGGGGGAGGGGAATTCGAGCTCGTAGACGGCGTTCTCGTAGACCAGCCGGATGCGCTCGGAGTAGTAGGCCACCTTCGGCGCCGCGACCCAGGTCATGGTGGCGACGGCGCCGACCGGATCGAGCCGCGCGGTCAGCGTGCCGCCGTCGCGGCCGCCGGCGATGAAGGCCGCCGCCAGCGGGCTGCCGACATGCACCTTGGCCGCCTCGAGCAAGCCCTGCACGAGATTGAGGTCGTGCACGAGGCTCGAGCAGAACGGGCCCGAGAAACCTCGAAACACCGCCGGGTCCGGATCGGGGAGGCCGAGCGCCGCCGTGACCTGCGCCTGCTTGCGCGCCTGGCTCTCGGCGATAAGCGCTTCGGGCACGTCGTCGGGCACGATGAGGTCGCGGTGCGCCACGTAGGCCCAGGCGTCGGAATCGACGACGTCGACCGTCACCGCCCGCAGCGCCCCCTCGTGGCGGGCCAGCAGGTCACGCAGCGCGAGATAGGCGGGATCGAAGCGCTTCATGTAGCCGACCTGCACCACCTGCCCGGCGGCGTCGCGTGCGGCCAGCACCCGCCGCGCGTCGGCGACGTCGTAGCACAGGGGCTTTTCGGTGAAGACGTGCAGGCCGCGGGCGAGCGCCGCAACGACGATGTCGGCGTGGTAGGAATCGGGGGTAGCGACTACCACGGCGTCGGGCCCGAGATCGAAGATCTCCTCGGCGGTGGCGACGGCGGCGATGCCGTAGCGTTCGGCGAGATGCGCGCGCACCTTGGCCGACGGATCGGCGATGCCGACGACGGTGAACAGCTGGGGCAGGGCGAGCAGGTTGGGCAGGTGCTCGACCTGCGCGATCAGGCCGCCCCCGATGATGCCGACCTTGAGTGCAGGCATGGTGTCTCCCTCAATCCGAAACGGTGAAGCCGGCCGCCTCGGCCATGCGCCGCAGGTTGCCGTAGCCCATCGTGGCGTAGGTGAGCGGGTGCGCCCTCGCCGGGTCCTGCTCGGCCTCGACGACGAGCCAGCCGGAATAGCCGGCGTCCGCAAGACGCGCCAGCAGCGGCGGATAGTCCACCGAGCCGTCGCCCGGCACGGTGAAGATGCCCGCGAGCACCGCGTCCATGAAGCTCATGTCGGTGGCCCAGGCCTTCTCCAGTATCGGCCGGCGGAGATCCTTGCAGTGGACGTGGTTGACGCGCTTGACGTGGCGGGCAAGCAGCGCCGCCGGGTCGCCCTTGGCGTAGACGCAGTGGCCGGTGTCGAACAGCAGGCCCACGCTCTCGCCCGAATGCGCCATCAACTGGTCGATCTCGTGGTCGGTCTCGACGATGGTCTGCATGTGGTGGTGCACCGCCATGCGCACGCCGAACTCGGCCATGCGGTCGGCGAGCGCGGTGATCTTGCGCCCATAGGTCGGCCACTCGGCGTCGTCGAGACGGGCCCGCTGCGAAACGGGGTAGCGGCTCATCTGGTCGCGTTCGCCCGAGGTATCGGCATAGACGACGACCTTGGCGCCGAGATCGCGCAGCAGCGTCAGGTGCGGCAGGATCGCCTCGTACTCGGCCTCCACCTCCTTTTCGTGAATGCGTCCGCTGTACCAGCCCGAGACGAGCGACAGCCCGTGGCGCGCGAGGATCGGGCCGAGCACGGCGGAATCGCGCGGGAACTTGGTGCCGAGTTCGCTGCCGGCATAACCGGCCGCCTTGGTCTCGGTGAGGATGGTTTCAAGCGTCGTGGCCCCGCCCAGGCTGGGATCGTCGTCGTTGACCCAGGTGATCGGGTTGATGCCGATGCGCACCGCCATGTCAGTTCGCCTTCCCGTGCGTCTCGTTCTTGATCGGCGCCGCACGCAGCTTTTCGATGAGATAGGCGTGCGTCGCCCTGTTGGCCGCGATGAGGCAGCCGGTCTTCTCGTAGATCTCGGGGCCGCGCCCCCACCAGTCGGTCACGACGCCGCCGGCCTCCTCGACCATGAGGATGCCGGCCGCCGTATCGGTGAAGCCGGTCTCCTCGAAATAGCCGCTGAGCCGGCCCATGGCGACGTGGGCGCAGCAATTGGCGGCGCTGCCGGGGGTACGCACCCCGCCCACCTCCCCAACGATTGAGGCGAGGCGCTCGTAGAACCCGGGGTAGGTGGTGAGCTTGCGCGTGGCGAGCCCGGTGCCGATGGTCATTAGGCCGATCTCGGTCCGCTCGCTGACCGCCAGCCGTTCGCCGTTGAGGAAGGCGCCGCCGCCCTTCATGGCGGTGAACATCTCGTCGGCGACGGGATTGTAGAGCGCGCCGCAGACCGTCTGGCTGCCGCGCCGAAGCGCGATCGAGATGGTGTAGTGCTGGCCGTTGATGAAGTTGGTGGTGCCGTCGATGGGGTCGACGAGCCAGCGGTGCTCGCGATCCGTGCCGCTCACGGGCGGGAACTCCTCGCCGGTGAAGCTCCAGTCCGGATAGCGCGAGAAGAGCGCCTTGCGGATGAGTTGCTCGGATTCAAGGTCGGCATCGGAGACGAAATCGGCCGGCCCCTTGATGCCGATGTCGATGTCGCGGAAGCGGCGAAAATATTCGAGCGTCAGCGCCCCCGCGTCGCGGGCCACGGCCACCATGTCGCTCAGCACGGCATCGTAGTTCATGCGGGCACTCCGAGTGCGGCGAGGAGTCCCTCGGGATCGTCGGTGGTGATCTGGTCGACCCCGAGGGCGAGCAGGCGCCCGACGACGGCGAGCGAGGCTGCATCGACCGACTGGATGGTCCAGGCGTCGATACGGCGGCCGCGCGCGTGGAAGGCCGCGACGATGTCGAAGCCGGCGTCGGCGGCGCGCGTGACGATCTCCCAGTAGAGGTAGATCATCTCGGCGTCGGGCGCGGCCGCGAGGGCGTCGTCGACGAAATCCTGGAGCCGGCCGCTGGCGAGGGTGGCGCGGAAGGTCTCTTCCTCGCTGGGGTCGTAGCCGCTGCGCAGGCCGGGGACGACACCGGTGAGCATCTGCACCGCCCTGGCCGAGCCGGAGGAGACGATCATGTTCCGGGCGACGGGCGCAATTGCGCGCGCGAAGCGCGAAAGGGCCCGCTCGTCGAGGACGGTCTCGTCCTGCTTGTAGTCGAGCTGCAGCAGGGCGTCCGGATGGATGGGCGCGGCAGCGAGGAGCGCGCCCAGATCGTCGAGCAGCATGACGGGATGGTCCGTCGGCGCCCCGTCATTGTCCCGCAGGCGCAGCCGGCGGATGGCGGCGTCGCTCGCCGCGGCGACCGGCCCCCGGCCCGTGGTCTCGCGATCGAGGGTCGTGTCATGGAGCACGGCGAAATTCCCGTCCCCGGTGACCACGAGATCGACCTCGACGCTGGCGCCGAGCCGCATCGCTTCGAGGATGCGGGCACCGGTGAAGACAGGGTCGGAGGCGCGTCGGCGCGCGCGGTGCCACTTGAGGAAGGTGCGGTGCCCGGCGCGGGTCACCGAAACGGGGTCAGTCATTTTTTTCGGCGCTGCGGTGGATGACGCTGTTGTCGCGGTACAGGGCATAGGCGCGCGGCGTGATATCGACCGCCTGGCCAGACTTCCAGTCGCGCGCCTCGGGCACCATCGCCTTGAGACGCAGCCCGTCGGGCAACTCGATGTCGACGAGCGCGTGCGTGCCGTAGTCGGTGACGCGGTGGATGAACGCCATGCCCGCGCCGGCGGCCGGCCGGATGTCGAGCGCTTCCGGACGCACGGCGAGGGTCGCCGGCCCGTCCGGCGCGGGCGCCGGTACGGCCAGGCCTGCGTGCCGGAAGGTGCCGCCCCCGATCGTGCCCTCGACGAGGTTCATGGTGCCGATGAAGCCGGCGACGAAGGGCGTTTCCGGCTCGCGGTAGACCGTATCGGGGGCGCCGATCTGTTCGGTCGCGCCGTCCCGCATGACGACGATGCGGTCGGCCAGCGCCAGCGCCTCGTCCTGCCCGTGCGTGACGAAGAGCGTCGTGATGCCGAGCCGCTGCTGGATGTCGCGCACCTCCTCGCGCAGGCGCTCGCGCAAATGCTGGTCGAGGCTCGCGAACGGCTCGTCCAGCAGCAGGATCTTGGGCTCGAGCACGAGCGAGCGCGCCAGCGCGACGCGCTGCTGCTGGCCGCCGGAAAGTTGCGTCACCTGCCGCGTGCCGTAGCCGCCAAGCCCGACCAGTTCGAGCACGGCATCGACCTTGCGCTTGATCTCGTCGGCCGGGAGGCGGCGCAGCTTCAAGCCGAAGGCGATGTTGCGGAAGACGTTCATGTGCGTCCACAGCGCATGGCTCTGGAACACCATGCCGGTCGGCCGGCGCTCGGGCGGCACGCGCGTCACGTCCTCGCCATCGATGGTGATGACCCCGCCGGTAGGGCTCTCGAAGCCCCCGACCATGCGCAGCAGCGTCGACTTGCCGGACCCCGAAGGGCCGAGCAGGCAGACCAACTCGCCGTCGGCGACCGTGAGGGAGAAGCTGTCGACGGCCTTCACCAGGCCGAACTGCTTGGTGACGTTCTGGATGTCGAGGACGGACATCTAGCCTCCGAAACCGCGGGCGAAGGAGCCCGAATTGACGACGCGCCGGGCAAACAGGATGGCGAAGAAGGACGGCAGCCAGAGCAATACCGACAGCACCGCCCCATACTGGATGACGGGCTGGTTGTTGATGAAGGAGATCATCAGGACCGGCATGGTGCGGATGGCCGGCGCGCCGATGAGCCAGGCCCCCTCCGTCTCGTAGAAGGTCCCCACGAAGCTGAGCAGCACGGCGGCGGCGATGGTCGGCCCGGCCTGGGGCAGGGTGATGGACCAGAAGACGCGCAACGGCGAGGCGCCGACGTCGCGCGCCGCCTCCTCCATGCGCCGGTCGACCGACTGGAAGGCCGCCACCGGAATCCAGATCATGTAGAGCAGGGTCCCCACGAGCTGGATCAGCACCACGCCCCAGAAGCTGCCGATGAGATTGAGCCCCAGGAAGATGCCGGCGATGGCGACCAGCAGCCCGAACTTGGGGAAGGCCTGCCCGGCGAGGAAGGAGAAGAACAGCAGGTTGCGGGCCGGAAACTCCATGCGCGCGAAGGCATAGGCCGCCGGCAGGCAGATCACGCAGGAGATCAGGGTCACCATGACCGACAGGCTGAGGCTCATGGTGATGGAGGTCCACACGTCGGCGCGCGCCAGCGTGGCATACCAGTACCTTAGCCCGAGTTCCTGGGGCACGACCGCGGGATAGCGCCAGACATTGGCGAAGGCCCAGGTGCCGACCACGACGAGCGGGAAGATGATGGCGAGCGTCAGGACCACGGCGAAGAACAGGCCGGTCCAGTCGATGCGGCGCCTGGCAGCGACGGCGGTGCCCATCATGCCTTGCGGTTCCTTGCGACCGAGCGGACATAGAACAGCCCGAAGACGATACAGAAGCCGAACGAGACCACGGCCTGGGTAATGGCGTTGGTCGGATCGTAGAGCTCGCGGAAGGTGCGCTGCATGAACGGGCCCATCATCTCCGGCGCCGCCGGGCCGAGCACGTAGGGAATGGTGAAGGCCGAGAAGATGCCGAGCACGGCGAAGGAGGCGGCCACGAGGATGGAGTTGGAGATGCGTGGCAGGATGATGTCCCACAACACGCGCAGGCGCCGCGCGCCGACGTCGCGGGCCGCCTCGATCGACTGGTTGGAGACGTTGCCGAGCCCCGAAAGCAGGATCAGGACGGTGAGCGGGATATGATCCCAGACGAGCCCGATGACCGGCCCCCAGGGCGTCAGGTAGGGGGAGCGGATCTTGGGCAGGCCGACGGCGTTGAGCAGGATGTCCACCATGCCGTTCGGACCGAGCACGCGGATGAAGGCGTAGCTCAGGATGATCGAGGGCACGAACATCGGAAAGATGGCGAGCGCCTGCACATAGGCCGGCAACCGGCCGCTCGAGAAGCGCAGGTAGAGCGCGATCGGCAGGCAGATGACGAGCAGCAGGACGGCGCAGACGAACGTCGTCCACAGCGTCACCTGCAGGTTGTTGAGGCTGTAGGAGTCGGTGAAGAAGAACTGGTAGGTTTCGAGGCTGAACCGGTGCCCGCCGGACGCATCCGGCAGCCAGACGGTCTGCACCACCGCCGAGACGATCGGGTAGATGATCAGCCAGCACACCAGCAACACCGGCGCCGCCACCATGAGCAGGCCGATAAACCAGCGCTTCCTCGTGCCGACGATATCGCCCGCGGGCGACGTCGCCATGGCGATATTGCCCGCGGACGTATCAGTCACGCATTGGGATCCACGTTCGGCGCCACGGCGCGGTACCAGCCCTCGTTGATCGCCTTCTCCCAGTCGCCGCCGGGGAAGACCGGGATCGAGGCCGGGATCACGTCCTTGTACTTCTCGCGCAGCTCGGCCGAGACATGGTCCCACGAGACGCCCGGGAAGCCGCCGAGTTCGGTCAGGACGGCGGACTGGATTTCCTCGGTCAGCACGAAATCGGCCAGCTTGAGCGCGGCGTCCTTGTTGACGCCGTTGGTGGGGATGGTGAGCCTGGCGAAGCCGCCCGGGAACCCCAGGTCCTGGAGCTGGACGAGGCCGGTGGTCTCCGGCAGCGCCCCCTGGTTGATCGCCGCGATGGTCTGGTCGGACCAGGCGGGGATCATGGTCACAGCGCCCTGGCCGAGCAGCTGGATGGACTGCGTGTTGCCCGAGGTGTAGGCGCCGCCGTCCATGAGCGCGGGGGCGAGGTCCTTGAGCATCTCCCAGGCGGGATCGAGCATCTTGCCGGCGGCCTCGGCGGTGTAGTTGTCGACCTTGAACAGCGAGGGATCGCGCCCGTTCGCCTCGTAGATGGCGCGCCGCACGAAGTTGCCGCCCGAGCCGCCCTTGTTCGGGCGATTATAGATGAACTGGCCCGGGTTCGCCTTAATCCAGGCGACGAGGTCGGCCCAGGTCTTGGGCACGGCGTCGGGGGAGAGCTTGGTGGTGTCGTAGGCGAGCAGCACCTGCGAGCCGCGATAGGGCAGGTTCTGCGGCATGCCGTCGAGTTCCAGCGCGAGCGGGTTGATCTTGTCGTAGTTCGACAGGCCCGCGGCCTTGATGTCGACCCACAGGCCCTTGTCCAGCGCGCCGACCGGCTGGCGGGCGTCGAAGCCTTCGAACATGTCGGCCTGCGGGTCGGCGTTGCTGCCGAGGGCGGCGAGCGCGCGTTCGGCGATGGCCTGCAGGCCGGCATTGTCGCCGCCGTCAACGAGGTTGAGGGTGACGCCCGGATTGGCCGCCTCGAACTTGGGCTTGACGACGTTGGTCCAGAAGTCGAGCACGTTCTGGTCCGAACTGGTGTACCAGTCGATGACGCCCGGCGCCGCCTGGGCCAGGCGCGGCATCAGGCTCGCGCCGGCCGCAAGCGCGCCGGCAGAGATGATGAAATCGCGACGTTTCATAGCCTTCTCCCTTGCATTCGGCCGTCGGGTCGCCCGCGGCCGGCCGGTTCCCCGCCGGCTCCAAGCGAGCACATTAGCTGGCCCGGAAGACGTGGCAAGCGAAAAATAGAATGGACGTTCTATATCAACCGAAGAGCGCAAGAATCATTCCGTTTCGCCGCGGGTGCTTGTCCAGAATCCGGGGAGTCACTAAGCTCCTACGCAACGCCGCACGCTCATGTCGGGGGCAGTCGAAGGCCTTGGTTCTGCATCGAAGACGGCCAGGAGGGCGGGCCCTTCTACCCGGGGCACCCTGATGGCACAGACGGTGGCGCCGGCGCCGCTTTCCAATCCCCTCATCGTCGCGCTCGGCGACCGCGGGTTGCTGGTCCGCTTCGCCTCGTCGCTGTCGGACGAGGCCAACCGCGCTGCCGTCGGCTTTGCCCGGCGGCTCGGAGAGACCCGGCTCGACGGGGTCAACGAGATCGCCCCCAACCTGGTGTCGGTGCTGCTTCGCTACGACCCGGCGACGATCGCCTTCGATCGGCTCGCCGGCGAGGTCCGCCTGCTGCTGGGCCGGCCCGACGCGACGGGGGCCGGCACGCCGGCACGGCACCGGATCGCGGCACGTTTCGGCGGCGAGGAGGGGCCGGACCTAAACGAAGTGGCCCAACGGCTCGGCATGAGCCGGAGCGCCTTCGTTGCCGCGCACAATGCCCGCCCGCTCCGGGTGCTGACCACGGGCTTTGCGCCCGGCTTCGTCTATTGCGGTTTCCATGCGCTGTCGGTGCCGCGTCGGAGTACGGTGCGGCCGCTGGTGCCGGCGGGCACGATCCTGTTCGCCGCGGGCCAGACGGCGATCACCGCGACACCGCTGCCGACCGGCTGGAACGTCATCGGGCGCACGGATTTCCGCAATTTCGATCCGCTGCGGGCCCCGCCGACGCTGCTGCGCGAGGGCGACGAGATCGTGTTCGAGGCGGCAAGGTGACGGCGCTGCGCATCCTCCGGGCGGGGCCGCTGACGACGCTGCAGGACGCCGGCCGCTTCGGCCACCTGCGGCACGGCATCAGCGCCGCGGGCCCGATGGACCGGGCCGCCTTCCGGCGCGCCGGCGCCTGGCTGGGCGGCGCTGCGGCGACCGCCATCGAGTTCACCACGGCCGGGCTCGGATTGCGGGTCGAAGGGGGCAGCGTCGGCGCCGCCGTCGACGGCGGCCAGGTCACCCTGCGCCGCAATGGCGAGACGCTGGCCTGGCCGGCGCGACTGCGCCTCGATGACGGCGACGAGATCGATATCACCCCGGGCCCGGCGGGCAATTACGGCTACCTCCGGCTCAGCCGCGAAATCGACGTGAAGCCGCTGCTCGGCAGCCGCGCGACCAGCCTCGTGGCGCGGCTGGGGGGCCTCGAGGGGCGGGAACTGCGGGCCGGCGACGTGCTGCCGCTCGGCGAAGCCGTGGCCCCGGGGCCATCGGCGCACCCGCGCCCGACCGCTCCCGGGGCGGGACCGATCCGGGTGTTGTGGGGGCTGCACGCCGATTTGTTCGCGGGCGAGGTGCGGCAGCGCTTCCTTGCGGAGACATTCATCGTTTCGCCGCGCATCGACCGCATGGGGGTGCGTCTCGAGGACCAGGCGGGGGTGTTCGCCGGGGCCCCGATCCTCTCGCTGGTGTCGGATGCGGTCGTCCCCGGCGATATCCAGATCCTCGGCGACGGCACCCCGATCGTGCTGATGCGCGACCATCAGCCCACCGGCGGCTATCCGCGCATCGCCACGGTGATCGACGCCGATTGCGACCGCATGGCGCAACTGCGTCCCGGGGCCCGCATACGCTTCCAGCCGGTGACGCTGGCGGAGGCCCATGCCGCGCTGCGGGGCGACGCCGCGCCATGACCAGCCTCGATCTCAACGCCGACCTGGGGGAGGGCATGGGCGCCGACGCGGCCCTGCTGGAACTGGTGTCGTCGGCCTCGGTCGCCTGCGGCGGCCATGCCGGCGACGAGGCGACCATGCGGGCGACGGTGCGCGCGGCCAAGGCGCGGGGTGTCGCCGTCGGGGCGCATCCGGGCTTCGCCGACCGCGAACATTTCGGGCGGCGCCGGCTGCTGTTGCCGCCGGCGGAACTGGACGCCCAGGTGCGCGGGCAGGTGCGCCGGCTGGTCGAGATCGCGGTGGAGGAGGGGGTCGCGGTGCGCTACGTCAAGCTGCACGGGGCGCTCGCCAACATGGCGGCGGAGGAGCCGGCGGTGGCGGCAGTGTGCTTTGCCGCCGTCGCCGGGCTGGTCGACGACCTCGCGATTCTCGCCCTCGACAACAGCGCGCAGGTGCAGGCCGCCGAGGCCCTGGGCTTTCGCGTCATCCGCGAGGCCTATGCCGACCGCGCCTACCGGCCCGACGGCCTGCTCGTGCCACGGGCCGAGCCCGGGGCCGTGCTGCACGACCCCGAGGCCATCGCCGCCCGTGCCGTCCGCCTGGCGCAGCGCGGCGAGATCGTCGCCGCCGACGGCTCCATCCTCACCAGCGAGGCGCGCTCGCTGTGCGTCCACGGCGACACGCCCGAGGCCGTCGCGATCGCGCGGCGGGTGCGGCAAGCGCTGCACGCGGCCGGCATCGCGGTGGCTTCGACCCCCTAGGGCGTTGCGCCGCGGCGGCAAGTGTTTCATACCCGGGCCCTGACAGCCGAGGGAGCGCACAGTGACGGCACGGATCATCGACGGCAAGGCTTTCGCCGAGGGGCTGCGCGGGCGCATCGCCGGGCACGTGCAGCGGCTGCAGCGCGAGCACGGCATCACCCCCGGCCTCGCCGTGGTCATCGTCGGCGAAGACCCCGGCAGCCAGGTCTATGTACGCAACAAGGCCAGGCAGACCGTCGAGGCCGGCATGCTGTCGGAAAAGTACGAGCTGCCGGCGGAAACCAGCGAGGCCGAGCTGCTCGACCTCATTGGCCGCTTGAACAACAGCGACAGAGTGCATGGAATCCTTGTGCAATTGCCGCTGCCGAAGCATATCGATCCGAACCGGGTCATCCTTGCCATCGCGCCGGCGAAGGACGTCGACTGCTTCACGCCGGAGAGCGTCGGCAGGCTTTCCATCGGGCTGCCCGGGCCGGTGTCGTGCACGCCGCTCGGCTGCCTCATGCTGCTGCGCGACACGCTGGGCCGGCTGGAGGGACTCAACGCCGTGATCCTTGGGCGCTCCAACCTCGTCGGCAAGCCGATGGCGCAACTGCTGCTTCGCGAAAACTGCACGATAACTGTCGCACATTCGCGAACGAAGAACCTGCCGGAAATGGTGCGCGGAGCCGATATCGTCGTCGCCGCGGTCGGCCGGCCGCTGCTGGTCAAAGGCGACTGGATCAGGCCGGGCGCCACCGTGATCGACGTCGGCATCAACCGCGTCGCCGCGCCGGAAAAGGGCGAGGGCAAGACGCGGCTGGTGGGCGACGTGGATTTCGAGGCGGCGGCCAAGGTAGCCGGGGCGATCACGCCGGTGCCCGGCGGGGTCGGGCCGATGACCATCGCGTGCCTCTTGGCCAACACGGTGACCACGGCGTCGCTGATCAACGGCCTGGTGCCGCCCAAGGACCTGACGCCTTAGCCATCGTCTTCCGGTCATCGGACGGGTCCTCCGGGGGTGAGCGGCGAAGAGCATACCGCGCCGCGGCCCGACGGGGACAAGTGCTCCCGGTCCGTGGAGGAAAGGCTCGGACGGCAACCTTCACACCTGCAATCTTTACACAGGCGCGCCCCCTCCACCACCCTACGGGCGGTCCCCCTCCCCCGTAAACGGGGGAGGAGTCCCCGACTGAGAGGCCCCGGGGCCTCCGGCAAGGCGAGTTGGGCGTGGCTACGGCGCGTCGACCAGCCGGAAGTTGCGCAGCACGGCGTGGTCGCGCAGGCCGAGGGCAGGGATCTTGCCCGGGGTCAGGCGGTCGATGACGTCCTGCGGGTCGGGCAGGGCGCCGGCATCGACGACGACGCGGGTGAACATCGGGCGGTGGCCGTCGCGGGCCGACTGCAGCAGGTCGAACAGGGCGGCGCGGATGTCGGCCGCGGTGGCACAGGCGATGCATTCGACGCCGGCGGCGTGATCGTGGCGGGACGGCTGCATGACGATGACGGCCGTGCCGTCGTCGCCGGGGATGGCGACGGGGGAGGTGGTCACCGTCACCGGAATGGGGGCGGGGAGCCGCGCGAAGGGGTCGGTCATTTTAGCCCTTCCGAGGATCCCATAGGACCCCCTCCCCATCCCTCCCCACGCAAGCGGGGGAGGGTGTGACCCGGTGGATATGGCCTGATCGTGCCCATGCAGGGAGCGGCACCGTCCCCCTTGTGGGGAGGGTCGGGGAGGGGGCATGGCGGGAGGCCGCGCTCATGCCTACTCCGCCGCGTCGGCCGCCGGGGTGGGCGTGTAGTTCATGATCGGGCTGAGCCAGCGCTCCACCTCGGCCACCTCCATGCCCTTGCGGGCGGCATAGTCGATCACCTGGTCGCGCTCGACCTTGGCGACGCCGAAATAGAACGCCTGGGGGTGCGACAGGTACAGGCCGGCCACCGACGCGCCGGGCCACATGGCGTAGCTCTCGGTGAGCTGGACGCCGATGCGCTGGCGGGCGTTGAGCAACCGGAACAGCGTCGTCTTCTCGGTGTGGTCGGGCTGCGCGGGATAGCCCGGCGCCGGCCGGATGCCCTGGTAGGGCTCGTGGATGAGTTCCTCGGCGGTGAACTGCTCGTCCGGGGCATAACCCCAGAACTCCTTGCGCACCCGCTCGTGCATCAATTCGGCGAAGCCCTCGGCGACGCGGTCGCCGAGCGCCTTGACCAGGATCGAGGAATAGTCGTCGTTCTGCCGCTCGAAGCGCTCGGCGAGCGCGTGCTCCTCCGGGCCGGCGGTGACGACGAAGCCGCCGACCCAGTCGGGCTTGCCGCTGTCGCGCGGCGCCACGAAGTCGGAGAGCGCCATGTTCGGCTTGTCGCCCGACTTGGTGAGCTGCTGGCGCAGCGTATAGAACGTCGCCAGCTCCTCGCTGCGGCTCTCGTCGGTGTAGAGGCGGATGTCGTCGCCCACCGTGTTGGCCGGCCAGAAGCCGATGACCGCCTTGGGCCGGAACCACTGCTTCTGAATGATGGTGCGCAGCATGGCCTGGGCATCCTCCCAGAGCTGGCGGGCGGCCTCGCCCTGCTCCTCGTCCTCGAGGATGGCGGGGTAGCGGCCCTTGAGTTCCCAAGCCTGGAAGAAGGGGGACCAGTCGATGTGGCTGGCGATCTCGGCGAGGTCGTAGCTTTCGAACACGCGGGTGCCGAGGAAGGTGGGCCTGGGCGGCGTGTAGGCGGCCCAATCGGTCCGGAAGGCGCGCTCGCGCGCCTTCGCCAGCGGCAGGCGCTGCTTCTCGGCCTCGCTCTGGGCGTGCTTTTCGGCGACCTTTTCGTATTCGGCGCGGATGTCGGCGACGTAGGCAGGCTTGTTTTCGGCCGACAGCAGGGTCGAGACCACGCCGACGGCGCGGCTGGCATCGTTGACGTAGACGACCTGGCCGCGCTGGTATTGCGGGTGGATCTTGACCGCGGTGTGCACGCGGCTGGTGGTCGCCCCGCCGATCAGCAGCGGGATGTCGAAGCCTTCGCGTTCCATCTCGGCGGCGACGTGGGCCATTTCGTCGAGCGAGGGGGTGATGAGGCCGGAGAGGCCGATGGCATCGACGTTCTCGCGGCGCGCCGTCTCGAGGATCTTCTGCGAGGGCACCATCACGCCGAGATCGATGATCTCGTAATTGTTGCAGCTGAGGACCACGCCGACGATGTTCTTGCCGATATCGTGGACGTCGCCCTTGACCGTGGCCATGAGGATCTTGCCGGCGGCCCGGCGTTCGCCGTCGCCGCCGTTCGCGACCTTCTCGGCTTCCATGAACGGGAGCAAATGCGCGACCGCCTGCTTCATGACGCGGGCCGACTTGACCACCTGCGGCAGGAACATCTTGCCCGAGCCGAACAGGTCGCCGACGATGCCCATGCCGTCCATCAGCGGCCCCTCGATGACGTGCAGCGGCCGCTCGGCCTTGAGCCGGGCCTCCTCGGTATCGGCGTCGATGAACTCGGTGATGCCGTTGATGAGCGCGTAGGCGATGCGCTCCTCGACCGGCTTGTCGCGCCAGCTCAGGTCCTTGAGGCCGGACTCCCGGCCGGCGCCGCCGCGGTAGCGCTCGGCGATGGCGAGCAGCCGGTCGGTGGCGTCCGCACGCTTGTTGAAGATGACGTCCTCGCACGCCTCGCGCAGCTCCGGGTCGATCGATTCGTAGACCGCGAGCTGGCCCGCATTGACGATGCCCATGTCCATGCCGGCCTGTATGGCATAGTAGAGGAAGACCGAGTGCATGGCCTCGCGCACCGGCTCGTTGCCGCGGAACGAGAAGCTGAGGTTGGAGACGCCGCCCGAGATATGGACGTGGGGCAGGGTCTCGCGCAGCTTGCGCGTCGCCTCGATGAAGGCGATGCCGTAGCCGGCGTGTTCCTCGATGCCGGTGGCGATGGCGAAGATGTTGGGATCGAAGACGATGTCCTCGGGCGGGAACCCTACCTCCTCGGTAAGCAGCCTGTAGGCCCGCGTGCAGATCTCGACCTTGCGCTCGAGCGTATCGGCCTGGCCCTGCTCGTCGAAGGCCATGACCACGACGGCGGCGCCGTAGCTGCGCACCACCCGCGCCGCCTCGAGAAATTTCTCGATGCCCTCCTTCATCGAGATCGAATTGACCAGGGCCTTGCCCTGGATGCACTTGAGCCCCGCCTCGATGACCTCGAACTTGGAGCTGTCGATCATCAGCGGCACCTTGGCGATGTCGGGCTCGGCCGCCAGCAGGTTGAGGAACTCGACCATCACCTTCTCGCTGTCGATCAGGCCCTCGTCCATGTTGATGTCGATGATCTGGGCGCCGTTCTGCACCTGGTCGCGCGCCACCTCGAGCGCAGCCTGGTAGTCGCCGGCGGTGATCAGCTTCTTGAAGCGGGCCGAGCCGGTGACGTTGGTGCGCTCGCCGATATTCACGAACGGGATCTCGTCGGTCAGCGTGAACGGCTCGAGCCCGGCGAGGCGCAGGCGCCGGCCGATGCGCGGAACCGCGCGCGGCTTGTGCTTGCCCACCGCCGCCGCGATGGCACGGATGTGCTCGGGGGTGGAGCCGCAGCAGCCGCCGACGATATTGACCAGCCCGTCGCGGGCGAAGCCTTCGAGCTGGCTGGCCATGAACTCGGGCGTCTCGTCATAGCCGCCGAACTCGTTGGGCAGGCCGGCATTGGGATAGGCGCACACGAAGGTGTCGGCGACGTCGGACAGCTCGGCGATGTGGGCCCGCATGGTGGCGGCGCCGAGGGCGCAGTTGAGCCCGATGGTGAACGGGTCGGCATGGCGGACCGAATACCAGAACGCCGTCGGCGTCTGGCCGGACAGGGTGCGGCCGGACAGATCGGTGATGGTGCCCGAGATCATCATCGGCAGGCGGTTGCCGCGCTCCTCGAAGATGCGCTGGGCGGCGAAGATGCCGGCCTTGGTGTTGAGGGTGTCGGTGATCGTCTCGAACAGCAGCAGATCGGCCCCGCCGTCCATCAGCCCGTTGATGGCCTCGGCATAGGCCTCGACGATCTGGTCGAAGGTGATGGAACGCGCCCCCGGATTGCTCACGTCCGTGGACATCGACGCGGTCTTGTTGAGCGGGCCGAGGGCCCCGGCGACGAAACGGCGCCTGCCGTCCTCGGCCGCGGCCTGCGCCGCCGCCTCGCGCGCCAGGCGGGCGCCGGCGAAATTGAGTTCGTAGGCCAGCTCCTGCATGCCGTAGTCGGCCATCACCACGGAGGTAGAGGAGAAGGTGTTGCTCTCGACGATGTCGGCGCCGGCGCGGAAATATTGCAGGTGGATGTCGCGGACGGCCGCCGGCTGGGTGAGGTTGAGCAGGTCGTTGTTGCCGCGCACGTCCTTGTGCCAGTCGCGGAAGCGCTCGCCGCGATAGCCGGCCTCATCGAGCTTCAGGGCCTGGATCATCGTGCCCATGGCGCCGTCGAGGATGAGGATGCGCTCGGCAGCCGCCCTGGCGAGGGCTGCCCGCACCTCATCGCCGTTGGCAGGGGCGGGGGTTCCGGGATGGGGGGCGGGAGCGGAGGTCATCGCTTGCGGTCTCGTCGGGTATGGCCAAATGAGAACCCGGCGCGAATGGCTCTGGCTCCATACGGGCGGGATATAAAGATATCTTTATATGAACGCGCCGACCGCTGCAAGGGCCGCGCCGATGCCGGCAATTTGAAACGAATTAACGGCTTCGCAACCACGTTGCGCATGCGGGCGGGAAGCGCCGGGCGGCATTCGCTAGAGTACCCACACTGTTGAGTAAGGGTAACCAAGCGTGAATAAGATTTCTGGCGGCTGGCGGAGCGCCGTGCGTCTCGCCGTTCTGTTGGCAGGGCTGGGGCCGGTACTGGCAGCCTGCGGCGGCCCCAGCGGGATCGGGCCGACGGTGAAACGCGGGGCCTTCAGTTCCAAGGAATTCGGCGTTGCGGTGTCGCCGCGCCTCAGCACCCACCCGAATCCGCCCAAGGGGGGAGGGCGCTACCTCGTGGGCAAGCCGTACACGGTGCGCGGCACCACCTATACGCCGCAGGCCGACCCGACGGGCTACGTGGCGCAGGGTACCGCCTCCTGGTACGGGGCCGATTTCCACGGCCGGCAGACCGCCAACGGCGAAATCTTCTCGGCCAATGCCCTCACCGGCGCGCATCCGACGCTGCCGCTGCCGTCATACGTGCGGGTCACCAACCTCGACAACGGCAACTCCGTCATGGTGCGCGTCAACGACCGCGGGCCGTACCTGCACGGGCGGGTGATGGACCTGTCCTGGCGCGCCGCCGAAATCCTCGGCTACACCAATCGCGGCACCGGCAACGTGCAGGTGCAGTATGTCGGCCCGGCGCCGCTGGAAGGCGACGATACCCGCATGCTGCTGGCCAGCGTCAACCGCGCAACGCCGCTGGAGCAGGGCGGCAGCACCCGCTTCGCCATGCTTGAGGAACCGCGCGGGCAGGGTTCCGGCCAGTCCTCGGGCGCCTATTCGTCAAAGGATTTGGCGCGCGATTTCTTCGGGCTGTTCGGGTATGCCGCGGACAATCCGGTCAGCGCCGCGCACGCCGCCGCCAACGCCGTGGCCAGTCGCGAACTGGCGCTCGACAGCTGGGTCGAAGCGGTCGACGAGGAGGCCCGCGCCATCCGGCTCGAACTGGGCAGCTTCCGCGATGCGGCGGAAGCGGAGCGGGTGGTACTGGCTTTCGCGCCGCTCGCGGCGGTGACGGAGGAAGCGGTCGACCAGGGCGGCCGTCCGGCCACGCGGCTGACGCTCACCCGGCTCAAGCCGGGGGTGGCGCGCAGCGATGTCCTCGCCCGCGCACAAGAACTTGGCCTTGGCGGCTTAGTTCTTTATTAGTCGTCCTCAGTCGTCGGGCGGCGCTGCCGGCCGCCTCCAATTCGGGGTGAAGGTGCGGAACTTCTGCCTCAGTCTTGCTTTTGCGATCGCCGCGGCGCTGCTGGCCACGGCGACGGCTGCGCCGGCGCAGGAGTTCGAGACCAAGGCGCGGTTCGCGGCCCTGATGGACTACGAATCGGGGTCGCTGCTGTTCCAGAAGGCAGCGGACGAGCCGCTCGAGCCGGCCAGCATGGCCAAGCTGATGACGGTCGCCGTGGTGTTCGACGAACTGCAGCGCGGCCGGCTGTCGATGGACGACGAGTTCTTCATCTCCGAGCACGCCTGGCGCGACGGCGGCGCCGCCTCCGGCGGCTCGACCATGTTCGCCGAGCTCAATTCCAAGGTGAAGGTCTCGGACCTGCTGCGCTCGGTAATCATCCAGTCGGGCAACGACGCGGCCATCGCCCTGGCGGAAGGCATCGGCGGCACCGAGCAGACCTTCGCCAAAATGATGAACCAGCTCGGCGCCGAGATCGGGCTCACCGGCTCGAACTTCACCAATGCAACGGGACTGCCCGATCCGGACCAGTACTCCACGGCGCGCGACCTCGCCATCATAGCGCGCTTCCTCATCGCCCAGTTTCCCGAATACTACCCGATGTTCTCGGAACCCGAGTTCACCTGGAACAAGATCCGCCAGCAGAACCGCAACTCGCTGGTCGAAATGGGCATCGGCGTGGACGGCCTCAAGACCGGCCATACCGAGGCGGCCGGCTACGGTACGGTGGTTTCGACCGCCGCCAGCGGGCGGCGGCTGATCGCGGTGCTGCACGGGCTCAAGTCGATGACCGAGCGGGCCGAGGAGGCGCGCAAGCTGATCACCTGGGGCGCCCGCGGCTTCGAGCTGATTCCGGTGTATCCCGCCGGCACCGTCGTCGCCTACGCCAATGTCTATGGCGGCAAGGACCCGCAGGTGGGGCTCGTCGGCAAGGGCGACATCGAGCTGTTCATCCCCAAGGGCGCCCGGGATTGCCCGCAGGCGACGGTGACCTATCGCGGGCCGCTGCGCCCGCCGGTTGCGGCCGGCACCGAGGTCGGGCAGCTCAATATCAGCTGCGGCGGCAAGGTGGTGCAGGTGACGCCGCTCTACGCGGCCGAGACCGTGGAAGAAGGCGACCTCGTGCGCCGGGCGATCGACGCGCTGAAACAGCTCGCGCTTGGCTGGCTTTGACGCAAGCCCGGTTCATCACCTTCGAGGGCGGCGAGGGCGTCGGCAAGTCGACGCAGGTGAAACGCCTGCTGGTACGGCTCGGCCGGGCCTCGATCCCCGCCATCCGCACGCGCGAGCCGGGGGGGACGCCCAAGGCCGAGGCGATCCGCGCCTTCATCCTGCAGGGGCGGCCGGAAAGCTGGGGGCCGGGGGCGGAGGCGGTGCTGTTCGCGGCGGCGCGGCTCGACCACGTCAACCGGCTGATCGCGCCCAGCCTGGCCGAAGGCAAGTGGGTGATTTCCGACCGATTCCACGATTCCACCCGCGCCTACCAGGGGCTGACCGGCGGCGTGGACGACAAGCTCATCCGCGGGCTCGAGGAGCTGGCCCTCGACGGGCATACGCCCGACCTCACCATCGTGCTCGACATGGACCCCGAGATCGCCTTCCGGCGCGTCGGGGAGCGACAGATCGAAGGGGCGCTCGCGGCCACCGGCGACCGCTTCGAGAAGGAAGACCTCGACTGGCACCGCCACCTGCGGGAGGCGTTCCTCACCATCGCCGCGAACAACCCCGGGCGCTGCGTGGTGATCCCCGCCAACCAGAGCGAGGATGCGCTGGAGCAGGAGATCTGGGACACGGTCGTGCGGCGCTTTCCCGAGCTCGGCGAGACGCAGTGAACGCGACGGCGGAGCAACGCGAGCCCGACCAGCTCGACGGCGTGAAGCTGCCCGAGTTCCAGGCCGGGGTCATCGGCCATGCCGCGACCATGGCCAATTTGACGGGGTTGCTCGAGGACCGCCGGTTGCCGGGCGGCATCCTGATCCACGGCCCCAGGGGGATCGGCAAGGCAACGCTGGCGTTCGCGCTGGCGCGCGACATCTTCCGGCGCACGGGCGACGCCGACCCGGCCCACGTCTTCGAGCAGGTGGCCGCCGGCGCCCATCCCAACCTCAGGGTGCTGCGCCGGGCGCCGCGCGAGACGGGCAAGGGCTTCTACACCGAGATTCGCGTCGGCGAGGTGCGCGAACTGATCGACCGCCTGCGCATGACGCGTGGCCGCGCCGGGCACCGGGTGGTCATCGTCGACTCGATCGACGACTGCAATGCATCATCGGCCAACGCCCTGCTCAAGGTGCTCGAGGAACCCCCCGCCGAGACGCTGTTCCTGCTCGTCTCGCATCGGCCCGGCCAGCTGCTGCCGACCATCCGCTCGC
>NZ_DASWVV010000036.1:0-7641 GCF_036406155.1 Devosia sp. | reverse complement strand
GGAGGCCGCCGGACCGGCCGTGGCGCCGGTGCCGGCCGGGCTCGACGACGTCGCCCTGCTGCTGCATACATCCGGCACGACGTCGCGGCCCAAGCTGGTGCCGCTGCGGCACGCCAATCTCGCCGCGTCGGCACGCAATATCGGCGCGACGCTGCAGCTGACCGCCGCCGACCGCTGCCTCAACATCATGCCGCTGTTCCACATCCACGGGCTGGTCGCCGCGGTGCTCTCCTCGCTCGCCGCCGGGGGCAGCGTGTTCTGCACGCCCGGCTTCAACGCGCTGCGTTTCTTTCACTGGCTCGAGGAGGCGAGGCCCTCCTGGTACACGGCGGTGCCGACCATGCACCAGGCCATCCTGGCGCGGGCGCCGCGCAATGTTGAAGCCGTGGCGGCCTCGGCCCTGCGCTTCATCCGCACGTCCTCGGCCTCGCTGCCCTCGCAGGTCATGGCCGAGCTCGAAGCCACCTTCCGTTGCCCGGTGATCGAGGCCTACGGCATGACCGAGGCGGCCCACCAGATGACCTCTAACCGGCTTCCCCCGGGCGCCCGCAAGCCGGGCAGCGTCGGCGCCGCCGCCGGGCCCGAGGTGGCGGTGATGGACGCCGACGGCCTGCTGCTGCTGCCGGGCAGCATCGGCGAAGTGGTGATCCGCGGCGAGAACGTGACGCAGGGCTATGAGCGCAACCCCGAGGCGAACCGGGCCGCCTTCGCGCATGGGTGGTTCCATACCGGCGACCAGGGCGTGCTCGATTCCGACGGCTATCTGCGCATTACCGGGCGGCTGAAGGAGATCATCAACCGCGCCGGCGAGAAGGTGTCGCCGCTCGAAGTCGACGAGGCGCTGATGGACCATCCGGCGGTGGCGCAGGTCGTCACCTTCGCCATGCCGCACGACAGGCTGGGCGAGGACGTCGCCGCCGCCATCGTGCTGCGCGAGGGGGCCGTCGCCAGCGAAAGCGAGATCCGCGAATTTGCCGGCCAGCGGCTGGCCGCCTTCAAGGTGCCGAACCGCATCGTCTTTCTCGAGGAGATTCCCAAGGGGGCGACCGGCAAGTTGCAGCGGATCGGCCTCGCCGCCAAGCTCGGGCTGGCCTGATGCGCCTCGTCATCTTCGGTGGCGGCGCCATCGGCGGTTATCTCGCGGCCCGGCTCGCCGCGGCCGCGCGCGTTGACCTCGCGGTGGTGGCGCGCGGCCCCCATCTCGCGGCGATGCAGGCGGACGGGCTGCGCCTCATCGAGGGCGGGGCTGAGAGCGTGCACCAGGTGCGGGCCGTGACGCGGACCGACGAGATCGGGCCGCAGGACTACGTCGTCCTGGCAGTCAAGGCGCATTCGCTGCCGGCGGCGCTGGGCCAGATCGCGCCGCTATTGGGGCCGCGCACGGCGGTCGTCACCATGCAGAACGGGCTGCCCTGGTGGTATTTTCACCGGCTCCCCGGGCCCTGGGAAGGCGCGCGCATCGCAGCGGTCGACCCCGGGGGGGTGATCTGGGACGCGATCGGCCCGGAGCGCGTCATCGGGGCCGTCGTCTATCCCGCCGCCGAGGTCGAGCGGCCGGGCGTGATCCGGCACGTCGAGGGCACCCGCTTCTCGCTCGGCGAGCCTTCCGGGGAACGAAGCGAGCGGGTCGTGCGGCTGGCGGAGGAACTGGTGGCCGCGGGCCTGCAGGCGCCGGTGCGCGACGACATCCGCAGCGAGATGTGGGTCAAGCTGTGGGGCAATCTGTCGTTCAACCCCATCTCCGCGCTGACCGGGAGCACGCTCGCCGACATCGTGGCCGACGACGGCACCCGCGCCGTGGCGCGGGCCATGATGCTCGAAGCGCAGGCGATCGGGGAGGCGACCGGGGCCCGCTTCCTCGTCGGCGTCGACCGCCGCATCAAGGGGGCGGGGGACGTCGGGGCGCACAAGACCTCGATGCTCCAGGACCTCGAGCGGGGGCGCCCGATGGAGATCGACGCGCTGGTGACGGCCATCCAGGAACTGGGGCGGCTGACGGGCAAGCCGACGCCGACGCTCGACGTCGTGCTGGCGCTGGTGCGCCGCCTCGCCGTCGCGCGCGGCTGCTACGGCGGCCCTTGATCCAAAAGTCTTCACGCAGTATTGCCGGCGCACACCAAGATGTTACGCCGTCAAACGCCGATTGCCGGTGGAGAACGGGCGACATTCCGCCAAAAGCGACCTATTCTTGTTGCGGCAGGTCGCTGTCGATGTGGCCGGCCGCCATGCATGGCTTCGCCCGAGGCTCCGTCCTGCCCGTTTGAGTGGAGGATGGCCATGTCGTTTCATGTGCTTGCGGGCGCCGACCAGCAACTGCACTTCCCGGCGGTGCGCAGGATCGGGTTTGCCGACCTGGGTGCCGCGCTGCGGCTGGGCTGGCGCGATTTCTGGGAAAAGCCGTCGCACCTGGCCTTTCTCGGCCTGATCTACCCGCTGATGGGGGCGGCGCTCGGCATCTGGACCGCCGGGACCAATGCCTGGCCTTTGCTGTTCCCCCTCATCTCGGGCTTCGCGCTGGTGGGGCCGGTGACGGTGCTGCCGCTTCTGGAGATGAGCCGGCGCCGGGAACGCGGTCTCGAGACCACGTGGCGGAGCGTCTTCGACGTGCTGCGCTCGCCGGCCATGCCCTCGATCGCCGCCGTCGGCCTCATGCTGCTGGCCCTCTTCACCGCTTGGCTGCTGGTGGCCCAGTCCCTCCATGAATCGCTGTTCGGGCCAGGCTCGCCCGCCACCTTCACCGCGTTCCTCGTCGAGATCCTCAGCACGCCGCAGGGGACGGCGCTGATGCTGTGGGGCAGTCTGGTGGGGCTGCTGTTCGCCATCGTCGCGCTCGCGACCTCGGTGGTGGCGGTGCCGCTGCTGCTCGACCGCGACGTCGGCGCCGCGGTCGCCGTCCAGACATCAGTGCGCGCCGTGCTCAGGAGCCCGGTGGTCATGGCGGCGTGGGGGCTGATCGTCGCGGCGCTGCTGGTCGTCGGCTCGCTTCCGCTGCTGGTCGGCCTCGCCATCGTCGTGCCTGTCCTCGGGCACGCCACCTGGCACCTCTATCGCCGGGTCGTGCAATAGCAGGTGACCGGGGCGCGCCCGGCCGGTCAGGCCTGCGGCTTGCGGCGGCTGCTGAGGCCGAGCATGGCGTAGATCGGGCAGAAGCTGAAGGCGGCCGTGCCGATCAGGACGATGCCGAGCACCAGCGACACCCAGAAGGCCCAGCCGGACAGGGCGGCGAGGAAGGGCAGGGCGACCAGGATCACCCCGACGGCGACGCGGACGATGCGGTCGGGTGTGCCAACGTTCTGCATGCGAAATCTCCATTGGTGGGCGATTGCCTGCACAAACATATATTAGAGTAATCTAATATGTAAAGGCCGGCGGCGCGGGCCGTGAACGCGCCAACGAAGCGGCCGGCCGTCGCACCCCGTCCCTCGCGCTTGAATCGGGCGACCAACCTCCGCTATGCCAAGGGCATTCCGCACTGGAGCTATCGCCGTGAGCCTGAGGCACCAGATCCTGGCGTTGGCCATCGTTCCCCTGGTCCTGGCCATCCTCGCCATTACCGCGCTGATCACCTGGCAATCGACGCGCCTCGTGCAGACGAGCATCGATACGTTCGAGCGCAACATGCTCAACGCCAAGGAAACCGAGCTGCTCAACCTCACCAATCTCGCCATTTCGGCGATCCAGGGCATCTATTCGGCAGCGGGGCCGAATGACGAGGCCGCCAAGGAACGCGTCCGCGCCATCCTGACCAGCCTCGACTACGGCGAGGACGGCTATTTCTTCGTCTACGACTACGACGGCAACAGCATCGCCCACCCGCGCCAGACCTTCCGGCCGGGCCGCAACTGGATCGACCTCGTCGACCCGGACGGCGACCGGGTGATCGCCAACCTCATCGACAAGGCCCGCCAGGGCGGCGGCATGCACCAGTACAAGTGGGAGAAGCCGTCGACCGGCGAGATTGCCGACAAGCTCTCGTTCGCCGTCGGCCTCGACAAGTGGCAGTGGATGCTGGGAACCGGCGTCTATCTCGACGACGTCTTCGCCCAGACCGCCGCCGCCAAGGCCGATTTGCGCGCCAATATCGGCAACACCTTCGGCATCGTGGCGCTGATCGCGGTGCCGGTGGTGCTGGCCGTCTCCGCCACCGGCATGCTGCTCAACCTGCGCCAGCGGCGCCTCGCCGACACCATGCTCAAGCAGCTCACGCAGCGCATCGTCAACACCCAGGAGGAGGAGCGCACGCGGCTGTCGCGCGAGCTGCACGACGGCATCTCGCAGAACCTGATCGCGGTGCGCTATGCCATCGATTTGGCCGGCCGCAAGGTGAGGAGCCGCGCCGAGGACGCCTCCGGGGCCATCGACCGCGCCGTGGAGGCGCTCAACGGCGCCATCAAGGAGGTGCGGCGGCTGTCGCACGACCTGCGGCCGCGCCTGCTCGACGACCTCGGCCTGCCGGCGGCGCTGAAATCGCTCAGCGCCAATTTCTCCGAGCGCACCGGCATCCATGTCGACCTCAAGGCCACGGTGCCCAAGGCACCGCTGCTGCCGCAGGCGAGCACGGCCCTGTACCGGGTGGCGCAGGAAGCGCTGAACAACATCGAACGCCATGCCGGTGCCACCCGCGTCGACATCGCCGTCACCGGCGTGCGCGGCCGGGTGCGCATGGTCATCGCCGACAACGGGCACGGCTTCGGCGGCGACAGCGGCGCTACCCGCAGCGTCGGCCACGGCGGCCTGGGGCTGCGCAACATGCAGGAGCGCATGGCCCATTTCGGCGGCCTGCTGCTGGTCAAGAGCGGCCCCGGCGGCACGGTTCTTACGGCGATGCTGCCCAAATCCGCGGCGGCGCCGCACCCCGCGGTGGCGGCGGTGGAACCGGCATGAGCGGGACGGCGCCCATCAAGGTGCTGATCATCGACAACCACCCGCTGGTGCTGGCGGGCCTGCGGGCGGTGCTCGAGACCTATGGCGACGTCGAGATCGTCGGCACGGCGGGGCTGGCCCGCGCCGGGCTCGAGATCGCCCTCGCGACGCGGCCGGCGGTGGTGCTGATGGACATCAACATGCCGCAGCTCAACGGCATCGACGCCATCGAGCTGTTCCGCGAGCAACTGCCCGAAACCCGCATCCTGATGTTGTCGATGCACGACAGCCGCGAGTATATCTCGACCTCGATCATGCACGGCGCGTCCGGCTACATCCTCAAGGACGTGTCGACCGACGAGATCATTGCCGCGATCGAGGCGGTGGCGGCGGGCCGCACCTACTTTTCGTCCGGCGTGTCCGACGTGCTGCTCGAGCGCAAGCCCGGCGACCCCGGTGACCCGCTCACCACGCGGGAACACGACGTGCTGCTGCTGATCGCCGGCGGCCGCAACACCCGCGCCATTGCGGCAGAACTCGGCATCTCCGAGGCCACCGTGCAGACGCACCGCAAGAACATCAAGAAGAAGCTCGGCATCGCCACCACGGCGGGCCTCACCCGCTACGCCATCGAGAACGGCTGGATCTGGTCCGAGCTCTGAGGCGGCACCTACCCAGTTGTGGGTAGACGCGTGCACGTGGCCGCCTTCGCCATCTTGCCCGCGGCCGGTGCCGAACCTAGGAACGCCCCGAAGCGGCCCGCCTGAAACGGCAGGGGCCCGGGGGGAAACACGTCATGTCAGCCTTCCTGTGGTTGTCGCGCGCCATCGACGCAGCCAACACGGTCATCGGCAAGGCCGTCTCCTGGCTGCTGCTCGCGGCCGTGCTGATCAGCGCCATCAATGCCACGACGCGCAAGCTGTTCAACGCCAGTTCGAACGCCTGGCTCGAGGCGCAATGGTACCTGTTCTCGGCCGCCTTCCTGATCGCCGCCGGCTACACGCTGCTCAACAGCGAGCATGTGAAGGTCGACCTGCTGTACCAGCAGCTGCCGCGCAAGGGGCAGCTCTGGGTGGAGATCCTGGGCACGCTGTTCTTCCTGTTCCCCTTCTGCCTCATCACCATCTACCTGTCCTGGCCGACCGTGCTGGCCAAGCTGGCGAGCGGGGAAACCTCCAACAACACCGGCGGCCTCATCCTGTGGCCGGTCTGGGCCCTGATCCCGATCGGGTTCGGGTTGCTCTTCCTGCAGGGCGTGTCCGAGCTGATCAAGCGCATCGCCATCCTCAGGGGCGACATGCCGGACCCGGCCGCGCTCGCCGACGCCGAAGCGGCCGCACTCTGACCGCGCCCGGGACGCAAGACTCATGCTCGCCTTCATCGCCGAAAACCTTGCCCCCATCATGTTCCTGTCGCTGATCGTGGTGCTGCTGCTCGGCTACCCGGTCGCCTTCTCGCTGGCCTTCGTCGGCTTCGGCTTCGGCTTCATCGGCATCGGGCTCGACCTGCTGCCGATCAACCTGTTCGGCGCCATCCCCGACCGCATCTTCGGGCAGATGTCGAACGAGACCCTGCTGGCGGTGCCGTTCTTCACCTTCATGGGTCTGATCCTCGAACGCAGCGGCATGGCGGAGGAACTGCTGGACACGATCGGGCAGCTGTTCGGGCCGGTCCGCGGCGGGCTGGCCTTCGCGGTCGTCTTCGTCGGCGCCATCCTTGCCGCCACGACCGGCGTCGTCGCCGCCTCGGTGATCTCGATGGGGCTGATCTCGCTGCCGATCATGCTGCGCTACGGCTATGACCGGCGGGTTGCGGCGGGCACGATTGCCGCCTCGGGGACGCTGGCGCAGATCATCCCGCCGAGCCTGGTGCTGATCATCCTCGCCGACCAGCTCGGCCGCTCCGTCGGCGACATGTACAAGGGCGCCCTCGTGCCGGGCCTGCTGCTGGTCGGGGTCTATGCCGGCTTCGTCGCCGTCATGGCGATGCTGCGCCCGGCCAGCGTACCGGCGCTGCCGGCGGAGGCCCGCACGCTGCGCGGCTGGAAGCTGGCGAGCCGGGTGGTCACCTCGCTGGTGCCGCCGCTGGTGCTGATCTTCCTCGTGCTCGGCACCATCTTCATCGGGGTCGCAACGCCCACCGAGGGCGGCGCCATGGGGGCGGTAGGGGCGCTGGCGCTCGCCATCCTCAATCGCAAGCTCGACGTGAAGCTGCTCAAGTCGGCGCTGTACGCCACCGCCAAGCTGTCCTCCTTCGTGATGTTCATCCTGCTCGGGGCGCGGGTGTTCTCGCTGACCTTCTATGCGGTCAACGGCCATATCTGGGTCGAGCACCTGATGACCTCGATCCCGGGCGGGGTGATCGGCTTCCTCATCGTCACCAATCTGCTGGTCTTCTTCCTCGCCTTCTTCCTCGATTATTTCGAGCTCGCCTTCATCATCATCCCGCTGCTGGCGCCGGTCGCCGATGCGCTCGGCATCGACCTCATCTGGTTCGGGGTGATGCTGGCGATGAACATGCAGACCTCGTTCATGCACCCGCCGTTCGGCTTCGCGCTGTTCTTCCTGCGCTCGGTGGCGCCGGAGCGGGCCTACAAGGACCGGGTGACCGGCGCCATCATCCAGCCGATCACGTCAGGGCAGATCTATACCGGCGTCCTGCCGTTTCTCGGCATCCAGCTGCTGATGGTGGTGATCGTCATCAGCTTCCCCGAACTGGTGACGCACTACAAGTCGAACGCGGCGGTGGTCGACCCCGCCACCATCCAGATCAACGTGC
>NZ_DASWVV010000035.1:0-2827 GCF_036406155.1 Devosia sp. | reverse complement strand
GCCCCGAGCAGGACCGCCAGGGCGACCACCAGCGCGAGAAATCGGGGCATACCAACCACCAGAACCGGACGACACGAACTGAACGTCTACCTATAGCTTAGACGAATCAACGCGTTCAACGGCGACGATGAGACGGCGACTCATATGGCGGCACCTGTGGCCCGCGCGCATCAGCGCCACGGGCCGGGCCGGCGGATTCCATGCGGGCGAGGTAAACCGCCGGCCCGTCCAATTCACCCGTGTCCAATTCACCCGTTGTGCAAGCCAACGTGCTTGTCTATGTTGGTTCGTGCGACATACCGCGATCCGCAGGCTTCCGTAAGGGGGCGGCGGCGTCGCCCACGGAACGGGTCCGGCCGGCTTGCCTTTTCGGTCGTGTTCCGTGTGGTGGCGCTCTTGGATTTGCCGGTGACTTGAGGATGAAACCTCGAAGCTGGCTTCGGCCGCAAGGCCGGAGCCCGGATGCCGCGGCTCGGATCGTCCTGGCAGCTCTGGAAAGCGCCGTTCGACGAACCCCCGGGCAGGCTCCGCACGCTTCGCCAAAACGATGGCGTTGCCCTTGCGTCCGTCTGGTCGCGCGGGGGTCCGGGTGGCGTCATGGGGATCTTGAATGAAGCGTATGCTGGTGGACGCCACGCACCCGGAAGAAACACGGGTCGCAGTGGTCAGTGGAAACAGGCTCGAGGAACTCGATTTCGAGATCGCCTCGCGCAAGCAGCTCAAGGGCAACATCTACCTGGCCAAGGTGACGCGCGTCGAGCCGTCGCTGCAGGCGGCCTTCGTCGAATACGGCGGCAACCGGCACGGTTTCCTCGCCTTCTCGGAAGTCCACCCCGACTATTACCGCATCCCGGTCGCCGACCGCGAGGCGCTGATGGCCGAGGAGCGCCGGCAGGAGGAAGAGGCCGAGGCCCGCGCCGAACGCGCCGAACAGCGCGGCGGCCGCCGCTCGCTGGCCGAGGAGATCCAGCCGGAGGAATTCTCCGAGCGCATCTCGCCGATGCCCACCCCCATCGACGCCGACGCCATCGATGCCGAGACCATCGGCTCCGACGATGAAAACGGCGGGAACGGCGACGGCTACGAATCCAACGCCGGCTCCGACGACGACGGCGCGCGGGACGCGCGCGAAAATGGCGCGTACGCCGAAGCCGCCGGTGAGACGTACGCCGAGCAGGGCACCGAACGGGGCTCCGACGAAGCCGCCGGAGGGGAATCCGGCGCCTTCGCCGAAAGCGCCCTCGCCGAGGCTGGCGAGACGGCCGAGGCCGGGGCCGCGTACGGCACCGACGCCACCGCCAAGGCGCCGCAGACGACCGAGTCGGAGCGGTTCGACGTGGTCGGCGGCGACGAGGTCGAGGAGGTGCAGCGCCGGCGCACGCGCCCGCTGCGCTCCTACAAGATCCAGGAAGTGATCAAGCGCCGGCAGATCATGCTGGTGCAGGTGACCAAGGAGGAGCGCGGCAACAAGGGTGCGGCGCTGACCACCTACCTGTCGCTGCCCGGCCGCTATTGCGTGCTGATGCCCAACACCGGGCGCGGCGGCGGCATCAGCCGCAAGATCACCAACCCGCTCGACCGCAAGCGCCTGAAGGAAATCCTGTCGGAACTGGACATTCCCGACGGCATGGCGGTCATCCTGCGCACCGCGGGCCTCGAACGCTCGAAGCAGGAGATCAAGCGCGACCTCGAATACCTGCTGCGTCTGTGGGACGACATCCGGGAGCAGACGCTGCAGTCGTCCGCCCCCTGCCTCATCTATGAAGAGGCGAACCTCATCAAGCGCGCCATCCGCGATCTCTACGGCAACGACATCGACGAGATCTGGGTGGAGGGCAACGCCGGCTATCACACCGCGAAGGAATTCATGCGGATGCTGATGCCGAGCCACGTCAAGCGCGTCCAGCCCTACAAGGAGGAGGCGATCCCGCTGTTCCACCGCTATCAGGTGGAAACGCAGATCGACGCCATCCACAGCCCGATCGTGCACCTGCGTTCGGGCGGCTACATCGTCATCAACCCGACCGAGGCGCTGGTCGCCATCGACGTCAACTCGGGCAAGTCGACGCGCGAGCGCAACATCGAGGAAACCGCGTTCAAGACCAACCTGGAGGCCGCCGAAGAGGTGGCCCGCCAGCTCCGTCTGCGCGACCTCGCCGGCCTGATCGTCATCGACTTCATCGACATGGAGGAGCCGCGCAACAACGCGACGGTCGAGCGGCGCCTCAAGGAAGCGATGAAGACCGACCGGGCGCGCATCCAGCTCGGCCGCATCTCCGCCTTCGGCCTGCTGGAACTGTCGCGCCAGCGCCTGCGCCCGTCGCTGCTGGAAACCAACTTCGAGCGCTGCCCGCACTGCTCGGGCGCCGGCGTCATCCGTTCGGTCGAGTCCGCCTCGCTGCACGTGCTGCGCGCCATCGAGGAGGAGGGCATCCGCAAGCGTTCCGCCGAGATCACGGTGTACGTGCCGACCTCCATCGCGCTGTACATCCTGAACCAGAAGCGTACGGACCTCGCCCGCATCGAGTACAAGTACGGCTTCCGCGTGCTGTTGCTGGCCGACGACACGCTGATCGCCCCGGACCTGCGGCTTGAACGCGTGAAGGCCAAGCAGCCGGGCGACGAAGGCGGGCCGCTGGTCAGCGCCGAGCGCATCTTCGCCGAAACCGACCGTACGCTCGCCGCCGCCGCCGCCGCCCCGCAGCCCGTCGAAGCCGAGGAGGCCGACGAGGACGAGGAGGAGAGCGCCGAGGTCGAAACCGAGGCCGAGGCCGCGGCGTCCGAGGAAGACCGCGCCGACGCCGAAGGCGCCGAAGCGGGCGCCGAG
>NZ_DASWVV010000034.1:0-4790 GCF_036406155.1 Devosia sp. | reverse complement strand
GCAGATCGTCACCCGGCAGGCGGAGGGGCCGGCCACCGATCCGACCGCCAAGGGCGACCGCATCCGCCCCATCGCCCGGACCCGCTCCGAGCTCGAGATCGTCGAGGCCTCGATCCGGGAGAACGTCAACGGCCGCGACATGATCCGCAAGCAGCCGTTCGAGCGCATCCGCGCCACGCTGGCGACGGCGGCCACGGCGCTGTCCGACGACGTGCCGCCCTATGATCCCGTCGCCATTCTCGACGCCAACGAGCCCATCGTCACCGCCGCCGACGACGGCGTCGCCAACCCCAGCATCTACGGCGCCGAGGTCGAGGGCGAAGTCTCGATCAAGCTCGCCGCCCTGCCCATCTCGCTGGTGCCGCCGCGCGCCATTTCCGACCGCACGGCGGCCGAGTTCGTGCGCCTCACGGTGGAAAACCTGTTCGGCGACGGCGGCGGCGAGATGCTCGCCTACGCCGCGCCCGGCGGCTCGGTGGTCGACCTCGGCCAGGCCGACTCGGGCGACGGCCTCGCCGCCGGCATAGCCGAGAACGTCACCGTCCTGCCCAAGACCACATCGGCCCAGGATGCCGGCCTCGGTCGTGCCGAGCGCATCCTCGCCATTCGCGAGGCCGGCCCGCTCGCCGACACGCTGCTCAAGAACGGCTTCACCCAGCAGATGGTGGACATGGTCAGCACGACGCTGAAGAACGTGCTGCCTTCGACCAACATGCCCAGGGGCGTGCGCCTGCGCATCCTGTTCGGGCCGTCGCGCCAGGCCGACAGCCTCATCCCCTACCGCATGAGCATCTATTTCCCCGATCGCTCGGGCGCCCCCAGGCACGCGGCCACCGTCGCGCTCACCGACCGCGGCAACTATGTGCTCGGCCTCGCCCCCACCGAGATCGAATTCCCCGAGGAGGACACCGAGGAGATCAACGTCGCCAACCTGCCCTCGGTCTACCGCTCGATCTGGGAAACCGCGCGCAAGCACGACGTCGACGACGAGACCACAAGGCGCATCGTCGCCATGTTCGCCTACGATGTCGACCTGACCAAGAAGATCAGCGCCGGCGACAGCATCGAGATCCTGCAGACCAAGGCCAATGCCGAGGGCCGCAAGGAACTGCTCTATGTCAGCCTCAAGCTCGGCAGCACGGTGCGCGAACTGTTCCGTTTCCGCACCAAGGACGGCACCACCGAGTTCTACGACCCCTCCGGCGAGACCGGCAAGCGCTTCCTCACCCGTCGCCCGCTCAAGGGCGGCGGCAATTTGCGCTCGCGCTTCGGCCTGCGCGTGCACCCGATCTTCAAGAGCCGCCGCATGCACACCGGCATCGACCTCGCCGCGCCGACCGGCACGCCGATCTACGCCTCCGGCGACGGCCTCATCGAACGTGCCGGCTGGGTGTCGGGCTACGGCAAGAAGGTCGAGATCCGGCACGTCAACGGCTTCGAGACCGGCTACGGCCATATGAGCCGCATTGCCGACGGCATGACCCCGGGCGCGCGCGTGCGCCAGGGCCAGATCATCGGCTATGTCGGCTCGACCGGCAATTCCACCGGCCCGCACCTGCATTTCGAGATCAAGGTCAACGGCCGCGTGGTCGACCCGCTGAGCGTCAAGCTGCCGCGCGACAAGTCGCTGCCGGCCCAGTACGAGCAGCCCTTCCAGCAGACCATCGCCCAGATCCGCGACCTCATGCAGCGCGAGGCGGCCCCGATCACCGTCGCCGCGGTGAACTAGCCACACGGGCGGCGCCGGGCAAACGGCAAGGGCCGGTCGCGTGACCGGCCCTTGCCTCGATTCAACCGGCCAATGACTAGGCGGCGTCGGCCGTCGTGCCGGCGGTGGGGCGCAGGGCGAGGCCCTCCTCGCCTGCATCGACGAGCACCGTCATGCCGTCGGTGATGCGCCCGCCCAGGATCTCCTCGGCCAGCCGGTCCTGCACCTCGCGCTGGATGACGCGCTTGAGGGGCCGGGCGCCATAGGCCGGATCGTAGCCCTCGGTCGCCAGCCACTCGCGCGCTTCCGGGGTGAGCGTCAGGGTGATGTCGCGCTCCTTGAGCAGCTTCTGCAGCCGCCCGAACTGGATGTCGACGATGGCGCCCATGTGGCCGCGCTCGAGGCGGTGGAACAGCAGGATCTCGTCGACGCGGTTGAGGAATTCAGGCCGGAAGGCCGCCTTGACCGCATCGAGCACCTTGCCGCGCACCAGCTCCACCGATTCGCCGTCGCGCAACTGGCTCAGGTACTCCGAGCCGAGATTGGAGGTCATGATGATGACGGTGTTGCGGAAATCGACCGTCCGGCCCTGCCCGTCGGTAAGCCGGCCGTCGTCGAGCACCTGCAGCAGGACGTTGAACACGTCCGGGTGCGCCTTCTCGATCTCGTCGAACAGCACCACCTGGTAAGGCCGGCGCCGCACCGCCTCGGTGAGCGCGCCACCCTCCTCGTAGCCGACATAGCCCGGCGGCGCCCCGATCAGGCGGGCGACGGAGTGCTTTTCCATGTACTCGCTCATATCGAGCCGCACCATCGCCGTCTCGTCGTCGAACAGGAACTGCGCCAGCGCCTTGGTGAGCTCGGTCTTGCCCACGCCGGTGGGGCCGAGGAACATGAACGAGCCAATCGGCCGGTTCGGGTCCTGCAGTCCGGCGCGGGCCCGCCGGACGGCCTTGGACACGGCCGCCACGGCTTCCTGCTGGCCGATCACCCGGGTGCCCAGGGTCTCCTCCATGCGCATCAGCTTTTCGCGCTCGCCCTCGAGCATGCGGTCGACCGGGATGCCGGTCCAACGGCTGACCACCTGGGCGATATGGGTGGGCTGCACCACCTCCTCGACCATCGGGTTCTCCGGCTGGCCCTCGCCGCCATCGGCGGATTTGAGCTTCTTTTCGAGCTCGGGGATGACGCCGTAGGCCAACTCACCGGCGCGCGCCAGATTGCCCTCGCGCTGCGCCAGCTCGAGTTCGGTGCGGGCCTTGTCCAGTTCCTCCTTGAGCTTCTGGCTGCCCGAGAGGCGCTCCTTTTCGGCCAGCCAGCGCTGCGACAGAGCCTGCGCCTCGTCCTCGAGGTCGGCCAGTTCGTTCTCGAGCTTGTCGAGCCGGGTCTTGGAGGCCTCGTCCGTCTCCTTCTTCAGCGCCTCGCGCTCGATCTTCAGCTGCATGATGCGCCGGTCGAGCTCGTCCAGCGCCTCGGGCTTGGAATCGACCGCCATGCGCAGCCGCGCCGCCGCCTCGTCCATGAGGTCGATGGCCTTGTCGGGCAGGAAGCGGTCGGTGATGTAGCGGTTGGAGAGCGTCGCCGCCGACACCAGCGCCGAGTCCGAAATCCGGATGCCGTGATGCAGCTCGTATTTTTCCTTGAGGCCGCGCAGGATCGAGATGGTGTCCTCGACCGTCGGCTCGTCGACGAAGACCGGCTGGAAGCGCCGGGCCAGGGCCGCGTCCTTTTCGACGTGCTTGCGGTATTCGTCGAGCGTGGTGGCGCCGACGCAATGCAGGGCGCCGCGCGCCAGCGCCGGCTTCAACAGGTTGGAGGCGTCCATGGCGCCGTCCGCCTTGCCGGCGCCGACCAGCGTGTGCATCTCGTCGATGAACAGGATGATCTTGCCCTCGGCGGCGTCGATCTCGTTGAGCACGGCCTTGAGCCGCTCCTCGAACTCGCCGCGATACTTGGCCCCGGCGATGAGCGCCCCCATGTCGAGCGCCATCAGCGACTTGCCCTTGAGGCTTTCCGGCACGTCGCCGTTGACGATGCGCAGCGCCAGCCCTTCGGCGATGGCGGTCTTGCCGACGCCGGGCTCGCCGATGAGGACGGGGTTGTTCTTGGTGCGCCGGCTCAGCACCTGAATGGTGCGCCGGATCTCCTCGTCGCGGCCGATGACGGGGTCGAGCTTGCCCTCGCGGGCGATGGCGGTGAGGTCGCGGGCGTATTTCTTGAGCGCGTCGTAGGCGTTCTCGGCCGAGGCCGAATCGGCGGTGCGCCCCTTGCGGATTTCGTTGATGGCCTCGTTGAGGCCCTGCGGCGTCACCCCGGCCGCGGCCAGGATCCTGCCGGCGTCGATGTCCTTCTCGATGGCGAGCGCGAGCAGCAGCCGCTCGACCGTCACGAAGCTGTCGCCGGCCTTCTGCGCCGCCGATTCGGCGGTCTCGAACACGCGCGCCAGCTCGCGGCTGAGATAGAGCTGCGAGCCGTCGCCGGAGACGGACGGCAGTTTCTTGAGCCCCGCCTCCGTCTCGGCCAGCGCCACCTTGGCGTTGCCGCCCGTGCGGGCGATGAGGCCGGCCGCCATGCCCTCTTCGTCGTCGAGCAGCACCTTGAGCAGGTGCAGCGGCGTGAACTGCTGGTGACCGCGCCCCAGCGCCAGGGTCTGGGCGCCCTGAATGAAGCCGCGGGCCCGCTCGGTGTATTTCTCGATGTTCATTCGGCAATCCTTTGTGTTGCACGCCGGCCCCGCCCGTCACGGCACGGTCCCGTCGCCCCCGGATGTTGACGTCCAGCCTGACGCCCGGCCCCTGCCGTCCGCCTTGCCGCAGATCAAGGAAAGGCGCCCGCCCGGCGGCGCTGCCCTTCCGCCCCAGATATAGGCGCCGCCGTGCAAACGAAAAGGCCGGACCCACGGCCCGGCCTTCGAAACTCGTCGCTCCAGCGCCCGCCTATTCGGCCGCCGTCGGTGACGGGCCGGCGGTGAGGAATGCCGGCAACTCCCCGACATCCGGTTGCGGCGCGTTGGGATCGCTGACATCGGGCGCGCCTTCGCCGCCGCTGCGCGGCCGGCGCCGCGGCCGGCGGTCGCGATGCC
>NZ_DASWVV010000033.1:0-2867 GCF_036406155.1 Devosia sp. | reverse complement strand
TCACCGTCGCCTTCCGCGGCCTGCCCCCGGTGGTGCGCAATGTCTCGTTCGAGATCGCGCCCAAGGAGACGCTGGCGATCGTCGGCGAATCCGGGTCCGGCAAGAGCATCACCGCGCTGTCCATCATGCGCCTCATCGGCGCCGCCGAGGGGGTCAGCCTCGGCGGGCGCATCCTGCTCGGCACGCGCGATTTGCTCGCGGCGAGCGAGGCCGAGATGGAGACCATCCGCGGCAACCAGATCGCCATGATCTTCCAGGAGCCGATGACCAGCCTCAACCCCATCATGACGGTGGGCGAGCAGATCGGCGAGGCGCTCGCCCGGCACCGCGGCATGGACCGCGGGGCCGCCCGCAGGGAAGCGCTGGCGCTGTTCGAGAAGGTGCGCATTCCCGGCGCGACGCGCCGCCTCGGCGACTACCCCCACCATCTGTCGGGGGGCATGCGCCAGCGCGTCATGATCGCCATGGCGCTGGCCTGCCGTCCGCGGCTGCTGATCGCCGACGAGCCGACCACGGCCCTCGACGTCACCGTCCAGGCGCAGATCCTCGAGCTCATCAAGACGCTGCAGGACGAAGAGGGCATGGGGGTGCTGTTCATCACCCATGACATGGGCGTCGTGGCCGAGATCGCCGACCGCACCGTCGTCATGTACCGCGGCGAGGCCGTGGAGACGGGCCCCACCGCGGCAATCTTCGCGGCTCCGCAGCAACCCTATACGCGCGCCCTGCTGGTGGCCGTGCCGCAGCTTGGCTCGATGGCCGGCGAACCGCTGCCGCGGCGCTTTCCGCGCGTCGACCCGCAGACCGGGGCGCCGCAGGCGCCGCCGCCGACGCGCGACACGGTCGCCGCCGATACCCCGGTGCTGCAGGTGCGCAACCTCGTCACCCGCTTCGACGTGCGCGAGGGCCTGCTCAACCGCGTGACCGGCCGCGTGCACGCGGTGGAGGACGTCTCCTTCGATCTGTTCGCCGGCGAGACGCTGGCGCTGGTGGGTGAATCCGGCTGCGGCAAATCCACCACCGGCCGCTCCATCCTCCGCCTGGTGGAGCCGAGCTCCGGGTCGGTGAAGGTCGGCGGGACGGAGTTGCTGGGCCTTGGCCGAGCGCCGCTGCGCGAGGCCCGGCGCCATATCCAGATGATCTTCCAGGATCCCTTCGCCAGCCTCGATCCGCGCTTTCCCGTCGGTCGCGCCATTGCCGAGCCGATGGTGGTGCACGGCATCGGCGATCGCGCGCAGCGCCGGCACAAGGTGGCCGACCTGCTGCAGCGCGTCGGCCTGTCGCCCGACATCATCGAGCGCTATCCCCACGAATTCTCCGGCGGCCAGCGGCAGCGCATCTGCATCGCCCGGGCGCTGGCGCTCGAGCCGCGCTTCATCATCGCCGATGAAAGCGTCTCGGCGCTCGACGTCTCCATCAAGGCCCAGGTCGTCGACCTGCTGCTCGATCTGCAGGAGAGCCTCGGGCTGGCCTATCTGTTCATCTCCCACGACATGGCGGTGGTCGAGCGCATCAGCCACCGCGTCGCCGTGATGTACCTGGGCGAGATCGTCGAGATCGGCCCGCGCCGGAGCGTCTTCGAGAATCCCCAGCACCCCTACACGCAACGTCTGCTGAGCGCCGTGCCGATCGCCGATCCGGCGCGGCGCCGCGTGCGCCGGGCGCCGCCCGCCGGCGAGATCGGCAGCGCCCTGCGGCCCACCGGCTACGTCCGGCCGCCGCGCCAGTACCGCCAGGTCGCCCCCGGCCACTCGGTGCAGGTCTGGGACGAGGGCTGGGCCGCCGCTTTCCATCAACCGACCTGAGGGCCCGCATGCGCCAGCGCATCCACGTCATCAATGCCAGCAGCCGGACCGATACCGGCATCACCGCCGACCTCGCCCGCAGCCTCGCCTGGCTGGAGGGGCCCGGGCTGCCCGAGATCGCCTGCGTGACCCTGGCCGACGGGCCCAACGGCATCAGCACCGCCCGCGACAGCGACGACGCCGCCCCGGCCGTACTGCGCTATGTCGAGCGCGTTGCCGCCGATCCGCAGGCCGCCGGCTTCGTCGTCGCCTGCTTTTCCGATCCCGGCGTCTACGCCGCGCGCGAGCTCACCGCCAAGCCGGTCGTGGGCATCGGGGAGGCCGGCTATCTGGCCGCGCTGGCGCTGGGCGACGTCATCGGCACCATCGGCGTCTCCGCCGCGACCGACAAGACCGCGCGCCTCGCCCGGCAGCTGGGCATCGCCGGCCGCGTGGCCGTGCATCGCGGGCTCGGGCTCGACTACGGCCAGCTGCAATATCCGGCCGTCGTGACCGACGCCCTCGTCGCCGCGGGAAAGCAGCTGCGGGACGAGTTCGCGGTGCAGGCCATCGTCTTTGCCGGGGCGGGGCTGGCCGCCTATGTCGCGCCGCTCGAGGACGCCGTCGGCCTGCCCGTCGTCGACCCGACCCAGGCGGCGGTGGCGCTCGTCGCCGGCCAGGTCATGCAGCGCAGCTACCGCTGAGGATCGCTTCCCGTCCCGCGGTATCCCCTGTTGGTCTCAGGGCTGGGGGTTTCCGGCGAGGCGGGAGTCGAGCAGGTCGCCGCTGCGGGCGAGGATGGGGTAGGCGACGGAAGCGAACATTGAGTTGATGGTCTTCAGCGCGCGCACGGTCTCGAGGTGGATGTCGCTGGTCTCGATGCTGAGGTGCGCGCCGCTCTGCAGGCGCTTGAGGTGCTCGCCATAGCTGGCGCGCTCGGCCTGGCGCATGCGGTCCTTTTCGCGCAGCAGCTGGCGGGCGGAGTCGCGGTCCTCGGAGACGAGGACGTTGAGGGCCAGGTGCATGTTGGCCATGACCTGGTGGTGCAGTTCGGTGAGTTCGCGCCAGCCGGCGGGGGAGAAC
>NZ_DASWVV010000032.1:0-29740 GCF_036406155.1 Devosia sp. | reverse complement strand
GGTGCGCCGCAGCCCGATGCCTGGCACATGGGCGCGGTCCCGGCGGAACTGGCGAGCGCCTACGCCGCCGCGGCGCTGGCGACGGGGGCCGCCTTCTGGCTCGCCCTGGGGCCGCTGCTGGGCTGGTTCGGCGAACGCTTCGCCAAAGCCGAGACGACAAGCCTGAAAGGAGCCCCCGCATGAGCAAGATCCCGGTCACCGTCATCACCGGCTTCCTCGGCGCCGGCAAGACCACGCTGGTCCGGCACCTGCTGGCGCAGGCGCACGGCAAACGCATCGCGCTGATCATCAACGAGTTCGGCGAACTGGGCGTCGACAAGCAGGTGCTGGCCGGCTGCGGCGACGAGAGCTGCCGCGAGGAGGACATGATCGAACTCGCCAATGGCTGCATCTGCTGCACCGTGGCCGACGAGTTCATCCCGACCATGCAGCAATTGCTGGGCCGCGCCGAGCGCCCCGACCACATCGTCATCGAGACCTCGGGGCTGGCCCTGCCGCAGCCGCTGATCCGCGCCTTCAACTGGCCGGAGATCAAGTCCGAGGTGACGATCGACGGCGTCGTCACCGTCGCCGACGCGGCGGCGCTGGCCGAAGGCCGCTTCGCCATGAGCGAGGCTGCCGTCGACGCCCAGCGCAAATCCGACGCCATGCTCGACCACGCGACGCCGCTGGGCGAACTGTTCGCCGACCAGCTGGTCGCCGCCGACCTCGTGGTGCTCAACAAGACCGACCTCGTCGATGCCCCGGCCGTCGCCGCGGTCGAGGCGGTGCTGCGGGCCGGCATGCGCCCCGGCACCGGGATCGTCCGGGCCCAGCACGGCCATGTCGACGCCGTCGCGCTGCTCGGGCTCGGACTCGCCAGCGAGGACAATCTGGGCGGCCGCGACAGCCGGCACGAACTGGAGCATGGCGGCGAAGGACACGAGCACGACGATTTCGACAGCTTCGCCGTGCGCCTGCCGCCGACCATCGGCCGCGACAGCCTGCTCGGCGCCATCGAGGAAACCATCCGCGCCCACGACGTGCTGCGCCTCAAGGGCTTCGCGGCATTGCCCGGGGCGGGCGCGCGGCTGGCGGTGCAGGCGGTGGGGCCGCGCGTCAATGCCTGGTTCGACCGGCCGTGGCAGGAGGGCGAAGCGCGCGAGACGGCGCTGGTGGTGATCGGCGAATCGCCGCTCGACCGCGAGGCCATCACCCACAGCCTCACCCGGGCGGCACAGGGCGCCGCCTGATGCACCTGCTGACCGCCCAGGCGGGGGCGCTGCAGCAGGAGGGCGAAGCCATCGACCTCGGCCAGTCGCCGGCGCCCATCGTCTTCGCCTCGGCCGCCGACAGCGAGCTGGCCATGCTGGCGGCGGCGGCCGACCGGGCCGGGGCGCGCGATTTGCGCCTCGCCAACATCCTGCGCCTCGCCCACAATCTGTCGGTCGACATGTGGCTGGACAAGACGGTCCGCCACGCCAGGCTGGTGGTGGTGCGGCTGCTGGGCGGGCCCAGCTACTGGCAATACGGAGTGGACGAACTGACGGGCCTGGCGCTGGCGGGAACCATCCGGCTGGCGCTGCTGCCCGGCGACGCCAATCCCGACCCCGTGCTGCGCGAACGCTCGAGCCTGCACCCCGCCGACTGGGACCGGCTGCACGCGCTGTTCATCGCCGGCGGGCCGGAGAACGCCGACGCGCTGCTGGCGGGGTTCCGCCTGCTGGCGGCCCCGCTTGCGGGGGAGCGGGGTGGTGCAACGGAGCACCGATCGACCCCCACCCCCGACCCCTCCCCGCAAGGGGGAGGGGAGCGAGAGATCGAGGGCGATCGAAGCACCGCGATGCCAGCGCCTCCCGCCCCCCTTGAGGGGGAGGGATCGAGGGAGGGGGGTGGTGCAACGGAGCACCGATCGACCCCCGACCCCTCCCCGCAAGGGGGAGGGGAGCCCCGACTGCAAGTTCTCGACGTTACCCCCTTCCCGCGCTTCGGGCTGTGGTATCCGGGGCGGGGCATGGTCGACGGGGACGAACTGGCGAACAGCCTCGCCACCCCCCTCCCAACCTCCCCCGCAAGGGGGGAGGTGTCCGCCGGTGGAGGGGGCACGCTCGCAGCAGGCCACACCCTGGCGGGGGGTGGTGCACCTGAGTATCGATCCACCCCCACCCCCAACCCCACCCCTCAAGGGGGAGGGGAGCGAGAGGCCGGGGGCGATCAAGGGGGAGGGGAGCGAGAGATCGAGGGCGATCGAAGCATCGCGATGCCAGCGCCTCCCTCCCCCCTTGCGGGGGAGGGATCGAGGGAGGGGGGTGGCGCAGTGGAGCACCGATCGACCCCCTTTCCCGACCCCGGAGGTGGGGGTGCGTCGGTCGATCACGGGTTCGTCCCCGTGCTGTTCTACCGCGCGGCGCTCGAAGGCGCGGGCACGGCGACGCTCGAGGCGCTGGTCGCCGCGCTGGAGCGGCAGGGCCTGGCGCCGGTGCCGGTGGTGGTCTCCACGCTCAAGGAGGGGGCCTGCGTGCGCTTCGTGCGGGCCGTGTTCGAGCGCTTCCCGCCGGCCGCCATCCTCAACCTCACCGGCTTCGCGCTCGGCCTCGACGGGCTCGAGGACAGGCTCAATCCCTTCGCCGGTACCGACGCCCCGGTGCTGCAGCTGCTGCAGGGCGGCCGGCCGGCGGCGCAGTGGGCCGCCGACAGCCAGGGGCTGACGGCCAAGGACCTCGCCATGCAGGTGGTGCTGCCCGAGCTCGACGGGCGTTCCGGCATGCTGCTGGTCGGCCACAAGCAGGAAGGCGTGTGGCACGCAGCGACGGAATGCCCGCTCTCGGCCTATGCCCCCGACGCCGACGGCATCGGCGCGGCGGCGGCGCTGGCGGCAAACTGGGCGCGTCTCAGGGCGACGCCGCGCGCCGAGCGGCGGGTGGGGATCGTGCTCGCCAACTACCCCATCCGCGACGGGCGGCTGGCCAACGGCGTGGGGTACGACGCGCCGCAATCGACGGTGGAGATTCTGAGGGTGCTGGCGCGGGCTGGGTATCATCTCGGGACCCCCACCCCCGGCCCCTCCCCTCAAGGGGGAGGGGAGCGAGAGATCGGGGGCGATCAAGGAGGAGCGGAACGGGAGGCCGGCGGGGGAGTTGGCAAGGGGCGAGACGTCGGGGCGGTGTTTTCCAATGCAAGGCATTTGCGCTCGAAACGGACGGCGGTGGCCCGGGACCTTCGAAACAACGCAACGGTCCCCGAGCGCCTGCTCTGGCCGCTGCTCAAGACCTTCAACGTCGCTGGCGTGCACTTTCGCCGCCAGGTCCCGCTCGGCCCCTATGTGGCCGACTTCGCTTGCCATCACCCCAAACTCGTCGTCGAAGTCGATGGCAGCACGCACTTCACCGACCGCGCCGAAGCGCGCGATCGCAAGCGCGATGCCTTCCTCGGATCGATCGGCTACCGCGTGATCCGCGTCACCACTGCCGACGTCGCCACCAATCCGGACGGCGTCCTGCAGCTCGTCGAGGCGACCCTCGCCGAACTTTCGCTCCCCTCCCCCTTGAGGGGAGGGGCCGGGGGTGGGGGTCCGGCGGTCCTGCCAGAAAACGGCAATGCGCTCATCGAGCTGCTGCAGGCCGGGCCGACCAACGCGCATCCGGACCGCGGGGAGGGTATCAGTCTTGCCGTGGGCAGGTACAAGGAGCTGCTGACTGCCCTGCCGCAGAAGCTGCGCGACGAAGTCAGCGCCCGCTGGGGGGCGCCGGAGGCCGATCCGTTCGTGCGCGGCGACAGCTTCCACCTGCCGGCCGTCACCCTGGGCAATGTCGCGATCCTGCTGCAGCCGGCGCGCGGCTACGACCGCGACGAGGAGGCGAGCTACCACGATCCGGACCTGGTGCCGCCGCACGCCTACCTCGCCGCCTATCTGTGGCTGCGCGAAGGGTTCGGCGCGCAGGCGCTCATCCACAACGGCAAGCACGGCAACCTCGAATGGCTGCCGGGCAAGGCCACGGCGCTCGACGCCGCGAGCTACCCGCTGGCGCTGTGGGGCACGCTGCCGCATCTTTACCCGTTCATCGTCAACGATCCGGGGGAAGGCACGCAGGCCAAGCGCCGCACCGGCGCGGTGATTGTCGACCACCTGGTGCCGCCGCTGACGCGGGCCGAGACCTACGGGCCGCTCAAGGACCTCGAGGCGCTGCTCGACGAGTACTACGCCGCCTCCGGCATGGACCGGCGGCGGCTGGCCTCGCTGCGCAAGCGCATCCTCGAATACACCCGCGACGCGCAACTCGACCGCGACATCGGCCTGCCCGAGGACGAGAGCGAGGCGCTGAGGAAGATCGACACCTTCCTGTGCGAGCTCAAGGAGGCGCAGATCCGCGACGGATTGCACGTGTTCGGGCAATCGCCGACGGGGCGGCTGGAGCGCGACCTCGTGGTGGCGCTGGCGCGCGTGCCGCGCGGCGACGGGCCGGGCGAGGCGTCGCTGCTGCGGGCGCTCGCCGACGACCTGAAGCTGGGCTTCGATCCGCTGACGGCAAGGCTCGGGGAGGCGTGGACGGGGCCGGCCCCGGAAGTACTTCTGGCTGTTCGCACCGAGGCCGCGGTTCCAGCGCCTCCCTCCCCCCTTGAGGGGGAGGGATCGAGGGTAGGGGGTAGTTCAGTGGGTCGCGGCACGACCCCCACCCCCAGCCCCTCCCCTCAAGGGGGAGGGGAGCGAGAGATCGGGGCCTATCAACGGACCCGCACCATCGGCGATGTGGTCGAACACCTCGAGGCCCTCGCCGCCAACCTCGTCGAGGGAACCCGTGCCCCCGATCCGGATTGGACCGCCACCATCGCCGTGCTCGAAACCATCGACGCCGTTATCCGGCCCCGCCTCGCCGCTTCAGGGCCGAACGAGATCGCCGCCCTGCTCGACGGGCTCGACGGCAGGTTCATCGCGCCGGGCCCGTCCGGGGCGCCGTCGCGCGGGCGGCTCGACGTGCTGCCCACTGGGCGCAATTTCTATTCGGTCGACAACCGCGCGGTGCCCACGCCGACGGCCTGGGAACTGGGCCGCAAATCGGCGGAGAACCTCCTGGTGCGGCACTTCCAGGAGCACGGCACCCCGCTCCGCTCGCTGGCGCTGTCGGTGTGGGGGACCGCCAACATGCGCACCGGCGGCGACGACATCGCCCAGGCGCTGGCGCTGATCGGGGCCAAGCCGGTGTGGGACCCCTCCTCGCTCCGCGTCTCGGGCTACGAGATCATGCCCCTGGCCAGGCTCGGCCGCCCCCGCGTCGACGTGACGCTGCGGATTTCCGGCTTCTTCCGCGACGCGTTTCCGGCCCAGATCGCGCTGTTCGACCGCGCCGTGCGCGCCGTCGGCGCGCTCGACGAGCCGGAGGACATGAACCCGCTGGCGGCGCGCATGCGCAGCGACGCGCTCGGGCTGCTGGCAGCCGGGGCAAGCGAGGCGGAGGCGGCGCTCAGGGCCGGCCACCGCATCTTCGGTTCGAAGCCCGGGGCCTACGGCGCCGGCCTGCAGGGGCTGATCGACAGCGGCAACTGGCAGGGCAAGGCCGAGCTCGCCGACGCCTTCCTCAACTGGGGCCAGTACGCCTATGGCGCGCAGACGTCGGGCGTGCCCGAGCGCGAGCGCTTCGCAGCGCGGCTGAGCGACATCGACGCGGTGGTGCACAACCAGGACAACCGCGAGCACGATTTGCTCGATTCCGACGACTACTACCAGTTCGAGGGCGGGCTGCTGGCGACGGCGGAAGCGCTCACCGGCCGGCGGCCGGCGGCCTGGCACAACGACCATTCGCGCCCGGAAAACCCGCTCGCCCGCACCCTCGAGGAGGAGATCTCGCGGGTGATGCGCAGCCGCGTCGTCAACCCCAAATGGATCGAGGGCGTCAAGCGCCACGGCTACAAGGGCGCCTTCGAGATCATCGCCACCGTCGACTACATGTTCGCCTTCGCCGCCACCACCGGGGCGGTCAGGACGCACCATTTCGACCTCGCCTTCGCCGCCTTCGTCGAGGACGCGGCAACGCGGGCCTTCATCATGGCCAACAACCGCTTCGGCTATGACGAACTGATCGCCAGGTTCAACGAGGCGCGGGCGCGCGGGCTGTGGACGCCGCGCTCCAACTCGGCTTACTCCTATCTCGAAACCACGTGATGTCCGATGCTTCCCCCTCATCCGGCGCTTCGCGCCACCTTCTCCCACAAGGGGAGAAGGCGACCCGGGCAAGATCGTGCCGCAACGCCTTCTCCCTCGATGGGAGAAGGTGCCCGACGGGCGGGCGAGGGTGGAGCCCCGCATCCGAAATCAAGGAGCACGAAATGAGCGACCGCGCGCCCAAGAAGACCGACCTCATGACCGAGGCCGAACGCGACGCCTACCACGCCGAGAAGATGCGCAAGAAGAAGGAGGCGCGCGACAAGATCCTCGCCACCAAGACCGAGGAACGCGGTCTTCTCATCGTCCATACCGGCAAGGGCAAGGGCAAGTCGACGGCGGCCTTCGGCATGGTGTTCCGCGCCATCGGCCACGGCATGAAGGTGGGCGTGGTGCAGTTCGTCAAGGGCGCCTGGGGCACCGGCGAGCGCGACGTGCTCGAGAAATTCCCCGACCTCGTCACCATCAAGGCCATGGGCCAGGGCTTCACCTGGGACACGCAGGACCGCCAGCGCGACATCGCCGCGGCGCACGCCGCCTGGGACGAGGCCAAGCGCATGATCGCCGACCCGCAATACAAGATGGTGCTGCTCGACGAACTCAACATCGTCTTGCGCTACGACTACCTGCCGCTCGCCGAAGTGATCGCCTTCCTCAGGGACAAGCCGCGCGACACCCACGTCATCATCACCGGCCGCAACGCCAAGGACGAACTGATCGAGATCGCCGACCTCGTCACCGAGATGACCGAGATCAAGCACCCGTTCCGCACCGGCGTGAAGGCCCAGGCGGGCGTGGAGTTCTAGCCGGGCGGGGGCACGGGACGGGCTGCCCTGGCCGCACCCGGCGCTTGACCGCATCCCCGCCGGCGCGATAGGTGCGGCAGTGGCCGGGACAGGCCTGTCTGGCGGCCTGCGCCGCCACACGGCATACGGGCGATGGCGGCACGGTGATCAGGACCTTCGGCAAACTTGCAGAACTGCTCGACCGGCGGGAGCGCCGGCAGGCGCTGGCGCTGCTCGCCCTGATGCTGGCGATGGGGCTGGCGGAGGTGGCCGGCGTCGCCTCGATCCTGCCGCTGATCGCGGTGCTGGCCGATCCCGAGATCATCCAGACCAGCCCCTATCTGCGCCAGGCCTATGAGCTCTTCGGCTTCGCCGACACCAACGCCTTCCTGATCCTGCTCTCCGCCGGCGTCTTCGCCCTGGTGGTGGTGCGCACCGGGCTGGCCGCGTTCACCGGCTACGCGCTGCTGCGCTATGCGCATATGCGCGGCCACGCCATCAGCGCGCGGCTGCTGTCGTCCTATCTGCGCCGCAAGTACGAATGGTTCCTGAACCGGCACAGCGCCGATATCGGCCACTCGGTGCTCTCGGAAGTCGACCAGGTGATCACCGGCAGCCTGATGCCGGCGCTGCAACTGGTGTCGCAGGCGATCATCGCCGCCTGCCTCGTCGCCCTGGTGGTGGCGGTCGAGCCGCTGGTGGCGCTGGTGGCGACGGCGACCATCGGGCTCGCCTACGGGCTCGTGTATTTCTCCATCCGCAGCCTGCTGCTGCGCGTCGGCCGGGAGCGGCTCGAGGCCAACCGCGAGCGCTTCCAGATCGCCCAGGAGGTGCTGGGCGGCGTCAAGGAGGTCAAGGTGGGCGGGCTGGAACGCGGCTATCTGCGCCGCTTCGCCAGCGCCTCGCTGCAGCACGCACGGCGCCGCACCACGCAGATGGTGCTCAGCGAGATCCCACGCAACTTCCTCGAGGTCGTCGCCATCGGCGGCATGCTGGCGGTCATCATCGCCCTGCTGCTGCGCAACGACGGCAGGCTGGAAGCGGCGCTGCCGGTGATCGCGCTCTATGCCTTCGCCGGCGTGCGCCTGCTGCCGGTGGTGCAGAACCTGTACCGCTCGGTGGTGTCGCTGCGCGCCGGCCAGCCCGCCCTCGACGCGCTGCATGCCGACCTGTTCGAGCCGGTGGCGGTCTCCGATTTGCGCGACGACCAGCCGCCGCTCGCCCTCAACGACGCCATCGAACTCAGGGGCGTGAGCTTTTCCTACCCGCAGGCCGAGCGCCTGACGCTCAGGGACATCGACCTCACCATCCGGGCGCACACGACGGTGGGCTTCGTCGGCGCCACCGGCGCCGGCAAGTCGACGGTCATCGACCTCATCCTCGGCCTGCTGGAGCCGCGCCAGGGGCAGCTGCTGGTCGACGGCAGGCCGATCGGCGACGACAATGTGAGGGCCTGGCAGAAATGCATCGGCTACGTGCCGCAGCAGATCTTCCTCGCCGACGAGAGCGTCGCGGCCAACATCGCCTTCGGCGTGCCGCCCGGGCAGATCGACATGGCGGCGGTGGAGCGGGCGGCGCGCATGGCCATGCTGCACGATTTCGTCACCGCCGAGATGCCGCAGGGCTACCTGACCCCGATCGGGGAGCGCGGCGTCCGCCTGTCCGGGGGCCAGCGCCAGCGCGTCGGCATCGCCCGGGCCCTGTACCACGATCCGGACGTGCTGGTGCTCGACGAAGCCACGAGCGCGCTCGACAATCTGACCGAGCGCGCGGTGATGGAGGCGGTCAACCATCTGGCGCACCGCAAGACCATCCTCATCATCGCCCACCGGCTGACGACGGTGAAAGGATGTGACAGGATCGTGCTGATGCAGGCGGGGCAGATCAGCGCCGTCGGGACGTATGACGAACTGGCAGGCTCCAGCCCGGAGTTCCGCCGCATCGCGGGGGCGGCATAGGGGCTTTGCGCCCGCCGGTCACCACCCCCAGCGGAGCGACAGGACATGGCCAGCATCTGCGTAGTGGGAAGTGGGCCGGCGGGCAGCTTCGCGGCTGTTGAACTTGCCGAGGCCGGGCACGAGGTTACGATCCTCGAGACGGGCTCCGGCAACCGGGACTCCGACGCGGCAGCCTATGTCGCTGCCATCCACCTGCCGCCCGGGGCGACGCACGACCTGGGCTTCTCCCGCCAGATTGGCGGCGCCTCCAACCTGTGGGCCGGCCGGGTTGCCGCCCTCGACCCGATCGACTTCGAGTTCCGGCAGTGGGTGCCCGACAGCGGCTGGCCAATCGGCCACGACGCCCTGGCGGGCTACTACGACAAGGCGGCGGGCATAATGGGCGTCCCCTCGCCCGCAGCCACGACGGCTCCCGTACCCGCCGGCTGGGAGAAGCTTCTCGGCGGCCCCCTCTGGCCGAAACAATTCGTCTGGAACAGGCCGCCCTTCAATACGGCGTCGTATCTCGGGGAGGCAATGCCCCGGCTCGGAGGTCGGCTGCGGCTGATTGCCGATGCGCACGTGCTGCGCCTGGTCGAGGAAGCGGACGGCGGTCGCGTTCGCGCTGCCGATGCCGTCATCGGTGGCGAGGCGGTGCAGGTGTCGGCCGACATCTTCATCCTTGCCGCGGGCGGCATCGAGACCCCGCGCATAATGCTCAACTCCATGGGCCGCAATCGCAACGGGATCGGGGAAGCCACCGACCTGATCGGGCGCTATCTTTCCACCCACGCCAAGGCCGACATGGGCGTGCTGGTACTCGAGCGGCGGGTGCCGACGACCACGCCCATGTTCGCCGTGCAACCCGTGGGCAAGGCGTACCTGCGAACCGGGCTGGGCCTGAGCGCGGCCCGGCAGCGGGCGCTGCACGGCCTGAACCACTGCGTGCAGCTGTCTCCCCTGCCCGAGCACCGTCTCGGGCGCTGGCGCAGACGCGGCGGAGGGCGCGCGGGAGCGGACCCGTCCCTGCTCCGAGGGGACGCAGAGAGGCACGGCATCTTGGCAGAAGCCGGCCTGGTCGCACGCGTCATCGCGCGCCGGCTGGCCGGCCTGCCGGCCACCACACGATTGTTCGTGTGCCGGGCCTTCCTCGACCAGCACCCCAACCGGGACAATACTGTCCGCCTGTCGGAGCGCACGGATCGCTATGGCTATCGCAAGGCCGAGATAGACTGGCGGTTTTCGGCGGCCGACAGACACAGCGTCATCGCATTCTTCGAGGAGCTCGATGCAGCCTTCCGGCAGGCGGGGCTGGGGCATGTCGACCATGCCGGACTCACCGCCATGGAGCACTGGCCATTGCGGGCCCTGCATTCCCACTTCATGGGGACGACCCGGATCGGGCGCGACCACACGAGCGGGGTGGTGGATGCCAATTGCCGCGTGTTCGGCCTCGACAACCTCTATGTCGCGGGGCCCTCGACGTTCCCGACCGCCGGCTACGCCAACCCGTATCTCACCATCGCCGCCATGGCCCTCCGGCTCGCCGACCACATTGCCCGGGTGCACCGCGCCGGCCACGCCCCGGGCCGACCTTTCACCATCCTTGCCAGGGAGTCGTAGGCCGTGAGCCCGAAACCACCCGCCAATGATCGTCCTGACCTGTGGCGCCGAATGGGGCGGTATTCCTTCCGCAAGAAGAAGCTGTCGACCCGGAACCTCGAGCGGCTTTGCCGGGAGAACGCCAGCGAGGAGCCGACGCTGGTCGTCCACTCCGAGGACGTCGATTACAAGCCGTATTTCCCCAACGCGTTTGCCGTCACCAAGCGCCCGGACAAGCCCGCCGACCTGCATGTCGACCCGTATTACACCGAACTGGACCGGATCGCCGACGGCGCCTATGACGTCATCGTCTGCACGGGGCTGCTCGAGCACGTGCCGGACCCGGCCCGCCTCATCGCCGACCTGCACCGGATCCTGAGGCCGGGCGGCAAGCTCGTCATCTCGGCGAGCGCGGTGTTCTCGTTCCACGAGGGGCCGGACAACTTCTTCCATTTCACGCCCCATGCGTTCCGACTGCTGTTCCGGGACTGGTCGCGCATCGAGATGCTGCGGGGCGCCAGCCAACCCTTCGAGACCATCGGCATATTGCTGCAGCGGGTGCTGATGCAGTGCGAGATTTTCCCGCCCCTGCGTCCCCTGATCGAACTCATGGCGGGCGGCATGCGGCATCTCGACCGCTTCGTCGGCACCCAGTACGACAACACCTGGAACAGGACGCCCGAGCACGAGATCGACTCCATGCTGCCGTCGAACATCCAGGCCGTCATCATCAAATGACGTGGCGCCGGCATCAGCAGGAGGAACGGTGCAGCAGCCGCGACTCCGGATGCCATCCGGACAGCAGCGTCCCGCTCATCACCATCGGCGTCACCTGCCACAACGCCGCCAACACGATCGAGCGCGCCGTCGACAGCGCCTTGCGGCAGGCCTGGCCGAACACGGAAATCGTGGTCGTCGACGATGCCTCGACCGACGGCTCGTGGCCGCTCATCGAGCACATGGCGCGCGCCGATGCCAGGGTTCGCGCCCTCCGCCATGCCACCAATCGCGGCTATCCGGCGGCGCTCAACACCATTCTCAAGGAGGCGCGTGGCGACTATGTCGCCTTTTTCGACGACGACGACGACAGCGTCCCGGGCCGACTCGCGGCACAGCATGAGCGGCTGTCGGCATATGAGCAGCAGGTGGGCCCCGCCCTGATCCTCTGCTATGCGAACCGACTGGTCGTGGAGGCGGGTGCCGATACGGCTGATCATGTCGCCCTCGCCATCGGACGGTCGGCGCCGGAACCGCACGGCCCCCGCGTCGCAGACTTTGTGCTCGGCCTCGGCGCCGACCCCGGATACGTCTGGGGGATGCTCGGGAGCTGTACGCTCATGGCGCGGCGCGAGACGTTCGCCGCCATTGGCCCCTTCGACGAGGACTTCCGGCGTTGCGCCGAGTGGGACCTGGCCGTACGGGCGGCCATCCGGGGAGGCCACTTCATTGCCGTCGACAGCCCGCTGGTCACGCAGTACAAGACGATCTCGCCGGACAAGACGGGCGACGCCCCGCTGAGATACGCCATCATGCTGAGGCGCAAGCACAGGCAGCAGTTGAACTCGCCGATCACCTACATCGCCTCCTGCGCCGCCGCCTTCGCCAGGCACCATGGCAGTGCCGGGCACAAATGGCGGAGCCGCGCCTATCTCGCCGCGGCCTGCCTGCTCAGCCCGACTCTGCTCGCATTCACCCTCCACAGGCGACGACATCCGTAGCCTTGTCGCTGCCGGGCCACGGGGGCGAGGCACGGCATGAATTCCCACGAGATCACTTTCCAAGCACAACATGGCTTCAGATTCGACCGAGGAAACCGGGCGCCCGCTGATCACGGTCGGGATCACCTGCCACAACGCTGCCGACACCGTGGCAACGGCCATTGCGTCGGCCCTGTCGCAGGACTGGAGCCCGCTCGAGGTGCTGCTGGTTGACGACTGCTCAACCGACAATTCGGTTGCGGTCATCGAAGCCGCCATTGCCGGCGAGCCGCGCGCGAGACTCATCCGGCACCAGCGCAACACCGGGGTGGGGCGCGCCAGAAGGACGCTGGTCGAAGCGGCGCGCGGTGAGTTCATCGCCTTCTTCGACGACGACGATGTCAGCGCCAGCGACAGGCTGTGGGCGCAGTTCGAGCGCATGGCGTCGTATGAGGAGGCGCATGCGACGACGATGGTCCTGTGCTTTGCCGACCGGCACGTCGTCGCGGCGGGCGCGACCGTTCCCAGTCACGTGGCCCTGGCCATCGGCCGAAATCACCCCGAACCGCACGGCCCCATGGTGGCCGATCATTTCCTGTCGATCGGTGCACGCTTCCCCTATGCCTGGGGCCTGGCCGGCAGCGGCACGCTAATGGCACGCAGATCGACCTTCCTGTCTGCAGGCTCCTTTGACGAGGCCTTTCGGCGCTTCGAGGAGATCGACCTGGGCATTCGCGCAGCCCTCATGGGAGCACACTTCATCGCGGTCGACCGGCCGCTCGTCACCCAGTACAAGACGTGGTCGGGCGACAAGGCCGGCACCATCCCGCTGCAATATGCCCTGCTGCTGCGCCGCAAGCACCGCGCCTATCTGCGGCGCCGCCGCGCCTACATCGCCTCGTGCGCCCGCGCATATGCCAGTTTCCACAGGAACCGGGGCCACGGGCTGCGGGCTCGCCTCTACCGGCTGGCGGCGGTGATGACAGCGCCGCATCTCCTGCCTGACAAGCTGCGGCGCCGGCTGGCCAGCCGGGGCCGGTAGCGCCTGCCTAGCTCCCGGAGGGGACCGGCCCCGCGCGCAGGGCGTCGACCAGGAGCCTTTCGGAGCGGGCCGTCGCGACGGCGATGTTCTTCCTGACGGCGGCGGCGAGGCTTCCGTCGCCCAGCAGCGACACGATCCGCCGGGCCTCGCCGAAGGCCGCGGAGGCCGTGAGGTTCTCGGCAAAGACATAGAACTGCCGGGCGTTGAGCATGGAATACAGAAGTTCCTTCTTTTTTTCGCTGAGCGGGTCCTTGGGCGCTTCGGTCCCGTAGCCGATGCAGACCGCGGGCACGCCCTCGCGCCAGGCATTGATCGCGCAGTGGTAGGTGTCGGTGACGACGAATGCGCAGCGCCGAATCAGTTCGAGCTTGGCTTCGAGGGACGCCATCGGCCGATCCGGGTCGCGTTCGAGCCATTTGAGGTCGACGGCTTTCGGTAGGCGCGCCTGGCGTTGGCACAGATGCACGAACCAGCGGGCCTGGAGCGTTGCCAGGCGGCTGGCGCCGACGCCCCGGCCGAAGGAATAGCCGACCATCCCCGGGTGCTCTTTCCCTGCATCGTCCATGCGGTCCAGCAGGAAGGCGGCATCGACGGCCAGCGCCGGGCCCGGCGCGCCGTATTGCTGGGCGAAGGCGGCGGACAGGGGGTCCCTTTTCAACACCAGCCGCGCCGTCGAGTACAACCTGCCCACCGCCGAGCGATAGCGTTCGTCCCAATCGTCGCGCGCATCGTTGAGGTAGATGGAGCCGCCATAGCAGATGGTCTTGCGCAGCGTCGCCTCGGACGCCCCCTCGAGCAGGAGGTTGCGGTAGATGCGGTCCTTGATGTGCGGCGCGGCCAGTTCCGGCGCGGCCCGCTGCACATGCCGGACCATGTCGTCGTGGAAGGCGGCGGCGTGCAGAAAGTCACCCCAGATCAGGATCGCGTCGAAGGCATCGAAATCCGGGCTGTCCGCCAGGGCGGCGTAAGTGCGGGCTCCGAACCGGGACGAACCGGCATTGCTCACGTGCCCGGGCCGGAGGCTGAAATAGTGTACGTTCGCCCGGATGTCGTTCCTCTCGAGGACGGCGGCGAGCGCCGCATCCACGCTCAACATTCCCGGGTTGAGCTTCGGCAAGGCACAGATGGCGGCAAGATTCACTACGGTCTCCGGAGAACTGGCAGGCCGTGGGTCTTCTGCCCACCCAGATGCGCGGCCACTGCGTCTGGTGAGCGTAAGGAGCACGAGGGTCCGTGCGAACGGGGTCCCCGTCAGCGCATTCAGCGCTGCTCTTGGCGGGCGCGGCGGCCCAACCGGCCCAAACGAGAGAGTGCTCTCCCTATCTGGTGCTTCCGCTTGCGTATCTCCTCGGACGTGTCCGACATCAGGGGCGTATCCTTCCAGGGCGTTTGCGCCCGCACCGCAAGGTAGATCTCGCGCCCCCGCGTCGTGCAGCTCCTACGGTGAGGCTTCGTGCCAACGAAGTGCACAATATGAGCTTCCGCAATCTCGGCAAGCGAGGCACCGTCTTTCGTTCTCGGGCTTAGATTCCATTTCTTTGGCAGCTTCACATAGTCGCGCCCGACGGCCATGTTGAGAGCATCTTGATCGGGCATTCGGGCGGATCGGTTCCGACTCAGCCAATCGATCGCCGCTGTCCCGATGTCCCGGCGCCGCCATTCCTCCAAGTCGATCAACAAGGTACCGGACTCGAAGTATCCAATGGAGGGATCACGATCGAGATGCCGGTGAGGACCGGGCACGGCGGCCAGCGGCAGTTTTTCCAGTTCAAGAGTCTCAAGCTCAGCCAAGGAATGCTGAACGACCATGTCTGAATCGAGGTAGAGCAGGCGTCCCGACCGCCCGTTTAGAAGGTCGGGCAGCAGCATGCGGCCATATATGGCTCGTGGCCAGTTCAAGGACGTAGGTAAGCCGGCCACGCGATGCCGGCACTCTTCGTCCAGATCCATGATGTGGATAGAGAGCGGAGAGGCCGCGCCGGCCAGGTCGACCCGGTCCCTCCTGGTGAGGCGATCGCCGAGAATGATGAGTTCTGCTCCTGGAACCCCGCCGTTGATGGCTACCGACTTCATGAGCACACCAGCCAGCTCGGCGAAATAGCTGTCGACTGAGCAAGCAATTATCACGGAAACTGCACCTTGAACCCCTCACACCGTATGCGGGGTCGCAACTGACTGCGGCCCTTGCGACGCACTAGGCATTCCTGGGGGGCGTCAGGTACCTGTGCCTGAATATGTTAAGTCGATTCACCACCCGCTCGCCAAGCATGCGCCAACGACGGATTCCGGGGTCCGTCAGCGGCTGGTCTCTCCATGCGGTGTTCTGCCGGTGCCGCATGAAGATTGGCTTGGCGGGATGGTTACAGTCACTGAAGTCGGGCTTCCTGGTGCCCGTGAAGTGAATGATCCGCGCCTGATTCAGGTCGACAGACCATTTTCTGTAATCGCGGCCCGTGTGATTGTAGTAATCTTGTAGATGTAAAAATCTGTTACCGAATAGCGCTATCAGCGGGTCATTGTCTGGATATTTCAACGTCAACGCGTTTCTATTTACCCAATCTACTATCTGCTGCGTAACGCGTTGCCTTCGCCACTCAGTAAGGTCAACGAGCAGCACTCCAGAGTTGAACTCTACGTAATCATCCCCCAAGCCAAGCCTTGCGTTCTGCCCGCGACCTCCCGGGACCGCTGCTATGGCGCAGCCGTTCATGGGCACGGTCATCAACTCCCGCAAGCTTCCATTCACAATCGTGTCACCGTCCAGATAGAGCATGCGGCCCTCGACTGGCGCGAGCAACTCGGGTGCAACGATTCGACCGAACGCAGAGATCGGCCAGTGATCCCTGGGGATGCCCGACACCCGTTTGAGGGCGCGCGATGCATCTATGAACCGGATCGTTCGATCAGGCACAGACGACTGCATCTTCGCCTTGTCGGAATCGGTCAGGCGGTAACCCAGAACGACGAATTCGGCCTCCGGCACCTGGCCACAAGCCGACACCGATTGAAGCATGACCGAGGACAACTGGACGTAGGCGCGGTCAGGCGCGCAAACAATTATCATTCAAGACTCAACCCAAAGTACAAATCTAGAGCAGTAAGTACTTCTCCTAGGGACCCCGTCAAGCGGCGCACGGTCGCGGCATCCGTCAAAGCTCGTACGTACTCCTCCCGACTTGTTGGCGAAAGCCCTGCCGGTTACGGTCGCGCCGTTTCAGAGACGATATTTTGAGCACTTCACGGGACTCGACCCTACCGCCCGCACAGGCTATCCCTTCCCGCGATGGGGTTTGGGGTGGCAGGCGGCCGGAACAGGCAGATTTCACAGGCGATTTCGGGAGCTGACGAGGCGCCGCCTCGGGGTCGGGCCTGTGGTGGCGGACGGACGTCCGCCGCGGCCGCAAGCAGGTGCTCAGCCGACGCGGGTCCGGAACAGGCCGCGGCGGAAGCTGGGGGGTGCCTGCAAGAGTGAGACCGCATCTTGACCGAGTGAAGCGCGCCCGTGCCACGCTGCGCTGGCTCATGCCGCTGGCTGGGGGGCCGCTCGCCGCGGCCGCCATTCTCGTGCGCCGACGCCGCAACCCGCACGCGGTGCTGGCGCTGTCCTATCGCGGGGCGCCCCTGTATTTCCGCGGCATCGACAGCTCCGCCCTCGAAGAAGTGCTGAGCGACGAGGAATATGGCTTCCTGCGCCCGTACCTGCAGGCGATGTCGGCGCCGCGCATCCTCGATGTCGGTGGGCATATCGGCACCTTCGCCCTGTGGGCGCTGGGCGCCAGCCCGTCGGCGCAAATCCTCAGCGTCGAGGCCAATGCCGATACCCTCGCCGTGGCGCAGCGCACGCGCACGGCCCGCGGCGACGCGACGGCGGGCTGGGACCTCGTCAACCGGGCGGCCGGCGCCCGCGACGGCGAGCGGCTGCCGTTCCTTGCCGAGGGGCCGTCGATGAGCCACCGCGTCGACGCCGCGGGGGCGCTGACCGTCGAGGCCGTGTCGCTGGCCGGGCTGCTGCGCCGGGTGGCAGGCCGCGACGGCACGGTCGACCTGCTGAAGGTCGACATCGAAGGCGCGGAGGAGGCGTTCCTGTGCACCGATCCCGGGCTGCTCGCCCGCGTGGAGCGCCTCGTGGTCGAGCTGCATCCCGGACGCTGCGACACCGCACGCGTCCGGCGCGTGCTGGCCGGCACCTTCGACGACATCGTCGAAATCCCCGGCCGACGCTCCACCAAACCGCTGCTCGACTGCCGGCGCCATGGCGGCGCGGCTACGGGCGAGGGGCGCCAAGCCAGACGCCCCGCGGAGCTGACGCCATGACCACGGCCGAGACGGACGACGACGCCGGCTCGACCCGGGTGCTGTTGCGGACGCCATCGTTCCCCCGCCTGCGCCGGCTCTGGGCCGAGACGCGATCCAAGAGCATCCTGCGCGCGCTCGAATACGAGCGCCTGCATGGCCTCGGGCTCAGCGGCCGGGTGCTGGATTTCGGTGGCGGCAAACGGATCAACTATGCCGGCCGCATCGCCGCGTGGGCCGACCCGGCGGCGGGGTTCGACTACGAATCCGCCAATATCGACGCCGCGACGGACCCCACCTACCTGCTGGCGCCCGACGCCGACCTGCCCTGCGAGGACGGGCGCTACGACGCGGTCCTCGCGCTCAATACGCTCGAGCACGTCTACGGCCTGTCGGCGACCTTGCGCCGGCTGCACCGGGTGCTCCGACCCGGGGGCGAGCTGATCGTCACCGTCCCCTTCCTGTTCCCGGTGCACGGCCACCCCGACGACTACACCCGCGGCACGCCCAGCTTCTGGCACCGGGTGCTGGCCGAGCACGGCTTCGGCGAGGTGGTGGTGGAGGCGCTGACCTGGGGGCCGTTCTCGACGGCAGCGACCGTGGTGGGCACGCCGGGGCCGCTCAAGCGCCTGCGTGTCGGCTGGGCGCTGCTGCTCGATCTCGCCTACCACGCGGCGCGTTCGGGCCTGGGGGTGACGCTGACGGAGCGGCAGGACGCGCCGTTATGCAGGGGGCCGTTCGGCTACTTCATCCGCTGCGCGCGGGTGGCCGGGCCGGTGCCGGCGGCGCCGGGCGAAGGCTGAGGGCGGCCGATGCGCGTATTGCTGCATATCGGGCAATCCAAGACGGGCACGTCCGCCATCCAGGCCTTCCTCACGCTCAACCGCGTACGGCTCGAGCGTGCCGGCATTGCCTACCCGCCGGCCCGGGTCGGCGGCGTCGCCATCGACCTGGGCAGCCACAACGCCGTGGCCGACGCCGTGGCCGGCCGGCATAGCTACCCCTATCTCGGCGCCGAGGCATATGCGGAGCAGTTCTTCGGCGCCGGGCGGCAGCGGGCGGCAAACCGCATGATCCTGAGCGGCGAGCACTTCTTCGGCGGCCACCCGCGCGTCTGGGATATTGCCGGCGAGGACGAGTACTTCGCCCTCTACCGCGAGAAAGTGGAACGCGTCGCCGCGTTCCTCGCCGGGCACGACACCGAAATCCTCGTCTATCTGCGGCCGCAGGTCGACTGGCTGGAAAGCAGTGCCGGCCACACCATCCGCATCCAGGGCACGCTGCCGCGCCGCGACGCCTACCAGGACGACCGGCAGTTCTTCGCGCTGATGCGGCCGCTGCTGCGCTACGGGCGGCTGCTCGACATCTGGCAGGAGGCGATGCCGGGCGCCCGCATCACCGCCGTGCCCTATGTGCGCTCGCAGCTGGTGGCAGGCGATTCGATCAGGGACTTCCTGCACCGGGCCGGCATCGACGCCGCCGCGCTGGGACTCGGCGCCACCGGGCTGCGCGTCAACGAGTCGCTGGCGCGCGACTATGTCGAGGTCAAGAAGGCCCTCAACCACGGCCGGCACGGCGCCGCCCGCGAACGGGCGATCATCGCCTGCCTGCAGCGCCTCTCGGCCGGCAGCCGGTTCGGCACGGGCTACACGCTGCCGCCCGATCTCGTGGACGAGGTCGCTGCCCTGGCCGCTCCGGAGAACGCCATCGTCAATGCCCGCTATGCCTGCGCGGGGGCGGCGCTGGCGGCGATCGGCGAGGACCGGCGGGAGGCGCCGGCGCCTTCCGTCGAGGACGTGCAGGCCGCCATGGCCGCCTTCACCGCCGAGTTCGCGCGGCCCCGCTATCGCCTGCTCGAACTCGACAGTGCGGGGCGGGCCTGGCTCCGACGGCACGCGCGCCCGCTGCACGGCCGGCTGCACCAGCTCAAGCGGCTGGTGCGGACCGCCCGCTATCGCCGGGCGTGAACGGGCGGGCGAAAGGCAAGCGCGGGGAGCACAGGTTTGACGATATTGGTGCAACTTGCAGGCTCGAGCGCCGTGCAGTCGGCCGCCGCCGCCGGGGCCGGGCTGCTCGCCTACCTCGCGGTGGCGCGATGGCCGGCGCTACTGGCGCTGCTCGGCTATGCCACGGCGGCGCTGCTCGCCGTCAGCTTCGTGCTGGATGTGGGCGAGGTCTATTCCTACTCCGACGTCTACAAGCGCGCCTTTTCGGTGCTCGGCGACGACGTCACCACCTGGCTGACGCCGCTGCTGCCCTGGGCGGTGCTGTCGCGGCGGCGCCTGCTGGCAGTTGCGGTGGCCTGCGCCATCCTGTTCTCGGGTACCAAGATCTCGCTGCTGCTGCTGGCGCTGCAACTGGCGGCGCTCGTCCTGCTGTACAAGGGGGAGCGGCGGGCCCTCGCCCTGCGCTGCGCGGCGCCGCTACTGCTGGCCGCGGTCGTCTACCTGCCGCTGGTGCTCGCCTCGCCCTATGCCATCGCCGCCGGCAACCGGCTGGCCGCCGCCGTCGCCGGCCCGGCGACCGCCACGGCCGGGGAAAGCGCCCCCGCATTCGCACCGACGCGGCGCGGTCACGGCACCTGCCGGCAAAACGACAACTGCCTGGGCCGGCTGCTGGCCCAGCCGCTGCGCCAGCGCACGGTCTCGGCCGTCGCCGGGCTGTGGATGACGCTGCAGGGCGGCTTTCCCGGCCCGCGCTACCCCGGCACGGCCGACAAGTTCGCCGACCTGATGGTGGCCGCCAACCCCTGGGGCGTCAACGAGGCCTGGGGGATCACGCGCGAGGAATGGCGGCAGATCGGCACGGTGCAGACCCCGTACCTGCGGTTCGGGTCGGGCTACGGTCCGCTGGCCCTTGCCGGCCTGTTGCTCGGCATTGCCGGAATTGCCGTTCTCGGCCTGCGCAACATCGCCGCCGGCGAGCGCGACCCGTTCGTCGCCTTCACCCTGTTCTTCGTGGTCAACGCCGTCGTCAACCAGACGCAGCCGTGGCTGGTCCCCGGCCCCATCCTCGTGCTGATGGGCTTCAGCGGCGCGCATATCGTCGCCCGATCCCTGGCGCATCGCGCCGCCGCCGCCCCGGCCGGCGCCGCGCGCTGAGCGGCAAGGCGGTGCCGCGGGACTATGCAATCGCCGGCGGAGCGGCTATTCCCCACGACCTGGGCCCGCCACAACGGAGAAGCCGCCCGCCATGACCCCGCTCGTCACCATCGGGATGACGGCCTTCGATGCCGAAGCCAGCATCGCGCGGGCCGTGCGCTCGGCGCTGGCGCAGCAGTGGCGGCCGCTCGAGATCGTGGTGGTGGACGACGCCTCGCGCGATGCGACCGGCAGCATCCTGGCCGGACTCGCCGCCGCCCACCCCGAGTTGCGCGTCTTCACGCAACCCGCCAATGGCGGCGTCGCCGCGGCGCGCAACCGCGTCATCGCCGAGGCGAAGGGCGAGTTCGTCTGCTTCTTCGACGACGACGACGAAAGCGCGCCGGAGCGCGTGGGCGCGCAACTGGACCGCATCCTCGCCTATGAGCGGGATTTCGCAGGCGGCGCCCCGGTGATCTGCCACACGGCGCGGCGCCTGCTGCATGCCGACGGCAGCAGCCGGATCGCACCCACCATGGGCGAAATGGCGGGGCGGCCGGCGCCCGCCGGGCCGGCCGTGGCGCACCGCATCCTTGCCGGCACCCCGCTCGCGGACGGCAACGGAGCCTGTCCCACCTGCTCGCAGATGGCGCGGACCAGCCTCTACCGCGCGCTCGGGGGGTTCGACCCGGCGTTCCGGCGGGCGGAGGACACGGAGTTCAGCATCCGGCTGGCCCGCGCGGGCGGGCATTTCGCCGGCATCGGCACGCCGCTCGTGCACCAGCGCATGACGCTGACCGCCGACAAGACGCTGGCCGACGAGCGCCGCTATGCCCTGGCCGTGATCGACAAGCACCGCGACCTGTTCGCGAGCGCGGCGCGCTACCGCTTCGCGCGCGACTGGCTCGAACTCAAGCACGACTGGCTGGCGCGGCGCCGCCTGGCGTTCGCCGCCCGCCTCCTGCGGCTGGGCGCGAACCATCCGGTCGGCACCACACAGCGGCTGCTGCGCGCCCTGCCCAATTTCGGCATCAACCGCGCCTTCCGGCGGTTCCATGCGGCAAGTGGCCTGAGATGACCGACGCCCCGCTCGCCAGCATCGGCATCACCTGCTTCAACGCGGCCGACACCATCGGGTGCGCCATCGCCAGCGCCCGGGCGCAGGACTGGCCGCACATCGAGATCATCGTCGTCGACGACGCCTCGGCCGACGGCTCAGTGGCGGCGGCCGAAGCGGCGGCGGCAGGGGACGCACGGGTGCGCGTCCTCCGGCACGAGCGCAATGGCGGCCCGGCGGCGGCGCGCAATACCATTCTCGCCGCGGCCAGGGGCGCCTTCATCGCCTTTTTCGACGACGACGACGACAGCCTGCCGCAACGGGTGCGCGAGCAGATCGGCGTGCTGACGGCCTACGAGGCGAGGACCGGCACCCGGCTTGTCGCCTGCCACGCCGCCGGCGAGCGGCACTATGCGAGCGGCTACGTCAAGCCGCTGCCCGCCATCGGCTCGCAGGGCGCAGCGGCGCCGCAGGGGCCGGGAATGGCCGAGTACCTGCTGTTCCACCGCCTGCAACCGGGCTGGTTCTACGGGTCCGGCGTGCCGACCTCGTCGCTTCTCGCGCGGCGCGAGACGTTTGCCGCGGTCGGCGGGTTCGACCCCGCGCTGCGGCGGGTCGAGGACGTCGATTTCGCCATCAGGCTGGCGCTCGCCGGTGGCCACTTCATCGGCACCGAGCGGCCGCTGCTGATCCAGCACGCAACCGACGCGCCCGACAAGGCGCCCGAGGCCAATTGCGCCGCCGAGATCGCCGTGGCGGAAAAGCACCGGGCCTTCCTCGAAGGCATCGGGCGCTACCACTATGCCCGGCAGTGGCCGCGGCTGCGCTACTGGCACTTCAAGCGGCGCTACGGGCGCTTCGCCCTCACCTTCCTCGCCATCGCGCTGCGCAACCCGATCGCGGCGACGCGGCACCTGTTCCGCACCGGGCCGGCGCGCCTGCGGCACGAGCGGGCCATGCGCAGGGGCACGGCATCGTGAGGCTGCTGTTCGTGGCGCGGGCGCTGCACGGCATGGCCGGCGGGGTCGAGCGCATGATCATCGCGCTGATGAACGAGATGGCCGCCCGCGGGCATGACGTGACCCTGCTGAGCTGGGACCGGGCCGGCGCCCGGGCGTTCTACCCGCTCGCCGAGAGCGTCGGCTGGCACCGGCTCGACATGGGCGATCCGGGCCGCAAGGCCGGCATGGGGCTGGTGGCCGCCCGCGCCGCCAGGGTGCGGCGGCTGGTCCGGGCGGGCAGGCCGGACGTGATCGTCTGTTTCCAGGGCGGCCCGTTCCGCGCGATGCAGCTCTATACGCTCGGCCTCGGCATCCCGCTCGTCGCAGCGGAACGCACGGCGCCGACGCTGTACGAACACGCCGGCAGCGCGCGGGCGAGGTTCGTCCAGCACCAGGCGTTCCGCTTCGCCACCCGCATCACCATCCAGTTCGAGCGCTACCGCGCGCTCTATCCGGCGCATCTGCGCGACCGGATGGTGACCATCCCGAACCCGGTGGCGCCGGCGGCGGCGCAGGCGCAGCCGGCGGTACCCGGGCCCGACGGGCGCTTCCGGCTGCTGTCGGTGGGCCGGCTCAGCTACCAGAAGAACTATCGCGTGCTGCTCGCGGCCTTTGCCGACCTCGCCCCGCGCTTTCCGCAATGGGACCTGCGGATCGTCGGCGAGGGCGAGGACCGGGCGGCGCTCGAGGCACAGGTTAGCGGGCTGCCGCAGCTTTCGGGCCGTGTCGCCCTGCCCGGGGCCACTGCCGATATCGGCGCCGAATACGCGGCGGCGCAGCTGTTCTGCCTGCCGGCGCGCTGGGAGGGCTTTCCCAATGCCCTGGCCGAGGCGCTGGCGCACGGCCTGCCCGCCGTCGGCTTCGCCGGCTGCGCCGGGGTGGCCGACCTCATCGAAGGCGGGGAGACCGGCGCGCTCGCGGCCGGCAACAACGACGCGGCGGCGCTGGCCGAGGCGCTGGCGCCGCTGCTGGCGGCCGATGCGGAGCGCGCCCGCATGGGCCGCAACGCCGCCGAGTCGGTCGCGCCCTACCGGCCAGAGGCGGTCTTCGATCGCTGGGAGGAGACGCTGCGCGCGTGCCTTCCCGCATGAGACTGCTGTTCTGCATCAAGGCCATGAACAACCCGGGCGGCGGCGCCGAGCGGGTGCTGGCCACCGTCGCGAACGGGCTCGCGGCGCGCGGCCACGACGTGGCGGTGCTGACCTTCGAGGCGCCGGGCGGCCGCCCGTTCTATGCGCTGGACGCGGCGGTCGAACGGATCGGGCTTGGCATCGGCTCGACCACCGGCCCGGCGACGCCGGTCGCCACGCTGCAGCGCATGGTGGCGCTGCGGCGGCGGGTGAGGAGGCATCGGCCGGACGTCGCCATCGGCTTCATGCACTCCATGTTCCTGCCGCTCGCCGCCGCGCTCGCCGGCAGCGGCATCCCGGTGGTGGCCAGCGAGCACATCGTGCCCGAGCACTACCGGTCGCGGCCGCTGCAGGCGCTGCTGCTGCGCCTCGCCCCGCCGCTGCTCGCGCGCATGACCTGCGTCACCGAGGCGGCCGCGAGCAAGTATCCGCCGGCGCTGCGGCGGCGCATCGAGGTCGTGCCCAACCCGCTTACCCTCGCCTCGGACGCCCAGGCCGACGTGGCGCCGGAAGCAGGCGGTCCGTCGACGCTGCTGACGGTCGGCAGGCTGACGGCGCAGAAGGACCACGAGACGCTGATCCGCGCCTTCGCCCTGCTGGCGCCGCGGATGCCGGGCTGGCGGCTACGCATCGTGGGCGACGGGGAACTGCGCGGCCGCCTCGAGGCGCTGGTCGGCGAACTCGGCCTCGCCGGCCGCGTCGAGTTGCCCGGCAGCAGCGCCGACATCGCCAGCGAGTATCTCGCCGCGCAGCTGTTCGTGATGCCGTCGCGCTACGAGAGCTTCGGGCTGGCCACGGCCGAGGCGCTGGCCTACGGGCTGCCGGCCGTGGGCTTCCGCGACTGCCCGGGGACGAACGAACTGATCGAAGACGGCGTAAACGGCGTGCTGGTGGACCCCGTCCCCAGCCGGCCGGAGGCGCTGGCGCAGGCCCTCGAAGGGCTCATGCTCGACGCCGGGCGGCGCCGGCGCCTGGCGGGGGATGGCGCGGCGATACGTGCCCGCTACGGCGCCGCCGCGGTGCTCGACCGCTGGGAAAGGCTTCTCGGGCAGACGCTGGAAGGGGCATCCTGATGCTGCAGACGTGGATGGAGAGTGCGCGTGGCCGGCCGCCTGCTGATCGTCGTCAATGACGCCGAGTTCTTCGTCTCGCATCGGCTCGCCGTGGCCACCGCCGCGCGCGCTGCCGGGCACGACGTCCATGTCGCCACCGCCCCCGGGCCGGGAGTGGGCGCGATCGCCCGCCACGGCTTCGTGCACCACGAGGTGCCGCTGTCGCGCAGCGGCCGCGGCCCTGTCGGCGAGTGGCGGGCCTTCCGGGCGCTGCTGCGGCTGATGCAGCGCCTCAAGCCCGATCTGGTCCACCTCGTCACCATCAAGCCGGTGCTCTACGGCGGCATCGCCGCACGGCTGCGCCGGGTCCCGGGCGTGGTCGTCGCCATCTCGGGGCTCGGCCACGTGTTCACCGCCGACGGGGCGCGCGCCAGGATGCTGCGGGCGGCCCTGGCACCGCTGTTCCGCTTCGCCCTGGGCCACGGGAACATCCGGGTGATCTTCCAGAACGTGGCCGACCGGGAGGCGCTGTCGAAACTCGCCCGCCTGCCCGAGGGCAACATCGTCATGATCCGCGGCTCCGGCGTCGACCTCGAGCAGTATCGCTACCTGCCCGAGCCGGGGCCGCCGCCGACCGTGCTCTTCGCCTCGCGGCTGCTCAAGGCCAAGGGCGCGACGGAGTTCGTGCGCGCCGCCCGGCTGCTGCGCGAGCGCGGGCTCGCCGCGCGCTTCCGGCTCGCCGGCAGCATCGATCCGGGCAATCCGACGACGGTCACCGCCGACCAGCTCGACAGCTGGCGGCAGGAGGGCGTGGTCGAGATCCTCGGGCAGCGGGCCGACATGGCCACCCTGCTCGCCGAGGCGCACGTAGTGGCGCTGCCTTCCTATTACGGCGAGGGCGTCCCCAAGGTGCTGCTCGAGGCGGCGGCGTGCGGCCGCGCCGTGGTGACCACCGACCATCCCGGCTGCCGCGACGCGATCGAGCCGGGGGTCACCGGCCTGCTGGTGCCGGTCAGGGACGCCGACAGCCTCGCCCAGGCGATCGAGACGCTGCTGCTCGACCCCGACCGGCGGCAGGCCATGGGAGCGGCCGGCCGCCGCCTCGCCGAGCGGGAGTTCGGCATCGCCGGGGTAACGGACCAGCATCTGCGCATCTACGCGGCGCTGGAGCGCGGGGTGGCCGGGCCATAGCCTGCCGATCGCCGCCGCAGGCCATTCCCCACTGGTCGCGGCGCCCCCGGTCGGCTAACTAGGGCGCTGCGGCAGCGGCCGGTTTGCCCGGTGCGCGGCCGCAACGGACACGGGACTGGGCCAATGCGCATTGCGGTGATCGGAACGGGCTATGTGGGGCTGGTGAGCGGGGCCTGCCTTGCCGATTTCGGGCATCAGGTGACCTGCGTCGACCTCGACCACGACAAGATCGCGGCGCTGCGCGCTGGCCGCATCCCGATCTTCGAGCCCGGCCTCGACCGGCTGGTCGCCGACAACGCCGCAGCCGGCCGGCTCGGCTTCAGCATCGACCTCGAGCCGGCCGTGGCCGAAGCCGACGTCGTGTTCATCGCCGTGGGCACGCCGTCGCGGCGCGGCGACGGCTATGCTGACCTCTCCTACGTGCACGCCGCGGCGGCCTCGATCGCGCGTGCGCTGAGCGGCTTCACCGTGGTGGTCACCAAGTCGACGGTGCCGGTGGGAACCGGCGACGAGGTCGAGCGCATCATCGCCGAGACCAATCCCGACGCCGACGTGGCGGTGGTTTCGAACCCCGAATTCCTGCGCGAGGGCGCCGCCATCGAGGATTTCAAGCGCCCTGATCGCATCGTGGTCGGCCTCGAGGACGAGCGCGCCCGCGCGGTGATGGAGGAAGTCTACCGCCCGCTCTATCTCAACCAGGCGCCGATCCTGGTCACCGGCCGGCGCACCGCCGAGCTGACGAAATACGCGGCCAACGCCTTCCTCGCCATGAAGATCACCTTCATCAACGAGATCGCCGATCTGTGCGAGAAGACCGGCGCGAACGTGCAGGAGGTGGCGCGCGGCATCGGCCTCGACAACCGCATCGGGCCCAAGTTCCTCAATGCCGGGCCGGGCTATGGCGGCTCCTGCTTCCCCAAGGACACGCTGGCGCTGCTCAGGATCGGGCACGACCACGACAGCCCGCTGCGGCTGGTCGAGACCACCGTAGCGGTCAACGACCAGCGCAAGCGCGCCATGGGCCGCAAGGTCATCGCCGCCTGCGGCGGCGACGTGCGCGGCAAGACGGTGGCGGTGCTCGGCCTCACCTTCAAGCCCAATACGGACGACATGCGCGAGGCGCCCTCGATCGCGGTGGTGCAGGCGCTGGTCGATGCCGGGGCGCGGGTCAGGGCCTACGACCCCGAGGGCATGGCGGCGGCGCGCGCGGTCCTGCCGCCCGTGGACTACGCCGAAAACGCCTACGAGGCCGCGACGGACGCCGATGCGCTGGTGCTGGTGACGGAGTGGAACGAGTTCCGCTCGCTCGACCTCGAGCGCCTCAGGCAGACCATGCGGGCGCCGGTGCTGGTCGACCTGCGCAACGTCTACCGGCGGGCGGAGGTCGAAGCGCAGGGCTTCAGCTATTGCTGCATCGGCCGGCCGGCCGCGACCGAGCGGGCCGCGGCCGCCCGGGCCGCCGAATGAGGGTGCTCGTCACCGGCAGCGCCGGCTTCATCGGCTTTCACCTCAGCCGGCGGCTGCTCGCCGACGGGCACGAGGTCACCGGCTTCGACGGCATGACGCCCTATTACGACGTGGCACTCAAGCAGCGCCGGCACGCCCTGCTGGCGCGCCACAACGGCTTCGCCGCCCATATCGGCATGCTGGAGGACCGCGAGGCGCTGCAAAGGGCCTTTGCCGAGGCGAAGCCGCAGATCGTCGTCCACCTCGCGGCGCAGGCGGGCGTGCGCTACAGTCTCGAGCAGCCCGAGGCCTATGCGAGCTCCAACCTCACCGGCACCTTCAACGTGCTCGAGGCGGTGCGCGAGGCGGCGCCCCGGCATTTCCTGTTCGCCTCCACCAGTTCGGTCTATGGCGGCAACACCAAGACGCCGTTCGCCGAGACCGACCGCGCCGACGCGCCGCTGACCCTCTATGCCGCCACCAAGAAGGCGGGCGAAGAAATGTGCCACGCCTACGCCCATCTGTGGGCCCTGCCGACCACCTGTTTCCGCTTCTTCACCGTCTACGGGCCGTGGGGCCGGCCGGACATGGCGCTGTTCAAGTTCGTCGCCGCGATCGAAAGGGGCGAGCCGATCGACATCTACGGCGCGGGCAAGATGCGGCGCGACTTCACCTATGTCGACGATCTCGTGGAGGGGATCGTGCGACTGATGGGGGTGCCGCCCGAGCAAGGCAAGCCGGTGAGCGCGGCGGACTCGCTGTCGCCGGTCGCGCCGTTCCGGGTGGTCAACATCGCCGGCGGCCAGCCGGTCGAACTGCTGGACTTCATCGCCACCATCGAGCGGCACCTGGGCAAGACGGCAGACCGCCGGCTGCTGCCCATGCAGAAGGGCGACGTCGCCGGCACGCATGCCGATGCCGGCCTGCTACGGGCCCTCACCGGCTACGTGCCGGGCACCAGCATCGAGGACGGGGTGCGGGCCTTCGTCGAGTGGTACCGCAACGACTATGCCAAGGCGAACGCCTAATCGAGGAACACCGTCACCGCGTCGGAACGGCCGGCGGCGTCGACCACCGAGAGCGTGACGAAGCCCGGACCGTCCGCCGTCCAGCTGCCCTGGCGGGCGAAGGCGGAGCGGCCGAAGGGCGCGCCGTTGGCAAAGAAGGTGAAGGGCGGCACGCCGTTGCGCACCTTGACTACGAGCGGCGATGCGGCGCCGGAGCGTAGCCCCAGGTCGACATCGACGCCGTCCGCGGGAAAGGCGATCTCGGGCGCCGCGTCGCGCCTTACCATGTCGGCGTCGGGGTGGCGGAAACGGCGCAGCGGCGCGGGCAGCCCGGCATTGGAGGCGAAGATGGCCCCCGGCGGGGCCGGCCGGAACGGTGCCGGGGGGCCGCCGAGCCGGTCGAAGCTTTCGAACAGGATGGGGGCGGCGGCGCTGATGCCGGAAAGCCCCGGCACCGAAGCGCCGTCGGGGCGCCCGACCCAGACGCCGATCACCGTGGCGCCGTCGAAGCCGATGGCCCAGGCGTCGCGGTAGCCGTAGGAGGTGCCGGTCTTGTAGGCGATGCGGCCGGGCGAGCCGTTGAGCGGCGGCGGCACGTCGCGCAGGATATCGGTCACGTACCAGGCGGCGACCGCATCGAGCACCGGGGCGGCAGCGCCGGCGGCCGACGGCCGGACGCCGTCATCGAGGTGCAGCGGCAGCCCGCCGCGGGCAATGGCGGCGTAGAGCGAAACGAGGTCGCGCAGGGTGACGCCGACGCCGCCGAGGCCGACGGCGAGGCCGGGCGCGGTCTCGTCGGGGAGGCGGGGATGGACGTCGGCGCGGCGCAGCCGCGCCACCAGCCGCGCGGTGCCGACGGCATCGAGCACCACCACGGCGGGGATATTGAGCGACTCGGCCAGGGCCTGCCGGATGGACACGGTGCCGCGGTTGCGGCCGTCGAAATTGACCGGCACGTAGCCGCGGAAGGCGGTGGGCCGATCCTCGATCAGGCTCTCGGGATGGGCGAGGCCGAGCTCGAAGCCGAGCCCGTAGATGAGCGGCTTGAGCGTCGAGCCGGGCGAGCGCACCGCCTGCGTCATGTCGATGTAGCCGTCGGCCTCGGTGGCGAACAGACCGGCCGAGCCGACGGAAGCGAGGATCTCGCCGCTGCCGAGGTCGGCGGCGACGATGGCGACCGAGAGCTTGGGGCCCAGTTGCGCGGCGCGCGCGGCGGCAAGCCGCTCCAGCGCGTCCTGCAGGCGGCGGCGCAGCGGCAGCTCGATGCGGCGGACCCCGGGCCGG
>NZ_DASWVV010000031.1:0-4149 GCF_036406155.1 Devosia sp. | reverse complement strand
GGTCGATGTCGACCCGGAGCCGGCGAACGTCGACCCGGAGCCAGGCGCCGCGGGTGCGGCACTGCGGGTCGTGGCCGGTGACGGCGTCAACGTGCGGACCGGGCCCGCGACCGACAGCGACAGGCTGTTTGCCCTGCCCGGCGGCGCGCCGGTCACCATTGCCGCTAGCGAGCAGGGCTGGGTGCGCATCGTTGCCCCGGACGGGCGGAGCGGCTGGGTCTATGAGAAATTCCTCCTGATGCCGCCGTGAGCAGGCGCCGAACCTGCCGGTTTGCTGACCGGCGATGTTGGCTGTTTGTCAGCATCGCCATGCCACCCTGACGCGTCGCTTCGATTCGAACGGCGCAGTCGTGGCGGCGCCGAGCACATCCGAGTGCCCCCAGATCGGCGCCGCCACGCAACAAAACCAATGTGTTAAGCGCCAGCGATGCGGCCAGGCCCGGTCATCGTGAGCGCGCCGGTCGCGTTCTACATCGCCCGCAGGATGGTTCGGTTGTCGGAGGGTGGACCAATACAGAACATAACGATGTGTTAACCATGAATCACGATGGTTGCCGGGCCGAACAGGCATTGGGGCGCTCAGAAAGAGGAGAAATGACTGGCTTTCGTGTCAGGGAGATCGCTGAGCAACTGGTGGGGCTCCCCGTCGCCGACGTCGAACGTCACCTGATCCTCGCTACCCTGAGGCAGACCGACGGCAATCGCACCCGTGCCGCCGGGATCCTCGGCATCTCCGTACGGACGATGCGCAACAAGCTCGGCGCCTATGCCCGCGAGGGCATCGACATTCCCCAGCCGGCACAGGGGCCGGGGGCGGGGCACGGTCAGCGCGCGCGCGACGGTGCCGATGCCGGCGCGCTCAGACCGGCAGGTCGGTGGTCAGCTTGACCGTCTTCAGCGAGAAGCTGGAGTTGACGGTGGAGACGCCGGGCAGGTGCAGGATGACCTTCTTGAGGAACTGCTCGTAGTCTTCGATGCTCTGGGCGACGACGCGCAGCAGATAGTCGCTCTCCCCGCTCATCGAAAAGCATTCGACGATCTGCGGGTGGGCGGCGACCTCGGTCTCGAAGGCCTCGAGCGTCGCCTCGTCCTGGCGCGCGAAGTGCAACTGGGCGAAGACGTTGACGCCGAAGCCGACGCGCCGCGGGTCGAGGATCAGGGCGCGGCGCTGGATCACCCCTTCCGCCTCCAGCTTCTTGATGCGACGCCAGCACGGGGTGTGCGAGAGGCCGACCTGCGCCGCCAGTTCGGTCATCGGCAGGTCGGGCTGGCGCTGCAGCACCCTGAGGATCTTGCGGTCCATGGCATCCATGCCATGAAATTAGCGGCCCGGGGCGCGCTCCGCAATCCTGTCCTAATCCGTTCATGGTTTCAGCCTTCCCATCCCAGCTGCGAGGGAGGGGAGGCGACGAAAAGCACAATCTGTCTCCTGGGTCGATGCCATAGTGAAGCCGACTTGGGAGGGTCGAGGAGGAATGGCACAGTCGGCACGACTGCAGCTGCATATCCCCATGCCGGCGGCGCGCCCGGGCGATCCGCCTGATTTTTCGCATATCGCCGTGCCACCCGCCGGGTTCAATGAGCGCCCCGACTCGCTGGCCGATCCGGGCACACTTGGCGACCTTGCCCACGGTCTGATCCGGGTGCTCGACGAGGGCGGCGACGCCGTCGGGGCATGGGCCCCCGAAATTGCGCCGGCCCAGCTCATCGCCGGGCTGCGCGCCATGCTGCTGACGCGCATCTTCGACGAGCGGCTGTACCGGGCGCAGCGCCAGGGCAAGACCAGCTTCTACATGAAGTCGCTGGGCGAGGAGGCCATCCCGGTGGCGCAGGCGTTGCTGCTCGGGCCGACCGACATGTGCTTTCCCACCTATCGCGACCTCGGCTGGCTGATGGCGCGCAACTATCCGCTGCTCGACCTCGTCAACCAGATCTTCTCGAACGGACGCGATCCGCTGCAGGGCCGGCAGTTGCCGATCCTCTATTCGGCGCGGGCGCACGGCTTCTATTCGCTGTCGGGCAACCTCGCCAACCGCTTCGGCCACGCCGTCGGCTGGGCCATGGCCTCGGCCTATCGCGGCGACGGCAACATCGCCGTCGCCCATATAGGGGAGGGCAGCACCGCCGAGGGCGGCTTCCACGAGGCGCTGACCTTCGCCAGCGTCTACAATGCGCCCGTCATCCTGTGCATCGCCAACAACCAGTGGGCGATCTCGAGCTTTTCCGGCATGGCCGGGGCGGAGCGGACGACCTTCGCCGCCAAGGCCATTGGCTACGGCCTGCCGGGGCTGCGCGTCGACGGCAACGACTTTCTCGCCGTGTGGGCGGCGACGCAGTGGGCCGCCGAGCGGGCCCGCGCCAATGGCGGCCCGACGCTCATCGAATTCTTCACCTACCGCGCTGCCGGCCACTCGACCAGCGACGACCCGGCCCGCTACCGACCCGCCGAGGAGGCGGCGCACTGGCCGCTGGGCGATCCGGTCGACCGCCTGCGCCGGCACCTCGTGCGGCTCGGCCAGTGGGATGACGTCCGTGACGCCGCGCTCGTCGCCGAACTCGAGCAGGCAGTGCGCGAGGCAGTGCGCCAGGGCGAGGCGAGCGGTACGCTGGGGCAGGGCAAGCCCAGCCTCGAGCAGATGTTCGAGGGCGTGTTCAAGGAGCCCGACTGGCGCGTCCTCGAACAGCGCCGCGAACTGGGGATCTGAGCCATGCCGGGGATGACCATGGTGCAGGCCCTCAACGATGCGCTCGACACCATGCTCGCCCTCGATCCGGAGGTGCTGGTGTTCGGCGAGGACGTCGGCTATTTCGGCGGCGTCTTCCGGGTCACCGACAAATTGCAGGCCAAATACGGCCCGACCCGCTGCTTCGATACCCCCATCGCCGAGGGCGGCATCGTCGCCGCCGCCATTGGCATGGCCGCCTACGGGCTACGCCCGGTGGTCGAGATCCAGTTCGCCGACTACATCCTGCCCGCCTACGACCAGCTGGTCTCGGAGGCGGCCCGCCTGCGCTACCGCTCCAACGGCGAGTTCACCGCCCCGATTACCGTGCGCGCTCCCTATGGCGGGGGCATTTTCGGCGGCCAGACGCACAGCCAGAGCCCGGAGGCGATCTTCGCCCACGTCACCGGACTGAAGACGGTCATCCCGTCCAATCCCCGCGACGCCAAGGGCCTGCTCATCGCCGCCATCGAATGCGACGACCCGGTGATCTTCCTCGAGCCCAAGCGGCTGTACAATGGCCCGTTCGACGGCCGCCCCGGGCAGGCGCTGCAGTCCTGGGACGGCCATCCCGCCGCCGAGGTCCCGGCCGGCCATTATACGGTGCCGCTCGGCACCGCCGCGGTGGTGCGTGCGGGCCATGCCGTCACCGTGCTCGCCTATGGCACCATGGTGCACGTCGCCGCCGCCGCCATCGCCGCCAGCGGCATCGATGCCGAATTGCTCGACCTGCGCTCGATCGTGCCGCTCGACATCGATGCCGTGTGCGCCTCGGTGCGCAAGACGGGGCGCTGCGTCATCGTGCACGAGGCCTCGCGCTTCGCCGGTTTCGGGGCCGAGCTCTCGGCGCTGGTGCAGGAGCGCTGCTTCTACTACCTCAAGAGCCCCATCGAGCGCGTCTGCGGCTGGGACACGCCGTATCCGCACGCCTTCGAGTGGGACTATTTCCCCGGCCCCGACCGGGTCGCCGCGGCGCTGCGCCGCGCCACGGAGGCAGCGGCATGAGCCCGTACGTCTTCCGCCTGCCCGACATCGGCGAGGGCGTCACCGAGGCCGAGATCACCGCCTGGTACGTCAAGCCCGGCGATACGATCGTCGAGGACCAGGCGCTGGTCGACGTGATGACGGACAAGGCCACGGTCGACATGTCCTCGCCCGTCGCCGGCGTGGTGCTGGCCGTGCATGGCGCCGTGGGCGACATGGTGGCCGTGGGGGCGCCGCTGGTGGAAATCCAGCAGGACAGGGCTACGACGGCAGCCGCGCCCGCAACGCCGGCGTTCGAGCCGGCCCCGCCCGAGCCACCCGAACCGCCCGAGCCCGTCGCCGCCGAGCCGGTTGCGCCGCCGCCACCGCCGCCACCATCGGCACCACCCCCGCCGTCGCCGCCGGTGGCGCCCACGACGCCGGCGGCCGCGCCGCTGGCGGC
>NZ_DASWVV010000030.1:0-22067 GCF_036406155.1 Devosia sp. | reverse complement strand
GCGGTGCCAGCACGGCGCGGCGGTTCTGCTCGAACACTTTTGGCCAGACGATGATGTTGGCGATGCCGGTCTCGTCCTCGAGCGTGGCGAAGATCACTCCCGTCGCCGTGCCCGGCCGCTGCCGCACCAGCACCAGCCCCGCCGTCTGGACGATGCGGCCGGCGGGGGCCGTCGCCAGCTCCTGCGCACGCAGGAAGCCCTGCCGGTCGAGCATCTCCCTCAAAAAGCTTACCGGATGTCCCTTCAGGGAAAGCGACAGGCTCCGGTAGTCGTGCACCACCTGTTCCCCCGGCGGCATCGGCGGCAGGCCGGCATCCGGCTCGTCGCGGCGCGCGCGCGGCCCGGCAGCGGCGAACAGCGGCAGCGTCTCGGCGCCGTCGGTCCCCAGCAGGCCCCTCACGGCCCACAGCGCATCGCGGCGCGACAGCCCGAGCGAACCGAAGGCATCGGCTTCGGCCAGCTTCTCGAGCACCGCCGGGGCAAGCCCGGTCCGCAGCCACAGATCGCGCACCGAATCGTAGCCGCCGCCGCGGCGCGCGACGATGCGGTTGGCGTGGTCCTGCTTGAGGCCCTTGATCTGCGAGAAGCCCAGCCGGATCGCCCGGGTGGAGCGGATGTCCCCGGCCATCTCGGCGTGCCGCTGCCAGATGCGCGGCGCGGCCGGGGTGCCGTCTTCGAGCAGGGTCTCCAGCCCGGAGCGGTTGACGTCGACCGCGCGCATCTCGACCCCGTGCTCAATGGCGTCGCGCACGATCTGCGCCGGGGCGTAGAAGCCCATCGGCTGGCTGTTGAGCAGGGCGCAGGCGAAGACGTCCGGATAGTGGCATTTGAGCCAGCACGAGACATAGACGAGCAGCGCAAAGGACGCCGCGTGGCTTTCGGGGAAGCCGTATTCGCCGAAGCCCTCGATCTGCTTGAAACAGCGCTCGGCGAATTCCTTCGTATAGCCGCGCTGCGCCATGCCGCCCATGAAGCGTTCGCGGAACAGCTCGATCCGGCCGTTGCGCCGCCAGGTGGCCATGGCCCGGCGCAGCTGGTCGGCCTCGCCCGGGGTGAAGCCGGCGCCGACGATGGCAATCTGCATCGCCTGCTCCTGGAACAGCGGGATGCCCAGCGTCCGCCCCAGCACCGCTTCGAGTTCGGGGCGGATCGGCTCCATTCTCTCGATTCCCTGCCGGCGCTTGAGATAGGGGTGCACCATGCCGCCCTGGATCGGGCCCGGCCTGACGATCGCCACCTCGATGACGAGGTCGTAGAACTCCTTCGGCCTCAGCCTGGGCAGCATGCTCATCTGCGCCCGGCTCTCGATCTGGAACACCCCGACCGTGTCGGCCCGGTGCGTCATGGCGTAGACGCGGTCGCTCTTCGCCGGCTCGCCGCGCCGGCGCCGCGCCTGGTCTTCGCGCTCCTCGTCGAGCACGCCGGCCAGCGTCAGGTCGAGGCCGTAATGCTGGTGCATGAGTTCGAAGGCGCGGCGGATGCAGCTCAGCATGCCGAGCGCGAGGATGTCGACCTTGAGGATGCCGAGCGCGTCGAGGTCGTTCTTGTCCCACTCGACCACGGTGCGCTCGGCCATCGCCGCATTGGTGATAGGGATCAGATGGTCGAGCTGGTCGCGGGTGATGACGAAGCCGCCCACGTGCTGCGACAAATGGCGGGGAAAGCCCATGAGCTCGCCGGCGATGGCGAGCACTTTCCTGAGCGTCGGCTCCTCCGGGTCGAGCCCGAGTTCCCTCACCCGCGCGCTTTCGAGCCGCAGCGAGTACCAGCCCCAGCTCAGCCCGTTCATCGCCGCGATGGCATCCTCGGAGAGCCCGAACACCTTGGCCACCTCGCGTAGCGCTCCTTTCGAGCGGTAGGTGACGACGGTGGCGGTGAGGCCGGTCCGCTGGCGCGAGTATTTCCTGTACAGGTACTGCATCACCTCTTCGCGCCGCTCGTGCTCGAAGTCGACGTCGATGTCGGGCGGCTCCAGCCGCTCGGTGGACAGGAAGCGGCCGAACACCAAATTGCCGACCATGGGGTCGACCTCGGTCACCCCGAGGCAGAAGCAGACCATGGAATTGGCGGCCGAGCCGCGCCCCTGGCAGAGGATGCCCCGCTCGTCGCGGGCGAAGCGCACCAGATCGTGCACGGTGAGGAAATAGGGGGCGTAGCGCATCTGCGCGATCAGCCTCAATTCGCCGACGACGCCGCGCCGCACCTTGAACGGGATGCCGCGCGGAAATTTTTCCGGCGGATAGCGCCGGCGCGCCCCCTCCCAGGTGAGCCGCTCCAGCGTCTGCTGCGCCGTCTCGCCGCTGCCGACGGTTTCCTCGGGATAGTTGTAGCGCAGGTCGTCGAGCGAAAAGCCGATGCGGGCCAGCAGGCGCTGCGTCTCGGCCACGGCCTCGGGATGCTCGCGGAACAGGCGGGCCATCTCGGCCGGTGGCTTGAGATGGCGCTCGGCGTTCTGCTCGAGCCGCCGCCCCGCTTCGGCGATTGTCAGGTGCTCGCGGATGCAGGTGACCACGTCCTGCAGCACGCGGCGGGCCGGATCGTGATAGAGCACGTCGTTGACCGCGATCAGCTTGACGCCGGTACGGGCAGCGAGATCAGCCAGCCGGTTGAGGCGCAGGCGGTCCTGCCCCCCGTAGGTGCAGGCGGCGGCGAGCCAGGTGCGGCCGGGCGCGAGGGTCGCAAGCTGCCGGAGCGCCGCCTCCCCGGCGGCAAAGCGGTCCTCGTCGACCTTGAGGATGAACAACTGCCCCTCGGCGAAGGGAACGAGATCCTCGAAGGAAAGGATGCAATCGCCCTTGCCGGCACGCAAATTGCCGGTGGTGAGCAGCTTGCACAGCCGGCCATAGGCGGCGCGGTCGGTCGGGTAGGCGACGATATCCGGCGTGCCGTCGGCGAACACCAGCCGGGTGCCCACGACGTAGCGGAAATTGGGGTGCGCGTCCTTGAGGTCGCGCATCGCCACATGCGCGCGCACCACCCCGGCGAAGCTGTTGCGGTCGCACAGCCCCAGGCCGGACAGCCCCAGCGCCGCGGCGCGGGCGACGAGTTCCTCGGGGTGCGAACCGGCGCGCAGGAAGGAGAAATTGCTGGTCGTCATCAATTCGGCATAGGCCGGCGTCGGCGCCGGCGGGGCGGGGCGGCGCGGCCGGCCTTCGAGGGGAAGGATCGCGCTCACGCGAAGAACCCGTGCAGGTACCAGCGCGGACTTGCCGCTTCGCCATAGGGTCCGTCGCGGAACAGCCAGAAGCGCCGGCCGCCATCGTCCTCGGCGACGTAATAGTCGCGGCTCGGGACCGGGGCGCCTTCGGCGAAGCCGGCCGGCAAGGCCGCTTCCGCGTCGCGGTTGGAGAGCGGCAGTTCGGGCAGTTGCGACGGGGCCGGAGCGCCGAATTCGTGGTCCGGCTGCCACCATTCGGCGCCGATGCGCTCGGGGCCGGAGGCCTTGACGAAACGGTAGCGCACGCGCCGCCAGACCATGCCGGCCGGCGGCCCGTCCGGCACTTCGGCGGTGACGCCGATCGGCTCGGGCGAAGGCAGCAGCCGCAGGGGCCGCGGCAGCCTGCCGTCGGGCGCGGCGGCAGGATCGTCGGGGGTGCGGGCCACCACCGGCTCGAGCTTGACCGCCCGTTCGGGAATATGGGTGTTGACGAATTTCGAGCGCACCACCGCCAGCGGCCCAAGCCGACTGGTCATGCGGTCGTAGAGCCGGTCGAGGTCGCGGGCGCCGTCGGCCGTCTCGAAGGCGCCGAGCTGGACGCTGTCGAGCGGGCTGGTCGAGGTCGCCGCCAGCCGGATCATGTCGATGCCGAAGCCGGGGTCGTATTCGGCCACCAGCCGCTCGGCGCGGTTGGCGAACAGCCGGGCGATATGGCCGGCGTCGCGGGTGGCGCGGGCGGCGTTGACCGCAAGGCGCATCACCTTGTGGTCGACCCGGTAGAGGAACAGGTGAAAGCTTTGCGCCCCGAGCCCTTCGGCCTCGAGCCTCAGGGCGAGCTGGATGGCGAGGTCCTGCGCCGTCATCAGCACGTCGTCGATCAGCCCGATGGGCTCGGCGAAGCGGCGCTCGGCGAAGCGCTCGGCCACCGGCAGGCGCGGCACCAGCCGCTCCTCGGCCTGGCCCAGCGCCTGGTCGAGGCGGGTGACCAGGGAGGCGCCGAAACGCGCCGCCAGCGCCTTGCGGTCGCGGCCGTAGAGCTGGCCGACGCGCTTCAAGCCCATCTGGCTGAGGCCGGCGAGCTGCGCTTCGCTCAGCCTGAGCGCGGCCACCGGCAGCGGCCCCAGCGCCGCATCGACCTCGTCGTCCGCCAGCACCCGGCCCTGGTCGAAATGGGCGAGCGCCCAGGCCGCCCCGATGCTGGGCGCGATGGCGCCCGTGACGGTCAGGCCCAGCGCCGCGAGCCGCCCTGTGACCGTCGCGAGCAGCTGCTCCTCGCCGCCGAACAGATGCGCGACGCCGGTGATGTCGAGGCACAGATCCCCCCAGGGCGCCTGCTCGGCCAGCACCGCGACGATGGGGCTGGCATAGGAATGCCAGTCGGCGAACTCGGCGAAGCCGTGCGCGAGGAAGCCGGGGTCGATTTCCCTGGCCTCGAGGTTGGGCACCAGCGCCCTGGCGTCGGAAAGATTCTGGTCCACGGTGAGCCCGGCCCGCGCCGCCAGCGCATCGACGGCGACGAGCCGCATGGCCCCGCGCCGGCGCTCCCACAGGACCAGCGGACGCTCCAGCCGACCCAGCTCGGGGTCAGCCCGCCTGAGGCAGTCGGTCGCCCAGCGCGGCAGGAACAGCGCGAGGTGACGGCGCCCGCCCCGCCTCCGGGGAAGCCTCATGGGTGCTGCTGTCGACCACGACGAAGCCATTTTCGGTCCAGTCCAGAAAAAATTCCGTGCCGGCACGCCCTGCCGGAAGCCGCCCCTTTTCGAGCACCACCCGCCAGCGCGGGGCGCCCGGCGCCCGGGCATCGAAGGCCACCGCGCCGCTCAGGGCGGGCGCGACCCGCCAGCGCAGCCGGGCCGCGCTCGCTTCGCGTCCCTTCCCGTAGCGGGTGAGGAACACCGAGGTGCCGGCGGCCTGGGCCCTGAGGCTCAACCGCCGCGACGCGGTGAAATCGAGCGCCCCGGGGGCATTGGCGATATCGGCGAGCACCGCCGCCACCGCCCGGCAGCTCACCGCCTCCTCGATCGCCCACAGGAACTCGACGATGCTCTCGACCCGGGTCAGCACCAGCGCGTCGGGGTCGATGCCGAAGCTCTTGAGCCCCACCCCGTAGGGCAGGCCCATGTCCTGCGCCTCGCGCCTCAACTGCACGAACAGCAGCGCCGGCCGCTCCGGCCCCGCCAGAACCCGCGCCTGGGCCAGCGCGAAGCCCAGCGCCGCGCCGCCATTGCGCCGCTCGTCGGTAAACACCTCGTGCAGCAGCCCGCCGGGAAGCGCGAACGGGCCGGAGAGCCGCCGCTGCCGGGAGGCTGCCTCGGACAGCGCCGGGCGCTGCTCGATCCGGGCGATCTGCGCCCGCAACGACTCCACCGCTTCGTGCCTGCAGCCCGGCATGGGGAAGGCCTTCCTTTCGTTCTGATGAGAACAAACAGGGAACATCAACCGGCATGCGAGAGTCAAGAGCGGCCCGAAAAAGTGATGGCCGCCATCCCTTCCCGCCCCTTTGCCGCCCCGTCCCCGCGCCGGCCATTGAGGGCAGGGGCAAAGCCGACTATCTAGAATGCCGGACCAGAGGAATGCGCATGTTCGACGCCATCGCCCGTCTTTTCAGCCGCCCCGACACGGCCAGCACCGGGCTCGAACCGCGCCTCGCGGTCGCGGCGCTGCTCGTGCACCTCGCCGCCGTCGACGGCGTGGTCAAGCCCGAGGAACGCCAGGCGCTCCGCGCCGCGCTGCAGGATTCCTACGAACTGAGCGCCGACGAGGTCGACCACCTCATCGCCGAGGCCACCCACCACGAGAGCCAGTCGGTCGATTTCTACCGCTTCACCTCCGCCCTGTCCGCGCTCGACAGCGACGCGCGCATCGAGATCGTGCGCATGATGTGGCAGGTGGTGTTCGCCGACCACCGCAACCACGAGCTCGAGGACAACATGGTATGGCGCATCGCCGAATTGATCGGCGTCTCGGCCCGCGACCGCACCACGCTCAGGGCCAGGATGGCCCGCGGCTGAGCCGCTACTCGGTCTGCCACGCTTCGAACCGGCCCACATATCCGGGCGCGTCGCCATCGCAGTCGAAGTCCCGCGCCCGCTCGTCCGCCGCCTGGCGTGCCAGCGCGTTGGCGTCGGCATTGACGCTGGCGTCGACATAGGCCACGTGGCAGGTCGCGCCCTCCCCCAGCCGCGTCACGACCAGCACCTGATGCTCCCGTTCGCCCTGCTCCCCGGCGGTGAAATAGCGCAGGATGGTGGCGAAGGGCCGCCAGCGCCCCTCGGCATTGGACAGCCGCCACTCGATCGGTCCGCCCAGATGGTTGAACGGGGGCAGCGTCTGCTCCGCCGCCTTTTCCTGCATCGAGGTGAGCCCGTAGGACACGAAGAACCTGAGATCGCCCTCGGCGATCATCACCGGGATGCCGCGGTAGCCGGGGCAGGCCCAGCGGCTGCCGAAATCGTCGGACTCGACCAGCGAGCAGGCGTTGAGATTGACCTCGGTATAGGCGGATTCGACCTGCTGGGAGGCCGCAGGGGCGCTTGCCGCGCCCAGCAGCGCCACGGCCAGCAGGCCCGCTCCAAGAGTGCGTCGCACCGGCAAACCTCCCTTTCCCCACTTCGCTCCCGCCGTCCGGCCCTGCAATATGGCTTGCATCAGGGCGCCCCGATAGGCCAGAACGCAGGGCCGATATCCCGACAAGCCCGAGCAGCATGAACATCGACGCCATCCCGACCGGCCGCAACCCGCCCGACGACCTCAACGCCATCATCGAGGTGCCGCTCGGCGGCGAGCCGATCAAGTACGAGATCGACAAGGCCTCGGGCGCCCTGTTCGTCGACCGGTTCCTGTATACGCCGATGCGCTATCCGGGGAATTACGGCTTCCTGCCCCACACGCTGTGCGGCGACGGCGACCCGCTCGACGTGCTGATCATGAACTCGCGCCCTCTGGTTCCCGGCGCGGTGGTGCGCTGCCGGCCCTTCGGCGTGCTGTTCATGGAGGACGACGGCGGCATCGACGAGAAGATCCTCGCCGTACCCAGCCCCAAGCTCACCGCCATGTACGACCACGTTCACGACATCGGCGACGTGCAGCCCATCCAGCTCGAAAAGGTCAAGCATTTCTTCACCCACTACAAGGACCTCGAGCCCGGCAAGTGGGCGCGCATCGAGCATATCGGCGGCGTGGAGGAAGCCCGCCGCGTGATCCTCGATGCCATCGCGCGGGCACCGCGCCGCGCCTGAGGGCTGATACGAGGTTTCCCCCAGCGCTGCTCCCGGCTGCGCGGTGGGGGACTCTTGACTGCACGGTCGCTCCGGCCACGGCGTTTCTCCCGCCAGCGCGGGAGGAAGGGTGCCGACTGCAGGTCCCACACATATTCCCGCTTGCCAAGATAAGTCGGAGACGTGACGCAGGGGCGGGGCTGTGCGCGTCCAAGCCTGCGTGGAGGAGCTATCGCTTCTCCTGCCGGACCGTCATCCCCGGGCGAGGCGGGCGCAAGCCCGCCGAGACCTCGGGGACCCAACCAGGCTCGCCGCGTGCTCGATCGCCGCGTGGGCCCCCGAGATCGCCGCTACGCGGCGTCCGGGGGTGACGGCGCGGGGGTCGGTGGATACACACAACGGCTCGTACTACAGGCCACCCCCTCCACCACGCTACACCTCGTGCCGCAACCGCAGCGTCTCCCCCCGCGGAGCGCGGGAGGGAGAGTTCCCACTGTCCGACCGCTCTCCTTCCGCTCCCCTGCTAGTGGCCCGGCATGCCTGCCGCCTGCGCCGCCGGCCGCCGCACGAAGCAGGCGGCCGCGATCGCCGCCAGCGACAGCACGGCGCCGCACAGGAAGGCCAGCCGCACGCCACCGGTCAGCGCCGCCTGCGGCGCCTGCCCCGCCGCCAGCAACCCGGCCGCCTCCAGCGACATCAGCGCCACGAACAGGGCGACGCCGGCGGCACCCGCCACCTGCTGCACCGAGCCAAGCACGGCGCTGCCATGCGCATAAAGGTGCATCGGCACCGAGCTCAGCGAGGCCGTGAACAGCGGCGTGAACACCAGCGCCAGCCCGACGCAGATGGCGACGTGGCCGGCCAGCAGCGCCGCGACCGGGGTCTGCTGGTCGACCAGCGTCAGCGCCCACATCACCGCCGAGACGATGACGGCGCCGGGCACCAGCAGCGGCACCGGGCCGGCCCGGTCATAGAGCCGGCCGACCAGGGGGCCCATGAGCCCCATGAGCAGGCTGCCCGGCAGCAGCAGCAGGCCGGTCTGCAGCGTATCGAGGCCGACGACGTCCTGCAGGTAGATCGGCAGCAGGATGACCGTCCCGAACAGCGAGCCCATGCAGATGGCCATCATCAGCACCGAGACGGTGAAGTTGCGCGAGGCGAAGGTGCGCAGGTCGAGCAGCGCCCGGTCGTCCCGCTGCAGCCGCAATTGCCGCCACACAAACAGCGCCATGGCCACCAGCCCGATGGCGACCGGCACCCAGCCGGGCAGGCCGCCGGCGTCGCCGCCCTCGCCCAGCGTCGACAGGCCGTAGACCAGCCCGCCGAAGGCGAAGGCTGAGACGACGACGCTGACGAGGTCGAGCGGTGCATGGCGCGGCTCGGTGACGTTCTGCATGCGCCAGGCGCCCAGTACCAGCGCCCCCAGCCCGATGGGCAGCACCAGGATGAACATCCAGCGCCAGTGCAGGTAGCTCAGGATCAGCCCTGATATGGTCGGCCCGATCGCCGGTGCGACGCTCATGACGATGGCGATATTGCCCATCACCTTGCCGCGCCCGTCGGCCGGCACCAACGTCATCACCGTGGTCATCAGCAGCGGCATCATGATCGCCGTGCCGACCGCCTGCACGATGCGGCCGACGACCAGCAGTTCGAGCCCGGGCGAGACCGCGCACACCGCCGTGCCGGCCGAGAACACGCTCATGGCGAGGATGAAGATCGGCCGTGTGTGGAAGCGCTGCAGCAGGAACCCCGTTACCGGGATCACCACCGCCATGGTGAGCAGGAATGCCGTCGTCAGCCACTGCACGGCGCCGGCGGAAACGCCGAGATCGTGCATGAGCCGGGGCAGCGCCACGCTCATGATGGTTTCATTGAGGAACACCACGAAGGTCGAGACCAGCAGCAGCGCGATCACCAGCCGGTTGCGCGCCGCGTGGCTCGGGTCGTGGGCGGCTTGCGCCCCGGTGGCGTTGGAGAAATCCGTGGAAGCGATATCGGAGGCCATGTGGAACCTGCCTTGAAAGTCGAAATGGTTGGCGGTGGCGGCGCCGATCGAGCGCCGGCCGGCGACCCCGTCAGGGGGTGGTCGCGTCTGGATGGGCGCATTGCAGCGCCCGGCGAGTCGAAATCATGGGGATCATCCTCCTGCTTGCCGGTCACGACGAACGGGTCGCGGCGATTTCGACACGCCGGGGCTGGCTTTCAGTTAAGTTACTACTTAACCAATTACACCCGCCGCGCGGCGTGTCAATGCTGAACTATGCGCTTAAGTAACGGGCAGGCTCGACTCGGCGCCGCTGGCCCGCCGGCACGCTTACCGGCTGCGGATCCCTGCTCCCGCCGGCGGCACGAAGCAGGTCGCGGCGACGCCCGCAAGGCGCGTGTGCGTGGTTTCCGAAGTGATCATGTCCTCGGCCTCCTGAAGGCGACGAACGCGGCGTCGGGTTGCGGAATCGCCGGCAGTGCCGGCGGCAGATTCGCGTCGTTTGACGCGGGGGGGAGCCGTTTACGCCGCTGCTGCGCGAAAATCAAGCCCGGCCCGCGACGACGGCAGCGCCCGGCATCGACACAGTCGGTGACTTGAAAGCGCCCCCGGCGTTTCCTACCTCACCGCCGTGATCCGGGCCCCTCTGGCGCCGGCGCCTGCTGGCGCGGCGCGATGTCGGTTCACCGCGCAGGGGCCGACGGGATCCTGCCGTGGCGTTCTTCCGGCGCGCGCGGCCTTCCTCCCGGCTTCTGTCCCCGCAGATCAACCGAGAGGACACACCATGTGCATCGCACCGCCCGAATCCGCCCCGCGCCTGCCGCGCAACCCGCCCTGTCCGAGCTGAGGGGGAGGCCGGCATGGACATGCTCACCACCCTGTTCCTGGGCCAGCCACTGTGGATGTGGCTCGGCTTTTTTGGCCTCATCGTCGTCCTGCTCGCCTTCGATCTGGGGGTGCTGCACCGCGACCAGCACGAGATCGGCGTACGCGAGAGCCTGCTGCTTTCCGGCTTCTACATCGCCCTCGGGCTCGCCTTCGGCGGCTTCGTCTGGCTGACCGTGGGTGCGCAGGCGGGTCTCGAATACGTGACCGGCTTCGTCGTCGAGAAGAGCCTGGCGATGGACAACATCTTCGTCATCGCCATGATCTTCTCCTTCTTCGCGGTGCCGCGGCAGTACCAGCACCGCGTGCTGTTCTGGGGCATCATCGGCGTGATCGTGCTGCGGGCCCTGATGATCGGGTTCGGCGCGGCCCTGGTCGCGCAGTTCGCGTGGGTGCTCTACCTGTTCGCCGCCTTCCTCGTCGTGACCGGCATCAAGCTGCTGCTGGTCGGCGACCACGCGCCGGATCTGGGACGCAACCCGGTGCTGCGCCTGGTGCGGCGCCACCTGCCCGTGACCGACACGCTGCACGGCGATCGCTTCTTCGTCACCCGGCGCGACGCCGCGTCGGGGCGCGTGCAGCGCGCCATGACGCCGCTCTTTCTCGCCCTCATGATGATCGAGATCGCCGACGTCATCTTCGCCGTCGACTCGGTGCCGGCGATCTTCGCCATCACCACCGATCCCTACATCGTCTACACGTCCAATATCTTCGCGATCCTGGGCTTGCGCGCGCTGTATTTCGCGCTCGCGGCGGTCATCCACCGCTTCGCCTACCTCAAGCAGGCGTTGGCGGTGCTGCTGATCTTCATCGGCGGCAAGGTGTTCGTCGCCGACCTCTTCGGGCTGGGCAAGATCCCGGCCGAGTGGTCGCTCGGCATCACCTTCGTCATCCTCGGCGCCGGCATCGCCTATTCCCTGTGGCGCACGCGCGGGCGCCCGGGGGAGGCGGGGCGCGACGGCGCCTCGGTGCCCGAGTCCTGATCCCGCAGGGAGGCCGGAGGGGCGCTCCGGTCTCCCGCCGGGTCCGGCGGCCCGCCCTGCACCAGGTGGCGGTTCTTGCCGACGAAATCGCGGATCAGGGTGACCAGCCCGCGGGCATCCGCCCGCGTCAGGTAGACATAGCCAGCGCCGGCACCGGCGGCCGCCCCGACGCAGTCGATGATCAGGTCCCACATGGTGTCGACCAGCCCCGACTTCTGCATGTTCATGCCGAAGAGCTGGTCCATGGCGAATTCGTAGATCTCCCACAGGACGCCGGTCGCCACGGCGAAGCTGAAGGCGAAGATGGAGACGATCAGCGGCGCTGCCGTCATGCGGTTGCCCTTGAGCAGGATGAGCATGAGGATGACGCCGGCGAGACCGAGCCCGATGGCCGAGCCGCCGTGCAGCATCATGTCCCACCACCAGAAGCGCTCGTAGAAATCGGCCATCTCGCCGAGGAAGATGGTGCCGAGCAGGAACAGCGCGATGGCGACGATGAACCCGTCCGGCAGCCGCACGCCGATGAGATTGGGCAGGGCGAAGGGCACCAGCGTCAGGGCCAGCGTCCACGCGGCGGTGAACGTCACTTCGTACTGGCCGGTGACGGCGCTGTAGAGCGCCGCGGCCAGCAGCAGCAGCCAGGTCAGATACAGCAGGGTGAATTTCGGAACGAACCGCATTGATGCCCCTGTGCCCGTGCTTGCACGCCGGCAGCGATGCTACGGCACTTTCCGCATCGAGGGAATCGGGCGGGCGGCGTTATTGCGACAACCGGCTGCGCAGTTCGTCGAGCCGTTGCAGGCAGCGCTCGATGTCGGCGCGCAGCGACTGGCGCTGCGCCCCGGTCATTGCCGTCCTCGAGTTCGGCCGCAGGTCGAGGTCGATGGCCTGCGCCAGCGCCTCGATCTCGCGCTGCAGCCGCGCCATTTCGTTCACCGCCGCCATCGCCCGCCTCCCTGTCGCCGCCTGCAGGTGCATAGCACGCTCGGCCTCGCCCCGCCACGCCGGCGCCGGGGACCGCGCTTGACCAACCCATCGCTGTCCGGCTATATATCAACCGATAGCCGAACAGCTATGGATTTATCATGCCGCAGACCGCCCCCGACACGCTGTTCAAGGCGCTCGCCGATCCGACCCGGCGGGCCCTGTTCGAGCGGCTGTGCCGCGACGGCGAGAACACGGTCGGGGCGCTGACGGCGGGCGCCGGGGTGTCGCAGCCGGTGGTCTCGAGGCACCTTGGCATCCTCAGGCAGGCAGGCCTCGTGCGCGAACGCCGCGCCGGACGGCACAGCCACTATAGCGCCGACCCTTCCGCGCTCGCGCCGCTGCGCGACTGGACGCGCGCGATGGAGGGGTTCTGGCAGGGCCGCTTCGATGCCCTCGAGGACCTGCTGCACAGGATGGACCAATGAGGCGGAGGCGATGACCGACAAGCCCAAACAGCCGGCGGCCACCGGGCCGGTGCTGCTCGCCGGCGGCAATCCGCAGATCGCCAAGGGCTATGGCAACGCGCCTGTGCAAGCCTATATCGCCGCCATGCCCGGCTGGAAGAGCGCACTGGGGCGCCGCCTCGACGCGCTCATCGAGCGCGCCGTGCCGGACGTGAAGAAGGCGGTCAAGTGGAACTCGCCGCTCTACGGCACGGAGGACAACCGCTATTTTCTCGGGCTGCACGTCTACACGAGCTACGTCAAGGTGGCGTTCTTCCGCGGCGCCGAACTGCAGCCCGTGCCCCCGGGCGGCTCGCGGCAGCCGCTCGTGCGTTACCTCGACATCCGGGAGGGCGACTCGCTCGACGAAGCGCAGTTCGTCGCCTGGGTGAAGCAGGCCAGCCGCCTGCCGGGGGAGCGCATGTAACCTCCCACCCTGGAGACGAGGAAAGGATGGCGACCATGCAGGACGACAACAGCGACGCGCCGGCCGGGCCCGGCGCAAATGCGGCCTCCCGCCTCATCGACGATAGGATCGCCGAACTGGGCGACTGGCGCGGCGAGACGCTGTCCCGGCTGCGGGCCATCATCCGCGCCGCCGATCCCGGCATCGTCGAGGAATGGAAATGGGCCGTGCCGGTGTGGTCGCATGGCGGCATCATCTGCACCGGCGAGACCTACAAGCACATCGTCAAGCTGACCTTCGCCAGGGGCGCGGCGCTGCCGGACCCGGAGGGGCTGTTCAACGCCAGCCTGACCGGCAGCACGCGGCGGGCCATCGATTTCCGCGCCGGCGCGCCGGTCGAGGCGGCGGCGCTCACCGCCCTCGTCCGCGCCGCCGTGGCGCTCAACAGCGCCAAATAGGCGCGCAACGCGCCCCCATCGCCCGGCAAGGACGCCCCCATGCACGAGCTGTCGAACGAAACCCTCTCCGTCAGCGTCGAACGCGACATCCCACACCCGCCGGAACGGATCTGGCGCGCGCTGACGCAGCCGCACCTCATCGCGGAGTGGCTGATGCAGAACGACTTCCAGCCGGTCGCCGGGCACCGCTTCACCCTGCGCGGCGACTGGGGCGGCGTGCTCGACTGCGAGGTCCTCGCCGCCGAGCCGCACAGGGCATTGTCCTACACTTGGAACTTCGCCCACGAGGACCCCGCCTACGACCTCAGGAGCGTGGTCACCTTCACGCTCACCCCGACCGCCACGGGCACCCGCCTGCGCCTTGAGCAGACGGGCTTCCGGCCGGGGCAGAAACAGGCCCATCACGGCGCCCGGGCCGGCTGGCCGCGTTTCCTCGCACGGCTCGAGGAGGTCGCGGCCGCCAACGCCTGAGCCGAGCGGGCGCGGGCAAGTCCCGGGGCGGCAACGAAAAGGCCCGGGAACGTGCTCCCGGGCCTTCGTGCCGGTGCCGGTGCCGGCGGGTGGCGTCAGGCGATGCCGCCCATGTGTGCCAGCACCGCCAGCAGCAGGAGCGCCACGATGTTGGTGATCTTGATCATCGGGTTGACGGCGGGGCCCGCCGTGTCCTTGTAGGGATCGCCGACGGTGTCGCCGGTCACCGACGCCTTGTGGGCGTCGGAGCCCTTGAGGTGCTTGACCCCCTGGCTGTCGGTGAAGCCGTCCTCGAAGCTCTTCTTGGCATTGTCCCAGGCGCCGCCGCCCGCCGTCATCGAGATGGCGACGAACAGGCCGGTGACGATCACGCCCATGAGCATGGCCCCGAGCGCCGAGAACCCGGCCGCCGGTCCCGCGATCCAGGTGATCACGACGAAGACGACGATCGGGGACAGCACCGGCAGCAGCGAGGGCACGATCATTTCCTTGATCGCGGCGCGCGTCAGCATGTCGACGGCGCGGCCGTAATCCGGCTTCTCGGTGCCGGCCATGATGCCCGGCTTCTCCTTGAACTGGCGGCGCACCTCGACCACCACCGACTGTGCGGCGCGGCCGACGGCGGTCATCGACATGCCGCCGAACAGGAAGGGCAGCAGGCCGCCGAACAGCAGGCCCACGACCACGTAGGGATCGGCCAGCGAGAAGCTGATCTCGCCCAGCCCCGAGAAGATGCTCCCCGCCGGCGCATTGGCCGAGAAATAGGCGAGGTCCTGCGTATAGGCGGCAAACAGCACCAGCGCGCCGAGCCCGGCCGAGCCGATGGCATAGCCCTTGGTCACGGCCTTGGTGGTGTTGCCGACCGCATCGAGCGCGTCGGTGTTGTGGCGCACTTCCTTGTCGAGGCCGGCCATCTCGGCAATGCCGCCGGCATTGTCGGTGACCGGGCCGAAGGCGTCGAGGGCGACGATCATGCCGGCCAGCGCCAGCATGGTGGTGACCGCGACGGCGATGCCGAACAGGCCGGCGAGGTTGTAGGTCACGATGATGCCGGCGACGATCACCAGCGCCGGCAGCGCCGTCGATTCGAGCGACACGGCGAGACCCTGGATGACGTTGGTGCCGTGGCCGGTGACCGAGGCTTCGGCGATCGAGTTGACCGGGCGCTTGCCGGTGCCGGTGTAGTACTCGGTGATGACCACGATCAACGCGGTGATGACGAGGCCGGTGACGCCGCACCAGAACAGGCTCCACGGCGTGAAGGCCTTGCCGCCCTCGGCGCCGAGCGCCACGTCGAGGCTGCCGAAGGTGAGCCACAGCGTCGGGATCAGCGCCACCAGCGACAGCACGCCGGTGACGACGACGCCCTTGTACAGGGCGTTCATGATGTTGCCCGAGGCGCCCAGCTTGACGAAGTAGGTGCCGATGATCGAGGTCACGACGCAGGCGCCGCCGATGGCGAGCGGCAGCACCATGCCCATCAGCTTGTAGGCGTCGGGCAAGACGATGGCGGCGAGCACCATGGTGGCGACCGCGGTCACCACGTAGGTCTCGAACAGGTCGGCGGCCATGCCGGCGCAGTCGCCGACATTGTCGCCGACGTTGTCGGCGATGGTCGCCGGGTTGCGCGGATCGTCCTCCGGAATGCCGGCTTCGACCTTGCCCACCATGTCGCCGCCCACGTCGGCGCCCTTGGTGAAGATGCCGCCGCCGAGACGGGCGAAGATGGAAATCAGCGAGGCGCCGAAGCCCAGCGCCACGAGGGAATCGATGACCGCCCGGCTGGTCGGCTCGAAGCCGAGGAACTGGGTGAGGGCTATGAAATACAGCGTGACGCCCAGCAGCCCGAGCCCGGCAACCAGCAGCCCGGTCACGGCGCCCGACTTGAAGGCGAGATCGAGCCCGCCGGCCAGCGACTTGGTCGCCGCTTGGGCGACGCGGACGTTGGCGCGCACCGACACGTTCATGCCGATGAAGCCGGCGGCGCCCGACAGCACCGCGCCGATCAGGAAGCCGATGGCGGCGTAGACGCCCAGCAGCCAGAAGGCGACGATGAAGATGACGACGCCGACGGCGGCGATGGTGGTGTACTGGCGCTTGAGATAGGCCGACGCACCCTCACGCACGGCGGCCGAGATTTCCTGCATGCGGGCGGAGCCGGCATCGGCGGCGAGCAGGCCGCGCGTGGTGACGATGCCGTACACGATCGACAGCGCACCGCAGGCCACGATGAGCCATAGCAATAGAGTCACAGAATCCCCCTAAGGTACTGGATCGGGCCCGGAGACGGGCTGATTCGCCGCCCCGGGGTTTTCCGGCGCGGAGAGTGCCGAATCAGTGCCGCAAGCGCAAATGTTTTTCCACCCCGCTGCGCGGCGGAAACGTCAAGACTTTCGGGTAAGCACGGCCACCGCCGCTTCCAGCACCGCCGGGTCCCCGGCGACGGACACCGTCTTCAGCCGGGCGGTGTGGCCGGCGACGACGCTGACCGCCGATCTGGGCACGCCCAGTGCCTTGCTCAGCAGCGCCGCCACCGCCGCGTTGGCCTTGCCCTTGTCCGGCACGGCCCTGACGCGCAGGCGCAGCACGCTGGTGCCGTCGGCGCGTGTCTCTACCCCTTCGATGGCGTCGCGCCCGGCATTGGGCGTGACGCGCAGATACAGCGTCACGCCGCCCGGTTCGGCCCGGAAGGGGCCGGGCACGGTCTCAGAAGACGTTGGGATAGATGTAATAGAGGATGATCCGCTCGATGAAGAACAGGATCAGGAACAGGATGATGGGCGAGATGTCGAGGCCGGAGAAGCTGGGAACGACCTGGCGGATCGGGCGCAGCACCGGCTCGGTCAGCTGGTTGAGGATGCGCCAGACCGAAGCGACGAACTGATTGCGGGTGTTGATGACGTTGAAGCTGATCAGCCAGCTCATGACGATCATGGCCAGAACGACCCACCAATAGATTTGCAGAATCAGCAGGATGATGTCGAGTATGGCGCGCATCGGCGGCTCCCCTTGGCAACTGCAGCTATCTAAAGGCAGTCGGCAAAAGCCGCAAGCCGGCATGCGACGAGGCCCGTCCGGGGTCGCTGCCGGACGGGCCTCGATGACTGACTGGCCTCCGGTACGCGAAACCAGGCCCGGATGCCCCCCTGTCGGAGCACGAACCGTGCCAACCTGAATCTGGCCTGAGCAAGGCGGTCGGCTGCGTCTCTTGCGTGCCGATGGCGCACCGCGCCTCGCACAATGCGAGGCCGGCTCGCAAAATGCGACGGCGCGTCAGCCCGCCCGGCCCCGGCGCCAGGTGACCAGCCGATAGACATAGAGCAGCGCCACCCCGCCCAGCACCACCATGGTGAGCGGATCGAGCACCGCCTCCACCAGCTCGTAATGCTCGGCGAGCAGGTAGCCGGACGTGACGAGCAGGCCGTTCCATACCAGCGCCCCGAGCGCCGAGGCGGCAAAGAACAGGAGCGGCGGCATGCGGGCCAGCCCGGCCGGCACCGAGATCAGCGTGCGCACGATGGGCAGCAGCCGGCCGAAAAACACGATAGCGGGGCCGTAGCGGCGGAACCAGGCGGTGGCGAGATCGAGCTGGTCGCCGTTGAGGGTGATGAGCCGCCCGAAGCGGTCGGCCAGATGGCGCAGGCGCGCGAGCCCGAACAGCCGGCCGGCGACGTACCACGGCACCATGCCCACCACCGCCCCCGCCGTCGCCGCGGCGATGACGCCGAACAGGTCGAGCTCGCCGCGCGCCGCGGCGAAACCGGCAAACGGGATGATGAGTTCGCTCGGGATGGGCGGGAAGATGCTTTCGAGCAGCATCAAGAGGAAGATGCCGAGATAGCCGAGCTCCCCGATCGTCGCGATGATCCACTCGCTCATCGGCGCCGCGTCAGCTCGCCTTGGCCGCGCGCAGCTGCTTCTTGCGCTCGTTGGGATCGAGCCAGATCTTGCGCAGGCGGATGGATTTGGGCGTCACCTCGACATATTCGTCGTCGGCGATATAGCCCAATGACTGCTCCAGCGTCAGCTTCTTGGGCGGGGTGAGCCGCACCGCCTCGTCCTTCGAAGTGGTGCGGATATTGGTGAGCTGCTTGCCCTTGATCGGATTGACCTCGAGGTCGTTCTCGCGGTTGTGCTCGCCGATGATCATGCCCTCGTATACCTCGGCGCCGGGATCGATCATCATCGGGCCGCGCTCCTCGAGGTTCCACAACGCATAGGCGACCGCCTGGCCGGCGGAATTGGAGATCAGGACGCCGGTGCGCCGGCCCGGGAGCGGCCCCTTGTAGGGGGCGTAGGCGTGGAACAACCGGTTGAAGATGGCGGTGCCGCGCGTGTCGGACAGCAGCTCGGGCTGGTAGCCGATCAGCGAGCGCGTCGGCACGAGGAAGCGCAGCCGCGTGCGGCCGCTGCCCGAAGGGCGCATGTCGACGAGGTCGCCCTTGCGCTCGGTGAGCTTCTGCACGACCACGCCGGAATGGGCGTCGTCGACGTCGATGATGACTTCCTCGATCGGCTCCAGCTTCTGCCCGTCCTCTTCGCGCATGACCACGCGCGGCCGCCCGATGGTGAGCTCGAACCCCTCGCGGCGCATGTTCTCGATGAGCACGGCCAGCTGCAGTTCGCCGCGGCCGGCGACCTCGAAGCTGTCGGAATCCTCGCCCTCGGTGACGTGGATGGCGACGTTGCCCTCCGCCTCGCGCAGCAGCCGCTCGCGGATGACGCGCGACTGCACCTTGTCGCCCTCGCGCCCGGCCAGCGGGCCGTCATTGATGCGGAAGGTGACGCTGAGGGTGGGCGGGTCGATCGGCCGCGCCGCAATCGGGGTGCTGACCGCCGGCGCGCAGATGGTGTCGGCGACGGTCGAGGTCTCGAGCCCGGCGATGGCGACGATGTCGCCTGCCTCGCCCACATCGATCGGCGTGCGCTCGAGGCCGCGGAAGGCCAGCACCTTGGAGACGCGGCCCTTTTCGACCTCCCTGCCCTCGCGGTTGAGCGTGTGCACGGCGTCGTTGGCCCTGACCGTGCCGGAGGCGATGCGCCCGGTCAGCACGCGACCCAGGAACGGGTTGCGCTCGATGGTCGTGACCAGCATGCGGAACGGGCCGCCTTCCACCTGCGGGGCGGGGACGTAGTCGAGCACCTTGTCGAGCAGCGGCGCCATCGACTCGCGCGGCCCCTTGGGGTCGGCGGCCATCCAGCCATTGCGCCCGGAGCCGTAGAGCACCGGAAAATCGAGCTGTGCCGAGGTGGCGTCGAGCGAGATGAACAGATCGAAGATCTCTTCCAGCACCTCGAGGTGGCGCTCGTCGGGGCGGTCGATCTTGTTGATGGCGACAATCGGCCGCAGGCCCCGCGCCAGCGCCTTGGACAACACGAACTTGGTCTGCGGCATCGGCCCCTCGGCGGCATCGACCAGGATGACGACGCCATCGACCATGGACAGGATGCGCTCGACCTCGCCGCCGAAATCGGCGTGGCCGGGGGTGTCGACGATATTGATGCGCGTGCCCTTCCACACCAGCGAGGTAACCTTGGCGAGGATGGTGATGCCGCGCTCGCGCTCGAGGTCGCCCGAATCCATGGCCCGCTCCTCGACGCGCTGGTTGTCGCGGAAGGCGCCGGACTGGCGGAGCAGCACGTCGATGAGGGTGGTCTTGCCATGATCGACATGGGCAATGATCGCGATATTGCGCAAAGGCATTTCGGGCGGCCGGCGGATGGGGAGGATGAGGGTCGCCCCATAGCCGAGTGGAGCGGCGGAAACAAGACAAATCGCCGCAAGCCAGGCCACCGGCACGTGCCGGGGGCGCCGCGATCTGCCCGGCTAGGAGACGCGGCGCAGCCGCGGGGAGACGACGCGACCGAGCATGTCGTGCACCGCCTCGGGCGCCACCGGCGGCGAGAAATAGAAGCCCTGCACCTCGTCGCAGCCATATTCGCGCACGGCGTTGAGCTGCTCCTCGGTCTCCACCCCCTCGGCGGTGGTCGCCATGCCGAGGCTGCGGCCCAGCCCGATCACCGCCTTGATGATGGTGAGGCTGTCGCCCCTGCGGTCGAGGTCGCGCATGAAGGAGCGGTCGATCTTGATCTTGTCGAACGGGAAGCTGCGCAAGTAGCTGAGCGAGGAATAGCCGGTGCCGAAATCGTCCATCGAGATGCGGATGCCGAGGGCCCGCAGCCGGTGCAGCGTGTGCAGCACCGGCTCGCTCTCGGCGAGCAGCAGCGACTCGGTGATCTCGAGCTCGAGCCGGGTCGGCGGCAGGCCGGCCTCGAACAGCGCCGCCTGCACCGTCTCGAACAGGCGCTGGTTGCGGAACTGCACCGGCGACAGGTTGACCGCCACCCGCGTCTTGCCGGGCCAGCCGGCCGCGGTCCGGCACGCCTCGCGCAGCACCCACTCGCCGATGGGCACGATCAGCCCGGTTTCCTCCGCCACCGGAATGAACTCGGTCGGGCTGACCGGGCCGCGGGCGGCCGAATCCCAGCGCAGCAGCGCCTCGAGCCCGGTGACCCGGTTGGCCCTCAGGTCGACCAGCGGCTGGTAGACGAGGCGCAGTTCGTTGCGCTCCAGCGCCAGCCGCAGCCCGGCCTCGATGGCGCGGCGCTGCTGGATCGCCGCGTCCATGCCGGATTCGAAGAAGTGATAGGTCGACCGCCCCTCGCGCTTGGCCCGGTTGAGCGCCAGGTCGGCGTTCTTCATCAGCGTGTCGGTGCTCTCCCCGTCCACCGGGGCCATGGCGATGCCGACGCTGGCGCCGATGACGATCTGGTGGCCATCGATGGTGAAGGGGGTGGCCATGGTCTTGACGATGCGTTCGGCAATGGCGGCGGCGTCGGCCGGCCGCTCGATCGGTTTCAGCAGCAGGGCGAACTCGTCGCCGCCGACCCGCGCCAGCAGGTCGGTTTCGCGGGTCGAGCCCCACAGCCGCGCCGAGGCCTGTTTCAGCACGCGGTCGCCGATGGCGTGGCCGAAGCCATCGTTCACTGCCTTGAAGCAGTCGAGATCGACGCACAGCACCGCGGCTTTCTCGCCGCGTTCGAACGCCGGCTCGGACGCCGACATGTCTTCGATGAACTTGGTGCGGTTGGGCAGCTCCGTCAGCTCGTCGTGGCGCGACATGTGCCGGATGCGCTCTTCCTGCTGGTGCTGCTCGGTGACATCCTCGTGGGTCGAGACGAAGCCGCCGTCCTGCATGGGATGGTGCTGCAGCAGGATGGTGCGGCCGCCCAGCTGCAGCATCGTCTTGTCGTGCTGGCCGCGGGCGATGACCTGCTTGCGCCAGCGGATATAGTCCTTCTCGCCGGTGCTGGCGGTCATGCCCTTCCTGAACAGCTCGGCCAGGATGACGTCGAGCCGGGTGCCCGGCCGCACCAGGTGCTCGGGCAGGTCGTAGATGCGGGCATAGGGCTGGTTGCAGATCACGAGGCGCCCGCGCGCATCGAACATGCACAGCCCCTGGCCGATATTGTTGACCGCGGCGTCGAGCCGGATGTTCTGGCGTTCGAGCTCCCGCCGGCGCTTCTGCAACAGGTCGCGCGCGGCGAGTTCCTCGGTGATGTCCTCGTGCGTCACCACCCAGCCCAGGCCGGCCGCATAGACGTGTGCGGTCTCGATGGTGCGGCCACCGGCGGCGCGCTCGCGCAGCGTCACGCGGGCGCCGCCGCGATTGGCCAGGAGCGCCGCCTTGTAGGCGGCGAGGAATTCCGCCGGGGACTGGTCGGAATGGTGGCCCAGTTCGGCACTGAGCCGGGCCGCGGCGTCGAGCGTCATGCCCTTGCGGACGCGGTTTCGTGGAAATCCGTAGATGTCGAGATAGTGCCGGTTCCACATCACCAGGCGGAAGGCACTGCTCCAGACGCAGAAGCCATACGGGATGCTTTCGAGGGCCGCATCGAGCAGCAAAGCCTCATCCGATTGGCCAGCGGATTTCGCCACCGTAGCTGTCACTTGTGCCTCTGGGCCGTACGCCGCAACGAGGCTAGCCCCCCATCCTTAACGAACGCTTTAGGGCAAGAGCCGCATGCAGGCGAGCCGCCGGGCGCGGCGGCGCGGCCAGCCGCCGCCGCCGT
>NZ_DASWVV010000029.1:0-12497 GCF_036406155.1 Devosia sp. | reverse complement strand
AGGTCGCGGGCGCTGCTCGCCGCGTCGCCGCCGGTGAGCGCGATGCGGCCGGCGGCGGGCCGCACGATGCCCGCCAGCGCCAGCAGCAGCGTGCTCTTGCCGGCGCCGTTGGGGCCGCGCAGCAGCAGGGCTTCGCCCGGTGCGACGACGAAATCCAGGTCGTGGAACAGCCGCCGCTCGCCGCGCCGGCAGGCAAGCCCGCTGACCTCGAGGCGGCGCGGGGGAAGGGCGTGAAGCGCGCTCATGGCTGCATCTCGTATTCGTCGAAAGTCCGGGCTGGCAAGCGGGAAGTTGTTTCTCTATAAGGCGCTACAGATTGGAATCCCCTCCAGTCGGGCGTTTCGCCGCACTGCCCCCACGGGCCGTACTCTCCGGGTCCGCCGGGCAGCCTTCACGAGGCGCCGGACAACGACAAGAGACAGGCGAACCGTGACCAGATCCCTCGACAGCTTCAAATCCCGCAGCAAGCTCAACGTTCAGGGCAAGCAGTATACGTATTTCTCGCTCGTCGAGGCCGAGAAGCACGGCCTCGACGGCGTCTCGCGGCTACCCAACTCGATGAAGGTGGTGCTGGAGAATTTGCTGCGCTTCGAGGACGGGGTCACCGTCACCAAGGCCGACATCCTCGCCGTCGCCGAATGGCTCAAGACCCGCACCTCAGAGCACGAGATCTCCTATCGCCCGGCGCGCGTGCTGATGCAGGACTTCACCGGCGTGCCGGCGGTGGTCGACCTCGCCGCCATGCGCGACGCCACCGCGGCGCTCGGCGCCGATCCGCAGAAGATCAACCCGCTGGTGCCGGTTGACCTCGTCATCGACCACTCGGTCATGGTCGACAGCTTCGGCTCCCCGCTCAGCTTCAACCAGAACGTCGAGCTGGAATACCAGCGCAACGGCGAGCGCTACGAATTCCTGCGCTGGGGCCAGAAGGCCTTCGCCAATTTCCGCGTGGTGCCGCCCGGCACCGGCATCTGCCACCAGGTCAACCTCGAATATCTGGCGCAGACGGTGTGGACCAAGGAGGAGGACGGCGAGACCATCGCCTATCCCGATACGCTGGTCGGCACCGACAGCCACACCACCATGGTCAACGGCCTCAGCGTGCTGGGCTGGGGCGTGGGCGGCATCGAGGCCGAGGCGGCCATGCTCGGCCAGCCCATCACCATGCTCATCCCCGAGGTGGTCGGCTTCAAGCTGACGGGCACCATCAACGAGGGCATCACCGCCACCGACCTCGTGCTCACCGTCACCGAGATGCTGCGCAAGAAGGGCGTGGTCGGCAAGTTCGTCGAGTTCTACGGCCCCGGCCTCGACCACCTCAGCCTCGAGGACCAGGCGACCATCGGCAACATGGCGCCCGAATACGGCGCCACCTGCGGCTTCTTCCCGATCGACGGCGATACGCTCGAATATCTGCGCACCTCCGGGCGCACGCCCGAGCGGCTGGCGCTGGTCGAGGCCTATGCCAAGGCGCAGGGCATGTATCGCGAGTCGGCGAGCGCCGACCCGGTGTTCACCGACACGCTGGAGCTCGACCTGTCGACGGTGGTGCCCTCGGTCTCTGGTCCCAAGCGCCCGCAGGACCGCGTCGCGCTCAAGGACGCCGCGGCCGGCTTCGCCGCCGCGCTCACCGAGATCCGCGGCGGCCGCAAGGACACCACCAAGCTGCCGCAGTCGGTCGGGGAATCGCGCTTCGTCGACGAAGGGGCGACCGGCACCAAGATCGCCGAGCCCGAGGCGCGCTGCCGCGTCGAGGGCGAGAGCTTCGACATCGGCAATGGCGACGTGGTCATCGCCGCCATCACCTCGTGCACCAACACCTCGAACCCGTCGGTGCTGATCGCCGCCGGCCTCGTCGCCCGCAAGGCGCTGGCCTACGGCCTCAAGGTCAAGCCGTGGGTGAAGACCTCGCTGGCCCCGGGCTCGCAGGTGGTCACCGACTACCTCAACGCGGCCGGGCTGCAGCAGGACCTCGACGCGCTCGGCTTCAACCTCGTCGGCTACGGCTGCACCACCTGCATCGGCAATTCCGGGCCGCTGGCGCCGGCCATCTCGGCGGCCATCAACGAGAACGACCTGGTCGCCGCCGCGGTGCTGTCGGGCAACCGCAACTTCGAGGGGCGCGTCAATCCGGACGTGCGCGCCAACTATCTGGCGTCGCCGCCGCTGGTCGTCGCCTATGCGCTGGCCGGCTCGCTCCACGTCAACCTCACCACCGATCCGCTCGGCACCGGCCGCGACGGCAAGCCGGTCTATCTCAAGGATCTGTGGCCGACCAACAAGGAGATCGCCGAACTGGTGCGCGAGCACGTCACCCCCGACATGTTCCGCCAGCGCTATTCCGACGTGTTCAAGGGCGACAAGCACTGGCAGGGCATCGCCGTCGCGGGCGGCGAGACCTACGACTGGAACTCGGCCTCCACCTACGTGCAGAACCCGCCCTACTTCGAGGGCCTCAAGATGGAGCCCGAGCCGGTCACCGACATCAAGGACGCCCGCGTCCTCGGCCTGTTCCTCGATTCCATCACCACCGACCACATCTCGCCGGCCGGCTCGTTCAAGCCCAACAGCCCCGCCGGCAAGTACCTCACCGAGCGCCAGGTGGCGGTCCGCGACTTCAATTCCTACGGGGCGCGCCGCGGCAACCACGAGGTGATGATGCGCGGCACCTTCGCCAATATCCGCATCCGCAACCAGATGGTGCCGGGCGTCGAGGGCGGCTTCACCAAGGGGCCGAACGGCGAGCAGATGCCGATCTACGACGCCGCCATGGCGTTCCAGAAGTCGGGCACGCCGCTGGTCATCTTCGCCGGCAAGGAATACGGCACCGGCTCGTCGCGTGACTGGGCGGCCAAGGGTACGCGGCTGCTGGGCGTGCGGGCGGTGATCGCGCAATCGTTCGAGCGCATCCACCGCTCCAATCTCATCGGCATGGGCGTCCTGCCGCTGCAGTTCGCCGACGGCGAGGGCTGGCAGAGCCTCGGGCTCGACGGCACCGAGTCGGTGTCGATCGAGGGGCTTACCGGCCTCGCGCCGCGCTCGACGGTGAACGTCGCCATCGTGCGCGCCGACGGCCGCCGCGAGGTCATCCAGACGCGCTGCCGCATCGATACGGTCAACGAGCTCGACTACTACCAGCACGGCGGTATCCTGCACTACGTGCTGCGGCACCTCGTGGCGGCATGAGGGGGTCACACCCCCTTGTCCACCGGGGCCGGTCACACGCCAATTTGACTGGCTCCGGCGCGGGGGCGTGCCTAAAACACTCGGCATGAATTTTCGTCCGTTCCCGGCTGCGCTGGCCCTCGCGCTCCTTCTTGCTTCCCCGGCCGGGGCCGGCGAACTGCGCCAGAGGCCGACGGCGGTGCTGGAGCTATTCACCTCCCAGGGGTGCTCCTCCTGCCCGGCCGCCGACGCGCTGCTGACCGAACTCGGCAGCCGCGACGAGATCATCGCCCTCGCCTACCACGTCGACTACTGGGACTATGTCGGCTGGCCCGACACCTTCGGGGCCAAGGCGCATTCCGACCACCAGCGCAATTATGCCGCAAGCTGGGGCTCGTCCCGCATCTTCACCCCGCAACTGGTGGTGAACGGTACCGAGGCGGTGGTGGGGTCGCGCCGGCAGGAGGTCGACATCGCCGTTCAGAACGCCTCCCTGAGCGTGCCGGTCGCCCTCAGCGAGGGCGGCGGCATGCTCAAGGTCAGCATCGGGCCGCGGCCCGGGCTGCGCGCGGCGGTGGTCTGGCTCGTCACCTATATCGAGCGCGCCGACGTCGATATCGAGCGCGGCGAGAACCGCGGCAAGCGCCTCGCCTATACGCAGATCGTCACCGGCCGGCAGGTGCTGGGCATGTGGGAGCCGGCGACCGGCGCGACGCTCACGCTGCCGCTCGCCGAAGTCCTCGACGACGGGGCGACCGGTGCCGCCATCCTCGTGCAGGAGGAGCGCCGCGGGCTCCCCGGCCGCATCCTCGGCGCCGCCTCGTACCAGCGCTGACCCGCGCCCCGCTGCCCACCGGCTCTCCCGACCCCGAAAAACAGAACTCCCGCCGGCCGGAGGCAGGCGGGAGCAAGAATGACTGGTGCATGTAGGGGCGGCTGGCACCCGGGCATCGTGGTTTGGGGGCTCGGTCAGCCCGGATGCCAGCCACTGGAGGCAATGCTTGAAGTATTACGCATCGTTTCAGGCGCAACAAGGGAGCAATTGTGTCCGAAATAGGGAATTTGACTTGCGCGATACTGGGCAGGGAGTCGGCCCGGCGGGGCAGCCCGGCCCACTTGCATCGCGCCCGGAATCCCGCGATCATGACCGGCGGATGACGAGGATGCCGAATGGTTGAAGAACCATCGCAGCGCGGCCCCGGCGTGCTCATCGATTTCGGGCATGCCGGGGGCCGCTCCGAACCCGGGCAGTTCTCCAGGGCCGGCCAGGCGGTGAGCTTCGACCGGCGCGAGTTGATGGCGATCCTCAATGTCTACGGGCGCAAGGTGTCGACGGGGGAATGGCGCGACTACGCCATCGATTTCCTGCGCGAGCGCGCCCTGTTCTCCATCTACAAGCGCAGCTCCGAGCGTCCGCTCTACGTCATCGAGAAGAACCCGCGCCTGCGCCACCGCCAGGGCCAGTACATGGTGACCGGCCAGGACGGCCGGGTGCTGCGGCGCGGCCACGATCTCGTGGCGGTGCTGCGCGTTCTCGACGCGCAGCTGGCGCTGGTGAAGTGAGCGGCCAGAGCCGGCGCCGCTACAGTTCCCGTTGCATGTGCACGGTGTCGAGCCAGCGGTCGAACTTGTAGCCGATGCGCTCATAGGTGCCGACGCGGCGGAAGCCGAGCCGTTCGTGCAGCCGGATGGAGGCCGCGCTTTCGCCGGTGATCACCGCCAGCATCTGCCTGAAGCCGAAGGTGCGGCCGAGCTCGATGACGCGGCCGAGCAGCGCCGTGCCGATGCCCTGGCCCTGGGCGTCGGGGGCGCAATAGACCGAGTCCTCGCAGGCGAAGCGGTAGGCCGGGCGCGGCCGGTAGGCCGAGGCGTAGGCGTAGCCCACGACCCTGCCGCCGCGCTCGCCCACGACCAAAGGGTGGCCGAGATCGGCAAGATGCCCGAGTTTGTCGGCCATGAGGGTCTCCCCCGGCGCGACCAGGTCGAAGGTCGCCACCGAGGTCTCGACGTAGTGCCGGTAGATGGCGGTGATCGCGGGGACGTCGGGCCAGGCGAAGGGGCGCAGGGTGAGTTCGGGCATGGGTGGAGCCGGAAAACGGAAAAGGGCCACGGTCTTGTTAGACCGTGGCCCCGCGCATTGCCAGCCGGATGTGCCGGGCGCGCCGCGGCGCCGCTACTCGCGGTTGCCGAACAGCCGCAGCAGCATCATGAACAGGTTGATGAAGTCGAGATACAGGCTGAGCGCGCCCATGATGGCGTTCTTGGCCAGCACGTCGGCGCCGAAGCTCTCGTGGTAGCTCTCCTTGATCTTCTGCGTGTCGTAGGCGGTGAGGCCGACGAAGATCAGCACGCCGATCGCCGAGATGGCGAATTCGAGCATGCTGCTCTGCAGGAAGATGTTGACCACCATGGCGATGATCAGCCCGATCAGCCCCATGAACAGGAAGTTGCCGATGCCGGTGAGATCGCGCTTGGTGGTGTAGCCGTACAGGCTCATGGCACCGAAGGTGGCAGCGGTGATGAAGAACGTCTTGGCGATCGAGGCGTCGGTATAGACCATGAAGATCGAGCTCATGGACAGGCCCATGACCGCCGCGAAGGCCCAGAAGGTCAGCTGCGCGGCGCCGACGGAGAGTTTGTTGAGCCCGAAGCTCAGCACCAGCACGAAGGCCAGCGGGGCGAGCACGATCACCCACATCAGCGGGCTGTTGTAGATGAGGTTGCCCCAGGCGGTCAGCGCCGTGCCGTCGGCGGTCACCGCGGCAGCGCTGGCGAAATAGGCGACGAGACCGGTGACCGCGAGGCCGATCCCCATGTAGTTGTAGACCCGCAGCATGTAGCCGCGCAGGCCCTCGTCTATGACCGCGGCGGTTCCGGGCCGTGCGGCAATTGTCGGTCGATCGAAGTCAGCCATGGTCCAAGATCCTCTTGCTGGCATAGTCAGGGCCGGGCACGCCCCGTGGCGCGCTCGGTCTGGGCTCAATATGGCGGCGCGCACGGTCGATTACAAGAGAGCCGGAGCCGGCTTACGGAACTGTAAGGTGGCGTCGGCATTGGCCTTTGCGGCGACGCCGCGCCACTCGCCGGCCGGGTCCCGGCGCGCACCGGGGGGCAACCGGCACGGCGGCATTGCCGGGCCCCGGCGGGGCCGCTAGGCTGCTCGGGCAGGCGGCGCGAATCGCGTTTCGCCTGGTCGGCAAGAGGAGGGTGGCATGCCCAGACTCTTCACGGGTCTCGAAGTCCCCGGCGGCGTGGCATTCGCCCTTTCGTTCAAGCGCGGCGGCCTGCACGGGGCGCGCTGGATCGACCCGGAAAACTACCACATCACCCTGCGCTTCATCGGGGACGTCGACCATTCCGTGGCCGATGAGGTCTCCGACGCGCTCGACCGGCTGGCCAACAGCGAGGCCTTCACGCTCCGGCTGTCGGCGCTCGGCTCGTTCGGCGGCGACAAGCCGCGGGCGCTGATCGCCGTGGTCGAGAACAACAGCGCGCTGCAGCGGCTGCAGGCGGCGCAGGAGCGGGTGCTGCAGCGCCTCGGCCTGCAGCCGGAGGGCCGCAAATTCGTGCCGCACGTGACGCTGGCGCGGCTCAAGGGCACGGCGCCCGAGGACGTCGCCCGCTTCCTCGCCTTCGCCGGGCGCTTCGAGCCGCTGGCCTTCCCCGTCGAGCGCTTCGTGCTGTTCTCGAGCCGCGATTCGGTGGGCGGCGGGCCCTATTTGGTCGAGCAGAGCTACCCGCTCGCCGCCTGAGTCGCGCCGGCATGGTTAACGCTTCCTTCAGCGGCGGGCGGCATTGAGGCCGCTGTCGCGCGCCAAATTGCCGACAAGATTGCCGCTAAGGTCACCATGCCATTCAAACGCTTGGGCCTTGAGACCTTGGTAACCATGCGGTGGGAGAATGCCACGGCGCGGATGCTGCTGGTGCAACCTTCTGACTAGGGGTTTTACTGAATGAACTCATCTCGACTTGGCCTGGCCCTGGGCCTCGTTGCCGGCTTCGCCGTCGCCAGCCTCGCGGCGCCGGCGTCGGCCCAGGACGCGACGAATCTCGGCACCTTCAAGGCGTGGACGGCGTGGAAGGGCAAGGATGCCAACGGCGACATGTGCTATATTTCGAGCCAGCCGGAAAAGAGCGAACCCGACGGGGTCAAGCGCAGCCCCATCCATTTCCTCGTCATCCACCGCAAGGGACTGGGCACCCGCAACGAGGTGCAGACCCTGATCGGCTATCCGTTCAATACCTCCAACGCCAATGCCAGCGCCACCGTCGACGGCAAGACCTATCCCATGGTCACCGAGGGCGAGGCGGCGTGGCTGGCCAGCGCCGGCGACGAGAACGGCTTCGTCGAGGCGCTCAAGGCCGGCTCCACTCTGGTGGTCAGGGGCACGAGCCAGCGCGGGACCAATACCATCGACACCTATTCGCTGGGCGGCGTCACCGCGGCGATGAGCGAGATCGACAAGGCCTGCGCCTGACGGGCGCCGCTTCCTGGCCGGCGGCTGCCCGTGCGGCTTGGCATCGGCGCCTGTGGCCGTATAGAAGCGGGCACCAGGAGAGACTGCACCCGATGAGCCACCGCACCCGCCTCGCCGCCCTGCTGCTTGCCCTGGGTCCGCTCGCGAGCCTGCCGGTGCTGGCCCAGTCGGTGCGGCTGATCGGCGATTTCCGCGACTGGTCGGCCTATGCGACCTCGGAAGGGGCGGGGGCGCTGTGCTTCGCGCTGAGCAAGCCGAAGGACGTCAACCCCATCCCCGACGGCTATACCGAGGCCTATCTCTACCTCACCAACCGGCCGGCCGAGAACGTCGTGTTCGAGTTCAACCTCGTCGCCGGCTACGTCTTCGCCCCGGACAGCCAGGCGGTGGTCACCGTTTCCGGCCAGAGCTTCGACCTGTTCACCCAGAACGATGCCGCCTGGCTGCTGGATGCGAGCCAGGGCGACAGCCTCGCCAGCGCCATCCGGGCCGGCTCGACGCTGGTGGTCGAGGGGACCTCCGACAAGGGTATCCGCATCGCCCAGACCTTTTCGCTCGCCGGCGCCACCGCGGCGTCGCGGGCCATCGAAAGCGACTGCTAGCGCGGCGCGACGCGGGGCCTGTTTTGCGCGCCGCGGCGCATTATGTTAGAGGCGCGCGCAGAACCGGCCGGAACCCTCATGAGCATCGCCCTCAACCTCGATCACGCCCTCCCCCGCCCCGCGGCGCGCGGTAAGCCGTCGCTGGTCGGGCTGAGCCGGTCGGAGCTCGCCGCGACGCTGGCGGCGAGCGGGGTCGAGGCGCGCGAGGCGCGGATGCGCGCGAGCCAGCTGTGGAACTGGATGTACCAGCGCGGCGTCACCGACTTTGCCGCGATGAGCAACATCTCCAAGGGCTTCCGCCAGGCGCTGGCCGACAATTTCCAGATCGACAGGCCCGAGATCGTCAGCGAGCAGGTGTCCAGCGACGGCACCCGCAAGTGGCTGTTCCGCTTCCGCGACCCGCAGAACCCCAACCTGCCGCCGGTCGAGGTCGAGACCGTCTACATCCCCGAGGAGGACCGCGGCACGCTGTGCGTCTCCTCGCAGGTGGGCTGCACGCTCACCTGCTCGTTCTGCCACACCGGCACGCAGCGGCTGGTGCGCAACCTGACGGCGGGGGAGATCCTCAACCAGATCCTGATGGCGCGCGAGCGTCTCGGCGATTTCCCGGGCGGCGTGCGGCCGGACGACGGGCTGGTGCCGGCGCCGCGCGGCTCGGGGGGCTCGGAAGGCGACAGCCGTGCCGTCACCAACGTGGTGATGATGGGCATGGGCGAGCCGCTCTACAATTACGACAACGTCAAGCAGGCGCTGCTCATCGCCGCCGACGGGGACGGCATCTCGCTCAGCAAGCGCCGCATCACGCTGTCGACCTCGGGGGTCGTGCCTTATATCGAGCCGACCGGCCGCGAAATCGGGGTGATGCTGGCGGTTTCGCTGCACGCCGTGCGCGACGATCTGCGTGACATGCTGGTGCCGATCAACAAGAAGTGGCCGATCGCGGAACTGCTGCAGGCGGTGCGCGCCTATCCCGGCCTGTCCAACGCCCGGCGCGTGACCTTCGAATACGTGATGCTCAGGGACGTCAACGATTCCGATGCCGACGCCCGCGAACTGGTGCGGCTGCTGGCCGGCATCCCGGCCAAGATCAACCTGATCCCGTTCAACCCGTGGCCGGGCACCAATTACGACTGCTCGAGTTCGGCGCGCATCGAGCGCTTTGCCGACATCGTCAATGCCGCCGGCTATGCCAGCCCGGTGCGCACGCCGCGCGGGCGCGACATCTTCGCCGCCTGCGGGCAGCTCAAGAGCGAGAGCGAGCGGCTGGCGAGGAAGGATCGCGACGCGCTCGCGGCGTCCTGAGCGGCCGCCGCCGCGCTCAGTCCTCGCCCCTGATCCACTCGATCCGGTGTCGGCCGCGCCCTTCGTCGCCGAGCACCGCCGCCAGCGCCGGCAGCAACACCGTCAGTTCGGTGGCGAGCGTGTGGGGCGGATTGACGATGATCATGCCGGTGCCGTGTAGCCGCGGCGGCTCGGCGGGCGGGCGGAGGCTGAGTTCGGCGCGCAGCATGCGCGGGATGCCGCTGGCCCGCAGCGCGGCGACGAAGGCGGCAACCGCCGCCGGCTGCTTGAGCGGATACCACAGCGCGTAGATGCCGGTGGCGAACTTGCCGTGCGCCTTGCCGAGCCCGTCGACGAGCCGTGCGAATTCGCCGTCCGCCTCGAAGGGCGGGTCGACCAGCACCAGGCCGCGCCGCTCCTTGGGCGGCAGATGCGCGTGGAGCGCCAGCCAGCCGTCGAGATGGATGACCCGCGTCTGCACGTCGCCGGCGAACAGCGCCTTGAGGGCGGCGGCGTCGTCGGGATGCAGTTCCAGCGCCGACAGCCGGTCCTGCGGCCGGAGCAGGCGGCGCACCAGCAGCGGCGAGCCGGGATAGGTCGTGAGTTCCCCATCCGGGTTCTCGCCGCGCACGACTTCGAGATAGGGCGCGGCCAGGTCGGCCGCCGCCGGCGGCAGGCCCGTCGCCAGCAGGCGCCCGATGCCGTCCTGCCATTCCGGCGAGCGCGCCGCCTCGTCCGAGCCGAGATCGTAGCGGCCGATGCCGGCGTGGGTGTCGATGACACGGAAGGCGGCCGGCTTGCGCTTGAGATAGACGACGATGCGGGTGAGGATGAGGTGCTTGACCACGTCGGCGAAATTGCCGGCGTGGAAGGCGTGGCGGTAGTTCATCGCGGGCTCACTGTCGCGCCTGTGCCGCGAGAATGGTCGCGGCGAACGCCGTGAAGATGGCGGCGAAGCCCCAGTTGAGCGTTCTCTCGACCCAGCGCGTGCGCTTGAACGCGGCCGCCAGCCACCCTGCTGCCAGCACGGTCGCGAGGCCGAGAGGAATGGAGAGGAGAACGAATTCGGCGCCGAGGAAGAAGAGCTTGCCCGTTGCCGCCGGGTCATGCGCGTCCACGAACTGCGGCAGGAAGGTGACGAAGAACAGCACGACCTTGGGATTGAGCAGGTTGATGCCGAGGCCGGCGGCGAAGCTCTGCCGCAGGGTCGGGGCGCGCCGCGACGCCTCGGCGAGGCGCAGGCCCCCGCCGTGGACGACGGCCTGCCAGGCCAGCCACAGCAGGTAGACGGCGCCGGCGATCTTGAGCGCCACGAACAGCGGCGGCGCGGCAATGAGGAGGACGGAGACGCCGAAGGCGACGAGAGCGGTATGCACGAGGATACCCGTCATGGCGCCGCACATGGCGGCGACCCCGTGCGCCCGGCCGCAGTTGATGGCGCGCGAGAGCTGCAGCGCCATGTCCGGTCCCGGGGTGACGGCGAGGACGACGGTCGCGACGGCGAAGGCGAGGATCACCGGCAGGTCGGGAACGAAGTCGGGCATATGGGCCGGCCAATCCGTGTGCGGCGCGAGGGGCGCGCCTCTCTTATCTTATCGCCGGGCGGCGGTAAACGAAGGCCTGCCGGCCCGCGCCGGCCGACCCGCCCGTTGCGTGCGGCCGGCATATCTGCTTAGGGTGCGCGCCAAATCGCCGGGCCCCCGGCTGCGCAGCGGAACGACCCCATGAGCAAAGACATCAAGAAAGTGGTGCTCGCCTATTCCGGCGGCCTCGATACCTCGATCATCCTCAAGTGGCTGCAGACCGAATATGGCTGCGAGGTGGTGACCTTCACCGCCGATCTCGGCCAGGGCGGCGAGCTCGAGCCGGCCCGCCGCAAGGCCGAGCTCATGGGCATCAAGGACATCCGCATCGAGGATCTGCGCGAGGAGTTCGTGCGCGACTTCGTGTTTCCGATGTTCCGGGCCAATACGGTCTATGAGGGCCAGTACCTGCTCGGCACCTCGATCGCCCGCCCGCTCATCGCCAAGCGGCTGGTCGAGATCGCCGAGGAGACGGGGGCCGACGCCATCTCCCACGGCGCCACCGGCAAGGGCAACGACCAGGTGCGCTTCGAGCTCTCCGCCTACGCGCTCAACCCGGCGATCAAGGTGATCGCGCCGTGGCGCGAATGGGATCTGCAGAGCCGCACGCGCCTCATCGAGTTCGCCGAGCTCAACCAGATCCCGGTGCCCAAGGACAAGCGCGGCGAGGCGCCGTTCTCGGTCGACGCCAATTTGCTGCACACCTCGAGCGAGGGCAAGGTGCTCGAGGACCCGGCCGAGGAGGCGCCCGACTACGTCTACCAGCGCACCGTCGATCCCGAGCGCGCGCCGGACGCGCCCGAATACGTCAGCATCGGCTTCGAGAAGGGGGACCCCGTCTCGGTCAACGGCCAGAAGCTGTCGCCCGCCGCCCTGCTCACCCGGCTCAACGAGCTCGGCGGCAAGCACGGCGTCGGCCGGCTCGACCTCGTCGAGAACCGCTTTGTCGGCATGAAGAGCCGCGGCGTCTACGAGACGCCGGGCGGCACCATCCTGCTGGCGGCGCATCGCGGCATCGAATCCATCACGCTCGACCGCGGCGCGGCGCACCTCAAGGACGAGCTGATGCCGAAATATGCCGAGCTCATCTACAACGGCTTCTGGTTCGCCCCCGAGCGCGAGATGCTGCAGGCGCTGATCGACCGGAGCCAGGAGTTCGTGACCGGCGAGGTGAGGGTCAAATTGTACAAGGGTTCGGCCAACGTGGTGTCGCGCAGTTCGCCCTATTCGCTGTATTCGATGGACCTCGTCACCTTCGAGGAAGGCTCCGGCAGCTACGACCACCACGACGCCGAGGGCTTCATCAAGCTCAACGGGTTGCGGCTGCGGACCTACGCGGCCCGCACCCGGCGCCTCCAGCGCTGAGGCGGTCGGCCCGCGCGGGCGGC
>NZ_DASWVV010000028.1:0-40719 GCF_036406155.1 Devosia sp. | reverse complement strand
GAGCACGAGGCGACGACCTCGAAGATCTCCGAGGACCAGCTCTTCTACTGCCGGCAGCGCGGGCTCGATCCCGAGGAGGCGACGGCGCTCATCGTCAACGGCTTCGTCAAGGACGTGCTGCAGACGCTGCCGATGGAGTTCGCGGTCGAAGCGCAGAAGCTCATCTCGGTGAGCCTGGAAGGCAGCGTCGGGTAGGCGCGCGCCTAGGAAAAGGCGGGGCTTCCCGTCAACATCGAGTTTGTACGCTAACAAGGCTGAGAAGAAGAATGACCACCGCAATGCTTGAAATCCGCGATCTGCGTGTCCGCATCGGCGAGCGCGAGATCCTCAAGGGCGTCAACCTGACCGTGCCCAAGGGGCAGGTCCATGCCGTCATGGGCCGCAACGGCTCGGGCAAGTCGACGCTGAGCTACGTGCTCGCCGGCAAGGAAGACTACGAGATCATCAGCGGCGAAGTCCTGCTCGACGGCCAGAACATCCTCGAGATGGATCCGTCGGAGCGCGCCACTGCCGGGCTGTTTCTCGCCTTCCAGTATCCGATCGAAATCCCCGGCGTCGCCACCATGACCTTCCTCAAGGCGGCGATGAACGCGCAGCGCAAGGCGAACGGCCTGGCCGAGCTGTCGACGCCCGATTTCATGCGCGAGGTGCGCGAAGCCGGCAAGACGCTGCAGATCGACTCCGAGATGCTCAAGCGCGCGCTCAATGTCGGCTTCTCGGGCGGCGAGAAGAAGCGGGCGGAAATCCTGCAGATGGCGCTGCTCAAGCCCAAGATGTGCATCCTCGACGAGACCGACAGCGGGCTCGACATCGACGCGCTGAAGATCGTGGCCGAAGGCGTCAATGCGCTGCGTGGCCCGGAGCGCTCGATGCTGGTCATCACCCACTACCAGCGCCTGTTGAACCATATCGTCCCCGACGTGGTGCACGTGTTCTCCGACGGCCGGATCGTCGAGAGCGGGGGCAAGGAACTGGCCCTCGAGCTCGAGGCCAAGGGCTACGCCGGCTTCGACGAAGCCGCCGCCTAGAGCCGCTGCCCGATGCCGTCGGCACCGCCGTTCCCGCGGCGGTGCCTGCCCTGGAAACGTCCCGCCCTGGCGGGGCAAGCCAACCGGCCCCAGCGACCGGTCTATTGAGGATGACGAAATGAATGTCCCTGTCCGGCTCGGCCCGGCCGAACTGAAGCTCATCGAGCAGCTCAATGCCGTCGGCGCCCGCGCCGAGGCCGAACGGCTGGGCGGCGCCGGGCTGCCGACCCGCCGGGTCGAGAGCTACCACTACACCGACCTCAAGATGCTGCTGCGCAACCTGCCCGACCTGGCCGAGACGCCGCAGGCGGCCAGCGCCCCGGCGTTGCGCGTGGCCGGCGCCTACCAGGTGATGATCGCCAACGGCAAGGTGCAGGACGCCGGCACCGCGCCGGCGGGGGTCATCGTGGGCAAGGCCGACGGCAGCGCCCTCAGCCAGCGCGACGACGTCCTCGTCCGGCTCAATTCGGCGCTGGCCAGGGAGAGCCTCGTGCTCACGCTCGAGGGGTCTGTGGACCCGGTCATCCAGATCGACCGGCGCACCGAGGGCGGGGCGGCCCATGCCGCAAGTTCGGCGCGCATCTTCGTCGCCGACGGCGGCAGCGCCACCATCCTCGAGACCTATTCGGGCAGCGAGGAGGCGCACGTCTCCAACCACGGCACCTACCTGGCGCTGGGCAAGGGGGCGAAGGTCACGCACATCACCGTCAATCTCGCGAGCGCCAAGGCAACGCATTTCGCCACCAACGAGTACCTGCTGGCGGACGGCGCGCAGCTGCGGACGCTGATCATCCACGCTGGCGCGGCGCTGAGCCGCACGCAACTGTTCCCCAACTTCGCCGGGCCGGGCGCCCATGCCGACCTAACCGGGCTCAACCTGGTCAATGACGGCCAGCACTCGGACATCACCATGGACGCCAACCACGCGGTTCCGCATACTTCGAGCACGCCGCTGTTCAAGGCGGTGGCGCGCGGGCGCTCCAAGGCCGTCTTCCAGGGCCGGCTGGTGGTGGCGCGCGACGCCCAGAAGACCGACGCCAAGCTGATGAGCCAGGGGCTGATGCTGTCGGACGAGGCGGAGATCCTGTCCAAGCCCGAACTCGAGATCTACGCCGACGACGTGGTGTGCGGGCACGGCTCGACCTGCGGGGCCATCGACGAGGAGTCGCTGTTCTATCTGGAGACGCGCGGCATTCCGCGCCCGGAGGCCGAAACCATGCTGGTCCGGGCGTTCCTGGCCGAATTGATCGACCCGATCGAGGACGAGGCGCTGCATGAGGCGCTGGAGGCGGTGATCGAGGACTGGCTGAAGGCGGAGTCTGAATGACGCCCTCGGCTTCCCCCCTCGCAACCTCCCCCGCAAGGGGGGAGGTGACGCTCAGTGCATCTGGCCCGGCTGGCGGCATCATGGCTTTTTCAACGCCCCCCTCCCCAACCCTCCCCGCAAGGGGGAGGGCGTACCTCAGTGGGTCTGGCGGGATAGGGCCACGGGAACTGGACGACACCTCCCCCCGTGCGGGGGAGGGTGGGAGGGGGGCGGAATGAGTTTCGACCTCGCCAAGGTTCGCGCCGATTTCCCGATCCTGGCCGAGCCGATCCACGGCCACCGGCTGGTCTATCTCGACTCCGGCGCCTCGGCCCAGAAGCCGGAGGCAGTGCTCGCCCGCATGGAGCACGCGCACCGGCACGAATATGCCAACGTGCATCGCGGCCTGCATACGCTCGCCAACCGCGCCACCGAAGCCTATGAGGGCGCGCGCGAGCGGGTGCGGCACTTCCTCAATGCCGGGCGCATCGACGAGATCGTGTTCACCAAGTCGGCGACGGAGGCGATCAACCTCGTCGCCGCCTCGTTTGCCGGCCCGCGCCTCGGGGAGGGCGACGAGATCGTCCTCACCATCATGGAGCATCACTCCAACATCGTTCCCTGGCACTTCCTGCGCGAACGGCAGGGCGCGGTGCTCAAATGGGTGGACGTACGCGACGACGGCAGCTTCGACCTCGACGCCTTCGAGGCGGCCCTGTCGCCGCGTACCCGCATGGTCGCCGTGACGCACATGTCTAACGTGCTGGGCACGGTGACGCCGATCGACAAGGTGGTCGAGATCGCCCATGCGAGGGGCATCCCGGTCCTGATCGACGGCAGCCAGGGCGCGGTGCACCGCAAGGTCGACGTGCAGGCGCTCGGTGTCGATTTCTACGTCTTCACCGGCCACAAGCTGTACGGCCCCACCGGTATCGGCGCACTCTACGGCAAGTACGAGCACCTCGCGCAGATGCGCCCCTACCAGGGCGGCGGCGAGATGATCGAGACGGTGACGATGGACGCGATCACCTACAACACGCCGCCGCACCGGTTCGAAGCGGGGACGCCGCCGATCGTGCCGGCGATCGGACTGGGCGCGGCCATCGACTATGTCGACGGGCTGGGGCGGGAGGCGGTCGCCGCGCACGAGACCGAAGTGACAGCCTATGCCAGCGAGCAGTTGGGCCGGATCAACGCGCTCAAGCTGCTCGGCACGGCACCGGGCAAGGGCGGCATCTTCTCCTTCGAGATCGCCGGGGCGCACGCCCACGACGTCTCCACCATCCTCGACCGCTACGGCATCGCCGTCAGGGCCGGTACCCATTGCGCCATGCCGCTGCTGACACGATTCGGCGTGACCTCTACCTGCCGGGCGTCGCTGGGCCTATATAGCGGCAAGGACGATATCGATGCGCTGGTGGAGGGCATCGCAAAAGCAAGGACGTTCTTCTCATGAGCGACGACACCACCCAGGAGACTGCAGCAGCTTCGGCCCCGGCCGATGGCGCGCGGATCACCCCGACGCACAGCGGCACCCTGCCGGAGGCCGAGGTCGAGCGCATCACGCAGGACCTGATCGGCGTGCTGAAGACCGTCTACGACCCGGAGATCCCGGTCGACATCTACGAACTGGGGCTGATCTACAAGGTCGACCTCGATGACGACCGCAACCTGAAGATCGAAATGACGCTGACGGCGCCCGGCTGCCCGGTGGCGGGCGAGATGCCCGGCTGGGTGGAAAACGCCGCGCGCTCGGTCGAGGGCATCCAGGATGTTACCGTCAACATGGTGTTCGATCCCCCCTGGGACCCCAGCCGCATGTCCGAGGAAGCGCAGATCGCGCTGAACTGGTGGTAAGTCGGGCCGGGTCGGTCTATATATCGGTGACCAACGATAGAGTGGTTGAAAGATGTCCGTGAAGATCATGAGCCTCACCGATGCCGCCGTCGCGCGCATCAACGAGATCATCGAGGAGAGCGGCAAGCCGGTCGTGGGCGTCCGCGTCGGCGTCAGGAACGCCGGCTGTGCCGGCATGGCCTACACGCTCGACTACGTGAGCGAGCCGGTGCCCGGCGACGACCACGTCGAGGAGAAGGGCGTCAACGTCTATATCGAGCCCAAGGCGACGCTGTTCCTGCTCGGTACGGTCATGGACCACGAGGAATCGATGCTGTCCGCGGGCTTCACCTTCAAGAACCCCAACCAGACCGGCGCCTGCGGCTGTGGCGACAGCGTGCAGCTGCAGCCGGCCGACCTCAAGGCGCTGGCCGAGGCAAGGGCGCACGCCCATCCCTGAGGCCCGCGCCCCGGCGGGCATGCCGCCGCCGCCCTTGTGTTTGTGACCGGGCCATGCCATCGCACAGCCCATGCACGCGCCAATGACATCGCTGACCATAACCCCGCCTGGGCATCCGCTCACCGGCTCGGTGACGCCGCCCGGCTCGAAATCCATTACCAACCGGGCGCTGCTCTTGGCGGCGCTGGCGAGGGGGACGAGCCGGCTGACGGGGGCGCTGAAGAGCAAGGACACGGCGCTGATGGCGACGGCGCTCCAGCAGATGGGCGTGGTTGTCGAGGAGCCGGATGCGACGAGTTTCGTCGTTACCTCCGACGGCACGTTCAAGGCGCCGGCCGGGCCGCTCATGCTGGGCAATGCCGGCACGGCGACGCGGTTCCTGACCGCCGCGGCGGCGCTGGTCGAGGGGCGGGTCGTGGTGGACGGCGACGAGGACATGCGTCGGCGTCCCATCGCGCCGCTGGTCGACGCCCTGCGCTCCCTGGGCATTGCGGCGACCACCGCGACCGGCTGCCCGCCCGTGGTGATCGAGGGCAGCGGCCGCTTCGGGCGCGGGCGCGTCGCCATCGACGGCGGCTTGTCCAGCCAGTATGTGTCGGCGTTGCTGATGGCAGCGGCCTTTGGCGACGGCCCCATCGAGGTAGCACTGACCGGGCGCGAGATCGGGGCGAGGGGCTATGTCGACCTCACCGTGGCCGCCATGCGCGCCTTCGGAGGGAAGGTGGAGCAGCTCGACGAACGGAGCTGGCGGGTCGAGCCGACGGGCTACCGCGCCACCGACTACCGCATCGAGCCGGACGCCTCGGCGGCGACCTACCTGTGGGCGGCCGCGGCGCTGACTGGAGGCAATATCGACCTCGGCGTGCCGATGTCAGCGTTCACCCAACCCGACGCCGCCGCAGCCAGGTTCATCCGGATGTTCCCCGACCTGCCGGCCGTGATCGACGGCGCGCAGATGCAGGACGCGGTGCCGACGCTGGCGGTGCTCGCCGCGTTCAACCGGACGCCGGTGCGCTTCGTTGGCATCGCCAATCTCAGGGTCGAGGAGTGCGACCGCGTGTCGGCGCTGTCGACCGAGCTCAACCGCATAAGGCCAGGGCTGGCGCGGGAGGAGGGCGACGACCTCGTGGTCGAGGCCGATCCGGGCCTCGCGGGACAGACTCTGCCCACCGCCATCGAGACCTACGCCGACCACCGCATTGCCATGAGCTTTGCGCTGGCGGGGCTCAGGATCGCCGGCATCACCATTCTCGACCCCGACTGCGTCGGCAAGACCTACCCAGGCTACTGGGACGCGCTGGCTTCGCTCGGCGTCGAATTCAAGCGGAACGGGGCGTGAGGCCTCAGGCGGCGGCAATCTCCTGGGGCTTGAGATCGCTCTCCGGCAGGACCCGGTTGCGGCCGCCGTTCTTGGCGGCGTAGAGGCAGCGGTCGGCGCGCTCGATCAGCGTCGAGGGCGTGTCGCCGGCGCGGAAGCTGGCAACCCCGAAGGAAGCAGTGATGCGCCCCAGCTTCTCGTTGGTCGAACGCTTCAGCAACTCCTTGGACTGGATAGCCTTGCGGATGTTGTCGGCGACGATGACGGCCCCCTCCAGATCCGTCTGCGGCAGGATGGCGGCGAATTCCTCGCCGCCGTAGCGGGCGGCGATGTCGCGCCCCTTGATGTTGGATTTCAGCGTCATGGCGACGAGCCGGAGCACCTGGTCGCCGGTCTGGTGGCCCCACGTGTCGTTGAAGCGCTTGAACTCGTCGATGTCGAGCAGGATCAGCGACAGCGGGCCGCCGCCGTCGGCGGCGCGGACGATGGCCTTGACCAGGCCCTCGTCGAAATACTTGCGGTTGAAGAGCTTGGTCAGCGGGTCGAGCATCGCCTCGCGCCGTACGTCGTCGAGGTCGCGCTGCAAGGCCGCGACGTCCTCCCGCGAGGCAACGAGCTTTTGCTCCAGCTTGTGGTTGGCGTCCTGCATGCGGCGCGTTTCGGCGAGCAGGCGCTGCGCCATCGCCTTCACCGCATCGGAATCCATCTCTCCGGAAAGCCCGGCGTCCGCGTGCTGCAGCACGCCGGAAAAGTCGCTCGCCGTGGCCAGTGCCGTGTCGATTGCCTGATGCACCGATTCGATGCGGGCGGACATGCGTTCGGAGACGCTGGAGATGCGTTCGGTCGCATCCTGCGCGCGCAGGAACTCGTTGTAGAGCCGCTCGGCAAGGTCGATGGTCGGATCGCCCTCGCGGAAGATGGCATTGATGCGCGCGTTCAACCCCGGATTGACGCCGGTCGCGTAGGTGTACAGCAATTCATAGAATTGCGGGTAGGGCGGTATCGTCGCCCGCTTGAGTAGATCAATCGCAGCGTTGGCATAGCCAAGCGCGCGTTTGAATTCCTGCTCTGACACGGCGCCCCCTCCCCGTCCGAGTGTACTATTGTCTCCGGTATCCAATTAATAGGTGGTTAAGGCGCGCCCTTCGGCACAATAAAACAAGGATAGAACCGGCTATATTGGCAATTGCCGGGCACGCTGGACGATGTCAGCCGGGCCGCGCCGGGCGCAGCAGGAAGGCCGGGATCGGGCCGTCGGTCCCGAACGGCGAGTCCTCGACGATCCCGATGTCGTCATCGTGCCGTGGCTTGGGCGCCTGTTGCGGCCTGGCTTTCGTCCGCGCCGGGCGCTGCTCTTCGGCCGCCGCTGCGGGTGCTTCGGCCGCCTCCTCGCGGGGGCGGCGCTCGCTGCGGGTGCGCGAGCGACGCTCGGTTCCGCCAGTCCCGGCCGGGGCGGGGTGCGTACCGCCGCCGTCGACCGACAGCTCGGGAATGTCCCGCTGGATCAACTTCACGATGGCGTCGATGTACTTCCCGTCGGCCGGCGTCGCCAAAGTAATCGACGTGCCGGCGCGCCCGGCGCGCCCGGTGCGGCCGATGCGGTGCACATAGTCCTCCGCGTGGGTCGGGGCGTCGAAGTTGAAGACGTGGCTCACCGCCGGAATGTCGAGCCCGCGTGCGGCAACGTCGCTGGCCACCAGCAGCGTGAGCTTGTCGGACTTGAACGCATCGAGCGTCTCCATCCGGCTCTTCTGGTCCATATCGCCGTGCAGCGCGCCGGCCCGGAAGCCATGGCGCTGCAGCGAGCGCGCGAGCGTGGCGACGTCGCGCTTGCGGTTGCAGAAGATGATGGCGTTGGTCAGCGAGTCCTGGCTGCGGATCAGCTGGCGCAGCACGGCGCGCTTTTCATCCGGCTTGTTGGACACTCGCACCAGCTTCTGGTCGATCGTCTCGGCCGTGGAACTGCGACGCGCCACCTCGATGCGGACGGGATCGCGCAGGAAGCGGCTGGTGAGCTTCTGGATCTCGGGCGGCATGGTGGCGGAGAAGAACAGCGTCTGCCGGCGCGCAGGCAACAGCGAACAGATGCGTTCGATATCCGGGATGAATCCCATGTCCAGCATGCGGTCGGCCTCGTCGATGACGAGGATGTCCACTCCGGAGAGCAGGATGCGGCCGCGCTCGAACTGGTCGAGCATCCGGCCCGGCGTGGCGATCAGCACGTCGGCGCCCCGGTCGAGGATCTTGTTCTGCTCGTCGAAGGACACACCGCCGATGAGCAGCGCGACGCTCAGCTTGTGGTTCTTGCCGTATTTCTCGAAATTCTCGTGTACTTGGGCCGCCAGCTCGCGCGTCGGCTCGAGGATCAGCGTGCGCGGCATGCGCGCCCGCGCCCGGCCGCTTTCGAGAAGCGTGAGCATGGGCAGCACGAAAGAGGCCGTTTTCCCCGTGCCGGTCTGCGCAATGCCGATGATGTCCTTCTTTTCAAGGACATGGGGGATGGCCTGGGCCTGTATTTCGGTGGGCTTGGTGTATCCGGCGGCCGCAACCGCGTCGATCACCTTTGCGCTGAGGCCAAGCCCGGAGAAGTCATTGGTCAAATCTTTTAGTCCACTCAGGTTACGTGGCGGGAAGTCGCCGGGCTGCTCATCTGGCCGCAAGTCTGGGAGTGGTCCGTGACGGGGCGGAACATAGAGGAAACACCTTCCGAGTCAACGGGTTTCCCGCCGGCAGGCCGAATGCGGCGCCATCGGCCGGAAAATCGCCGGCCAGCATGGCCCGGCAACGATATCAAACGTCGAGGCCGGTGACGAATTCGGCGTTCGCCTGAATGAACTCGAAACGCGCCTCGGGCCGGTTGCCCATGAGCCGGTCGACGCTCGACATCGTGTCGGCGCGGTCCTGCAGGACACGGACCTGGAGCAGGGTCCTCGTCCTCGGATCCATGGTGGTTTCACGCAGATGCGCGTGCGGCATCTCGCCGAGACCCTTGAAGCGGGTGATGTCGACCTTGCCCTTGCCGGTGAACTCCGTGGCGAGGAGCGCGTCCTTGTGGGCGTCGTCCATGGCATAAAGGGTCTTGGCGCCCTGGCTGATGCGGTAGAGCGGCGGCTGGGCGAGATAGAGGTGGCCGGCGTCGATCAGCTTCGGCATTTCCTGGAAGAAGAAGGTCATCAACAGCGAGGCGATGTGCGCGCCGTCGACGTCGGCGTCTGTCATCAGGATGATCTTGTCGTAGCGCAGATCCTCCGCGCGGTAGCGGTCGCGGGTGCCGCAGCCCAGGGCCTGGATGAGGTCGGCGATGGCCTGGCTCGACTGCACCTTGTCGCGGCTGGCACCGGCGACGTTGAGGATCTTGCCGCGCAGCGGCAGCACTGCCTGGCTGGCCCGGTTGCGCGCCTGCTTGGCGCTGCCGCCGGCGGAATCCCCTTCGACGATGAAGATCTCGGCGCCATCCCGGGCCGTCTGCGAGCAATCGGCCAGCTTGCCGGGAAGCCTGAGCTTGCGGGTCGCGCTCGCCCGGTCGACTTCCTTCTCCTTGCGGCGCTGCAGGCGGTCCTCGGCGCGCTCGATGGCCCAGTCGAGAAGCTTGCCCGCCTGGTTGGGCGAGGCGGCGAGCCAGTGGTCGAAGGCGTCGCGCAGCGCCGTGTCGACGATGCGGGTCGCCTCTGGCGAGGACAGCCTGCCCTTGGTCTGGCCGACGAACTCGGGCTCACGCACGAACACCGACAGCATGGCGCTGCACGAGCCGAGCACGTCATCGGCGGTCAGCGCCGAGGCGCGCTTGTTGCCGGTGAGGTCGGCATAGTTGCGCAGGCCGCGGAGCAGGGCGGTGCGCAGGCCCTGCTCGTGCGTGCCGCCGTCGGGGGTGGGGACGGTGTTGCAGTACGAGGTGACGAAGCCGTCGCCCACGCACCAGGCGATGGCCCATTCGGTGGCGCCGTGGGCGCCCGGCTTGCCCGAACGGCCCGAGAAAATCTCCTCGACGACCCGTGTCTCGCCCTCGATGCGTGAAGCGAGGAAGTCGCGCAGGCCGCCCGGGAAGTGGAACGTCGCCTTGGTCGGGACCTCGTCGGTGGCGTGCACCTCGTCGCAGGACCAGCGCAACTCGACCCCGCCGAACAGATAGGCCTTGGCGCGGGTCATCCGGAACAGCCGGGCCGGGGAGAACTCGGCCTTGCCGCCGAAAATCTCGGGATCGGGGTGGAAACGCTGCGTGGTACCGCGGCGGTTCTGCACCTTGCCGACCACTTCGACCCCGCCCAGCGGCTTGCCACGGCTGAAGCTCTGGCGATAGAGGACCTGGTCGCGGGCCACCTCGGTGACGAGGGAGTCGGAGAGTGCGTTCACCACCGAGACGCCCACGCCATGCAGCCCGCCCGACGTCTCGTAGGCCTTGGAATCGAACTTGCCGCCGGCGTGCAGCGTGGTCATGACGATTTCGAGGGTGGAACGGCCCGGGAAGCGGGGATGGTTCTCGACCGGGATGCCGCGGCCGTTGTCGGTCACCGTCAGGTAGCCGTCGGCGGAATAATGCACCTCGATGCGGTTGGCATGACCCGCGATCGCCTCGTCCATCGAGTTGTCCAGCACTTCGGCGAACAGATGGTGCAGCGCATTGGAGTCGGTGCCGCCGATATACATGCCGGGCCGGCGACGAACCGGCTCGAGGCCTTCGAGGACCTCGATGTCGGCGGCCGAATAGGATGGCTGGGCTGCCGCGTCGGCCGGGCTCTCGTCGAGCCTGCCCTTGCTTCTGGGCGCGCTGGTGGCCCGGGCCGAGGTGGTGTCGCCGAAGAGATCGTCAGTCGCCATTGGTATCCTGTCACCCGCCGAATCGGGTTGCGTGCAAGCACTAGCATAATCGCGAAGCCGCGTGGTCGCGGCGCATTTGCGCCCGAGGAGCGGGCAAATCAAGGGCCTGAACGCCGGCTGAACATGCGGTTCGGAGCCGGTTCAACGCGGATCGGGCAGAGGCGGGGCGAGACTGCCGGGCGCGCCGCGCCGGATCAGTAGGCAGCATCCGGCCCGGGTCCCGGCAGTCTCGCCCGGCAACCATCTTTGTCGCGACCCGTCGCGGGTGTTGGCTCCCCAACATGAACCGCAGATGAACGGGCAGTTCCGCATGCGTTCACGGGGGAACCTTTAGGGAGCAAGCACGCTTCTAATCCGGCGGCGCAAGAAGACCCAAGGAGACTTCCATGACCCAGATCCTGTCAAAGCTGAAAAAGAGCGGCAAGGCCGCCGCGCTGGCCCTCGCGCTCGGCACCGCCGCCATGTCCGCCGTGCCCACGCCGGTGCTGGCGCAATCGGCGCCGTCGTTCGATTTCCGGCTCGACCTCGGCGGCAATGACCGCGGCCTGACCCTGCGTTTCGGCAACGACGATCGCCGCGTCCGGCACTGCCTGACCAACGCCGAGGTCCGTCGCGGCCTGCGCGTACATGGCTTCCGCAACATCGACATCGTGCGCGAGCGCAACCGCAACCGCGTCGAGGTGGTGGCGTCCTACGGCAACCGCTGGTACCGCCTGGTCGTCAACAAGTGCACCGGCCGCGTTCAGGTCCTCGAGCGCATTCGCCGCGGCGTTCCGGGCGGCTTCGGCCTGCAGTTCAACTTCGGCATGTGACCCGACCCGGTCGGCAAGCGCCTCCACTTGCCGCGCGTCCCGGCCCCGAGCACCGTCTCGGGCCGGGTCGTCCTGTTCCCTTGGGGATGAAAGGAGTCCGACCATGGCAGGGCAGAAACACAAGGCCTGGCTGCTCGCGCTGACGGCGGCGCTGTTCCTCGGGGCCATGCCGCAGGCGGCCCAGGCGCAGGGCTTCGTGTTCGGCTTCGGCCCCGAAGGCCATTTCCGCCGGCTGCCGCCGCGGCTGTGCATCATGACCGACAGCCAGATCCGGCAAGCGGTGCGCCAGCGGGGCTATCACGACATCTACCTCAACGTCGCCATCGACAACCGCATCCAGGTCCGCGCCACGCGCGGGGAGTGGGTCTACCTGCTTCGGGTCAGCACCTGTACCGGGCGCATCCTCGAGCGGGAACGGCTGCGGCCGAGCTGAACGGGCGGCAGCCAGAGTGCCCGCGGCCGCTCCGTTTTGGGGCGGCCGGTTTACACATCGTTTGCTTCTCGGAAGCACTTTCTTAAGCCGGCGCTGCTAGAAGACATTCATACGGTCGTTGTTTGGAGTAGCCGTATGCGCGACTTGCCGGCCAACAGTATTGCGTCCAGCCCGGCAAAATTGTCGCAAGTCCTGAAGTATTGGTGGCTGCAGGCCGGGTTTCCAAGTTCTGCGTACCGGCTTGCCCATCTCACCCTGCCGCGCCCTGTGGCCGGGCTTCTGCTTCTCGCCATATTCTACCTGGCCTGACCACCGCCGCGTCCCGCACGCGCCGGGCAGCGCTGGTTTCGCCGTGGGCGCGAAGGGGCGCGCGGCCCCTTCGCTCGGTTGTGGCGCCCACCCGTCAGGCGGAGTAGTACATCTCGTACTCGACCGGGTGCGGGGTGTGCTCGAACTTGATGACCTCGGTCATCTTGAGGTCGATATAGCTGTCGATCTGGTCGTCGTCGAACACGCCGCCCGCCTTGAGGAAGGCGCGGTCCTTGTCGAGATTTTCCAGCGCCTCGCGCAGCGACGCCGACACGGTCGGGATCTGCTTCAGTTCCTCGGCCGGCAATTCGTACAGGTCCTTGTCCATCGGATCGCCGGGGTGGATCTTGTTCTTGATGCCGTCGACGCCTGCCATCAGCATCGCCGCGAAGGCGAGGTAGGGGTTGGCGAGCGGATCGGGGAAGCGGACCTCGATGCGCTTGGCCTTGGGCGACTGGCCGAACGGGATACGGCAGGACGCCGAGCGGTTGCGGGCGGAATAGGCCAGCAGCACCGGAGCCTCGAAGCCGGGGACCAGGCGCTTGTAGCTGTTGGTCGTCGGGTTGGAGAAGGCGTTGATGGCCTTGGCGTGCTTGATGATGCCGCCGATGTAATAGAGGGCCTCCATGGACAGGCCCGCATACTGGTCGCCGGCGAACAGCGGCTTGCCGTCCTTCCAGATCGACTGGTGGCAGTGCATGCCCGAGCCGTTGTCGCCGTAGACGGGCTTGGGCATGAAGGTCACGGTCTTGCCGTAAGCGTTGGCGACCTGCTGAATGACGTATTTGTAGATCTGCACGTCGTCGGCCGACTTGATGATCGGGGCGAACTTGATGCCGAGCTCGTGCTGGGCCGAGGCCACCTCGTGATGGTGCTTCTCGACCACGACGCCCATCGCGGCCATGGCCGCCAGCATCTCGCCGCGCATGTCCTGGGCGCTGTCCAGCGGCGGCACCGGGAAGTAGCCCTTCTTGAGCCCGATATGGTGGCCGGTATTGCCGGACTCGTATTCGGTGTCGTTGTTGATCGGCAGTTCGGAGTGGTTCACCGCGAAGCCGACCTTGTAGGGCGTGTTGGAATAGCGCACGTCGTCGAAGATGAAGAATTCGGGCTCTGGGCCGAAATAGACGGAGTCTCCGAGGCCAAGCTCCTTCACGTATTTTTCGGCCTTCTTGGCCGTGGTGCGCGGGTCGCGGCTGTAGGGCTGGTAGGTCAGCGGCTCGAGGATGTCGCAGTTGATGGCGAGGGTGGAGGCGCTGAAGAACGGGTCCATATAGGACGAGTCCGGATCGGGCATCAGCACCATGTCGCTCTCGTTGATGGCCTTCCAGCCGGCAATCGAGGAGCCGTCGAACATTGTCCCCTCTTCGAAGAGGTCGTCATCGACGACGCTGGCGTCGAGCGTCACGTGCTGCAGCTTGCCGCGCGGGTCAGTGAAGCGCAGGTCGACATACTTGATGTCCTCTTCCTTGATCTTCTTGAGGATATCGCTTCCGGTGGTCATCTGGTTCCCCTGTTGAAAACTGTGTGGTGTGTGGCGGCGGGCGCGGCGCTAGAGCGCGGCGTCGCCGGATTCGCCGGTGCGGATGCGGATGGCCTGCTCGATCGAGTAGACGAAGATCTTGCCGTCGCCGATGCGGCCGGTCTGCGCCGCGGTGCGGATCGCCTCGATGGCCTTCTCGGCCAGATCGTCGGGGCAGACCACCTCGACCTTCACCTTGGGCAGGAAGTCGACGACGTATTCGGCCCCGCGGTATAGCTCGGTATGTCCCTTTTGCCGGCCGAAGCCCTTGGCTTCCGTCACCGTGATGCCCTGCAGGCCGACCTCCTGCAGCGCTTCCTTGACTTCGTCGAGCTTGAACGGCTTCACGATAGCCTCGATCTTCTTCATATGGCCTCCAAACCGGCGCTGCGGGCCGAACCCCAGCATCCTGTCATTTCCGTTGGGACGCGACCGCGTCCTTCGCCGCAGCGGGCGTCGCAAACGTGGATGCAGGCGGCGTGCCACCCGGAGAGCCGGGCGGAAACGATCAACAGAATAAAGACTTGCGTGGCGGAGTTCATGAACATGATGATGTCGCACCCAGGCGGGCTGCCCAAATCATAGGCAGACTGGCGCGACAATGACCTGTAGGCGGTCCACGTTGCCCCGTGCCTGCTGCGCGAATGGGCGCGGGCCCGCGGCCGCCGCTCCGGCCGGGCGGCCAACAAGGCTTTGACTGCCTCCTCAACATGCGTTAGATGCACGCGACCCGGCCGACGGGACGCCTTTGCGGGTGTGGCGGAACTGGTAGACGCACTGGATTTAGGTTCCAGCGCCGCAAGGCGTGGAGGTTCGAGCCCTCTCACCCGCACCAGCCAGAGGATCACCAGCAGCGGCGGGGAGTGGACCCAGGCCAACGAGACAGTTCAAACACGGGATACCCCAATGCAGGTCACCGAAACCCTCAACGAGGGCCTCAAGCGCAAACTCGCCGTGGTCATCCCGGCCAAGGACCTCAACGAGCGGCTCGACGCCAAGCTCGACGAACTCAAGGGGCAGGCGAACCTCAAGGGCTTCCGCCCCGGCAAGGTGCCGGTCGCCCACCTCAAGCGGATCTATGGCCGCTCGGCCATGTCTGAAGTGATGACCGACGCGATCAATTCGTCCGTCACCAGGACGCTGGAGGAGCGCGCCGAGCGCGCCGCCGCGCAGCCCAAGGTCGACCTGACCGAAGACCAGGCGGAGATCAACCGCGTGCTGCAGGGCGAGGCCGACCTAGCGTTCGACGTCAGCTACGAGGTGCTGCCCCCGGTCACCCTGATGGACTTCTCCACCATCAAGATCGAAAAGCCGGTGGTCGAGGTCGCCGAGGACGAGGTAGATGCCGAGGTCAAGCGGGTGTTCCTGCAGAACCGCGGTTACGAGGACAAGGGCGATGACGGCGTCGTCGCCGACGGCGACCGGCTGGGGCTCTCCTTCACCGGCAAGATCAAGGGCAAGCCGTTCGAGGGCGGCAGCGCCGACCATGCGCACGTGACGGTCGGCTCGGGTGAGTTCATCCCCGGCTTCGAAGAGCAGCTCATCGGCATGAAGAAGGGCGAGACCCGGGAGATCGAGGTCACCTTCCCGAAGGACTACGGCAAGGAAGAACTGGCGGGCGAGAAGGCCACTTTCGAGGTCACCATCCTGCACGTCGACGGCCCCAAGGCCGGCGAACTGGACGACGAGTTCGCCCAGAAACTGGGCCTCGAGAACGTCGCCGCGCTGCGCGATGCGGTCCGCGAGCAGATGGTGGCGGCGCTCGCCCAGATGAGCCGGCAGGCGGTCAAACGGCAGATCCTCGACGCCCTCGACGACAACCACAAGTTCGACGTGCCCGAGCAGCTGGTCGAGGCCGAGTTCAACACCATCTGGGAGCGCGTGAAGCACGAAGTCGAGCATCACGGCCGCACCTTCGAGGACGAGGGCACGACCGAAGAGGAAGCGCGCGAGCAGTATCGCAAGATCGCCGAGCGTCGCGTCCGCCTCGGGCTCGTCGTCGCCGAGGTCGGCAACATCAACAAGATCGAAGTGACCGACGAGGAGCACCAGCAGGCGCTGATCGCCGAGGTGCGGCGCTTCCCGGGCCAGGAGCAGCAGGTCTACGACTACTATCGCAAGAACCCGCAGGCGCTGGCCTCGTTGCGCGCCCCGGTGTTCGAGAACAAGGTGGTGGACTTCGTCACCGAACTGGCCAAGTCGACCGACAAGCCCATGACGCGCGCCGAGCTCGCCAAGATCATCGCGGCGGACGACGACGAGGTTCCGGAAGAGCATCACCACTAGGCGCTGCCGGAGTGGAATCAGGAGGGCCGCCGCTGCGCGGCCCTTTTTGTTTCCGCAGGGCGGCGTTAGGCTGCATGCATGACAGGATCGAACGGCGCCGAACTGCTGACGCCCGCCGAGATGGCCCGCGCCGACGCCCTTGCGGTTGCGGCTGGGGTCGCCTCGCGCACGCTCATGGAGAATGCGGGGCGGGCGGTGGCCGACGCGATCGGCGGCCGCTACGGCCCGTGCGCCACGCTGGTGCTGTGCGGTCCGGGCAATAACGGCGGCGACGGCTTCGTCGTGGCGCGGCTGCTCAAGGAACGCGGCTGGCCGGTCCGCGTCGCGCTGTTCGGCGAGCGCGGCAAGCTCAAGGGGGACGCCGCCTTCCATGCCGGCCTGTGGAAGGGCGACGTCGAACGCGCCGGACCGGCGGCGCTGGCCGGTGCCGAACTGCTCGTCGACGCCTTGCTCGGGGCCGGCCTCGACCGCGATCTTGGCGGGGATCTGGCGGCACTGGTCGAGGCCATCAATGCGGGCGGCCGCCCGGTGGTGGCGGTCGACGTGCCGAGTGGCGTCGACGGGGCCAGCGGCACCGTGCGCGGCGCCTCCCCGCGGGCGGCGCTGACCGTCACCTTCTTCCGCAAGAAGCCCGGACACCTGCTGTATCCGGGCCGGGCGCGATGCGGGGAACTGGTACTGGCCGACATCGGCATTCCGGAACGCGCACTCGCGGAGATCGAAGTCCGGACGTTCGAAAACCGTCCGTCCCTGTGGACCTTGCCGCGGCCGCAGCCGGAGGGGCACAAATACAGCCGCGGCCACTGCATCGTGGTCTCGGGCGGGCCCTTGCAGACCGGCGCCAGCCGGCTCGCCGCGACCGCCGCCCTGCGCAGCGGGGCCGGGCTGGTGACGCTGGTGGGGGCACACAACGCCCTTCTCATCCAGGCACCGCACGTCACCTCGATCATGCTCAAGCCCATCGACGGCATCGCCGGGCTGGCCCTGCTGCTGGAGGACCGGCGCATCACGGCGGCGGTCATCGGCCCGGCAGCGGGCGTCGACGAACGGACCCGCGCCAATGTCCTGGCGCTCCTCGCCAGCGACGCGGCGGCCGTGCTGGATGCCGACGCGCTTACCGTCTTCAAGGACGATCCCGACGCGCTGTTCGGCGCCATTGCGGCGCGGCCGAACCGCCCGGTGGTGCTGACGCCGCACGAGGGCGAATTCGTGCGCCTGTTCGGGCCGCTCGCCGGCTCCAAGCTGGAGCGGGCCCGCGCCGGCGCCCACCGCTCGGGCGCGGTGGTGATCATCAAGGGCGGCGACACGGTGGTGGCGGCCCCCGACGGCCGGGCGGCGATCAATGCCAATGCGCCGGCCAGCCTGGCGACCGCGGGAGCCGGCGATGTGCTGGCGGGGATCATCGGCGGGTTGCTGGCGCAGGGGATGCAAGGTTTTCCGGCCGCCGCGGCCGGGGTGTGGATCCACGCCGAGTGCGCCAACCGCTTCGGTGGGCCGGGGCTGATCGCCGAGGACTTGCCGAATCTGCTGCCGCAGGTGCTTCATGACCTGCCGCCGGCCGGGAGCCCTCGCGAAACGGCGGTCGCTCCGGGGGAATAGACATGCGCACGATGCTCGCACTTGCCACGCTGCTGGCGGCCACGCCGGCGGTCGCCGACGACGGCTGCATCGCGGACTATGAGAGCGTGGCCATCCGGCCGATTGCGGCAAGCGACCAGGCCTCTACGCTGAGCGCGCAGTCGCTCAAGTCCTACGAATGGGGCGACGGGCGCGACCTGCAGGTGGGCGAGCACGTCTATCAGAGGTTCGCCCTTCCCAGGGTGTTGTTCCCGGCAGAAATGAGCCTGTACGGCCACATGGACACGGTCCCGTTCGTGCGCGAAATCGGCACGACAGACGAGCCCCCGTACATGCTCTACGTCATGACGGATGCCCTCGAGTGCGAGTTCCAGCCCTACGCCCTAAAAGGCATGTAGCGCGGAAAGGTCGCAAGACTTCCGCAGCGCCGGAACCGCCACCCGCCGGCGGGGAGCGCGGGGTGTGGAATTATGCTTGCCCGGCGGGAAAACTCCGCTAGTGAATGGCCCTTCGACGACAGCCGGAGCGTAACACCGTGAGCGACCTCACCCTGACCGAAGCCGTGAACAACATCTACGCCTCGCTGCGGGCCGACAATGCCGACCTCGACACCCATATCGCGGCCCTCAAGGCAGCCATGGCGAGGGAAGGGGTGAAGGAGGCCGTCTTCGAGCCGGCACGCCTCGCGCAGAACAACCGGCAGGGGCGCAAGCTCATGCAGTCGTACTTTCGCAAGCGCGGGGTGGCGGTCAGTTTCGCTTCCTCGTCGGGGCCGGACGAAGGGGCGATTTGACCGCCCGGTCAAAAGCTCGTACATGCGGCGCCCGACCGGCCGTTGACCGGCTGCGCCCGGCAGGACGGGCCGCGCCGGCGCCGTCTTATTGAAGGACGCCCCGCGCGCGCCTATGTCTCGCTTTACCGGCCATTAAGGCCACACCAGATGCAATCGGCCATTCGTGCTGATTCGTTTCCAACAGGGGCAACCGGATGAGAGATCCGATCGATACCTACAACATGCTCGTGCCGATGGTGGTCGAACAGACCAATCGCGGCGAGCGCGCCTTCGACATCTATTCGCGGTTGCTCAAGGAGCGGATCATCTTCGTGACGGGCGTCGTCGAGGACAACATGGCGTCGCTGATCGTGGCGCAGCTGCTGTTCCTCGAGTCCGAGAACCCCAAGAAGGAAATCAGCATGTACATCAACTCCCCCGGGGGAGTGGTGACAGCGGGGCTGGGCATTTACGACACCATGCAGTTCATCCGCCCGCCGGTGGCGACGCTGTGCGTGGGGCAGGCGGCCTCCATGGGCTCGCTGCTGCTCGCCGCGGGCGAGGCCGGCATGCGCGGGGCGCTGCCCAACGCCCGGGTGATGGTCCACCAGCCCTCCGGCGGGTTCCAGGGCCAGGTCACCGACATCCTGATCCACGCCAAGGAAGTGGAGGGGCTCAAGCGCCGTTTGAACCTCATCTACGAGCGGCACACCGGGCGCTCCTACGAGGAGATCGAAGAGGCACTGGAGCGCGACCGCTTCCTGTCGCCGGAGGAAGCCAAGAGCTTCGGGCTGATCGACAGCGTCTTCGAAAAGCGCGCCATCCCCGAGGCCTCCTAAGAAATTCCGGCGTTAAGGTGAATCGGCGAAATCGACACGGGAGTGTGACCCTAGTGTAATTGCGCGGCCTCGGATCGGCCATTAAGGTCGGTTCCCATAACAACTTGTTTAAGTCTCGTGCGTTAGCCTGTCAGCGAGCGCACGGTTTGGGAGCAATGCTCCCGGGAGTGACGGGATGTCCAAGGACACTACCAGCGGCGAATCCTCCAAGAACACGCTCTACTGCTCGTTCTGCGGGAAGTCTCAGCACGAAGTCAGAAAGCTGATCGCCGGGCCGACCGTATTCATCTGCGATGAATGCGTCGAACTCTGCATGGACATCATCCGCGAAGAGAACAAGACGTCGATGGTCAAATCCAGCGACGGCGTGCCCACGCCGGCGGAGATCTGCCGGGTTCTCGACGACTACGTGATCGGCCAGGCGCGGGCCAAGCGCGTGCTCTCGGTCGCCGTGCACAACCACTACAAGCGGCTGCACCACGCCACCAAGAACCAGGACGTGGAACTGAGCAAGTCCAATATCCTGCTGGTCGGCCCGACGGGCTGCGGCAAGACGCTGCTCGCGCAGACGCTGGCGCGCATCCTCGACGTGCCGTTCACGATGGCGGATGCCACGACGCTCACCGAGGCGGGCTATGTCGGCGAGGATGTCGAGAACATCATCCTCAAGCTCCTGCAGGCGGCCGACTACAACGTCGAGAAGGCGCAGCGCGGCATCGTCTATATCGACGAGGTCGACAAGATTTCCCGCAAGTCCGACAATCCGTCGATAACCCGCGACGTGTCGGGCGAGGGCGTCCAGCAGGCGCTCCTGAAGATCATGGAAGGCACCGTCGCGTCGGTGCCGCCGCAGGGGGGGCGCAAGCACCCGCAGCAGGAATTCCTGCAGGTGGACACGACCAATATCCTGTTCATCTGCGGCGGCGCCTTTGCCGGGCTCGAGAAGATCATCGCGGCCCGCGGCGAGGGCTCCGGCATCGGCTTCGCCGCCGTGGTCAAGGACCCGCGCGACCGCCGCGTCGGCGACATCCTCAAGGACGTCGCTCCCGAGGACCTGGTGAAGTTCGGCCTCATCCCCGAGTTCATCGGCCGCCTGCCGGTGATCGCGACGCTCGAGGACCTCGACGAGGCGGCGCTGATCGAGATCCTGACGCAACCCAAGAACGCCCTGGTGCGGCAGTACCAGCGCCTGTTCCAGATGGAAGAGGTGGAACTGACCTTCCACGAGGACGCCCTCAAGGCCATCGCCCGGCACGCCATCGAGCGCAAGACGGGCGCGCGCGGCCTGCGCTCGATCATGGAATCGATCCTGCTCGACACCATGTACGACCTGCCTTCGCTCGATGGGGTGGAGGAAGTGGTGATCAGCGAGGAAGTGGTGAACGGCAAGGACGCCCGGCCGCTCTACATCTATGCCGAGCGCGCCAAGGACGAGGTGCCGACCCGGGCCTGACCGCCCGGACCGTAGATTGCAGGCCCGCCCGGTCCGCCGGGCGGGCCTTTGCTTTGCCGATGGCCGATGCTCATATGGCGGTCGCGGCAGCAGGAGGGCACGGCTTTGGCACCGAGGATAGGCGTGGCGCTGGGCAGCGGCGGCGCCCGCGGACTGGCGCATATCTCCTATATCGAGGCGCTCGACGAAATGGGGCTGAGGCCGGCGGTTATTGCCGGGACGTCGATCGGGGCGCTGTTCGGCGCCGGCTGGGCGAGCGGCATGACGGGGGCCGAGCTGCGCGAGCACGCGTTGCGGGTGCTGACCAGTTTCCAGGAAACCGCCGGGCGGCTGTGGATGAGCAGCCGGCCGACGATCAAGGGCGTGATGGAGAACGGCATTTCCATCCAGGTCGACGCCGGCAACCTGACCGAGGCGTTCCTGCCGGAGGGATTCCCCGATGACTTCGCGGCCCTCGGCATCCCGCTCAAGGTGGTGGCGACGGATTTCTATGCGTGGCAGAGCGTGGTGTTCTGCGAGGGCAGGCTGCGCCAGGCCATCGCCGCGTCGCTCGCGATACCGGGTCTGCTGCGTCCGGTGCGAATGGAGCAGCAGCTGTTCATCGACGGTGGGGCGAGCAATCCGCTGCCGGTCGACCTGGTGCGGGCCGAGTGCGACATCGCGATCGGCATCGACGTCAACGGGCAGCCGGACCCGACCCCGGAAGCGCCCGAGCCGAGCCCGTTCGACGTCGGCTTCGTGGCCACTCAGATCATGACGGCCGCCATCGTCCGCGGCGCGCTGGCGTTGCATGCCCCCGACATCTATGTGCACGCCCCGGTCAGGGGCATCCGCACGCTCGAGTTCTGGCGCGTGCGCGAACTGCTGGAGCAGACCGACCAGGCCAAGGACGAATTCAAGCGCAGCGTCGAGGCAAGCCTGGCGGACGCCACCAGCGGCAGGGCGCCGTGAGCGAGTTGCCGGCCGAACTGCGGACGGCCCTCGGCACGTTGCTGGAGGGGCGGGGACGCGGCGAACTGGCACAGCGCGCCCGGCACATCTCGCAGCAATACCGCGCCAACACGCCGTCGGCGCGGGCGGTCGCGGGGAGCTCCGACGCCGTCGCCTATGCGCTGAGCCGCATGCCGGCGACCTTCGCAGCCACCGTCGCGGTGCTGAGCGAACTGGCGGCGCGGGCGCCGGGCTTCCGGGCCGGTACGCTGCTCGATGCCGGGTCCGGGCCGGGGACGGCGGCGTGGGCGGCATCGGAGGTCTTTGCGGATCTCGGGGCGGTCACTCTGCTCGACGGCAACCCCGCCTTCCTCGAACTCGCCGGGGTGCTTGGCGACGGCCACGCCGTGCTGGGGCGAGCGGAGCGCCGCGCCGGCGACATCACGAAGTTCGGCCTGGCCGGCCGCCGCTTCGATTTGGTGACCTGTGCCTATGCGCTGACCGAACTGGGCGACGCCGAGCTTGACGCCGCGACGGACCGGCTGTGGGCCCATTGCGGCGGGGCGCTCGCCATCATCGAGCCCGGGCGCCCCCGCGACTACCGGCGGCTGATGCTGGTGCGCGAGCGGCTGTTCGCTGCCGGGGCGCGAATCGTCGCGCCGTGCCCGCACCAGCGGCCGTGCCCGCTGGCGACGCCGGACTGGTGCCACTTCAGCGTCAGGCTGCCGCGCAGCCGCGAGCACATGCGCATGAAGGGTGCGACCCTGCCCTATGAAGACGAGAAGTTCAGCTATCTCGTCGTCGCCCGCGACACGGTGGCGGCCACGCCGGCGCACGGACGCATCATCGGGCCGCCGGAGGCGAGCAAGTTCGCGGTGACGCTGCCCACCTGCGGCCTCGAGGGAGTCGGCAAGGTGCTGATTTCGAAGCGCGATCCCGAGGCGTTCCGGCGTGCCCGGAGGCTGGACTGGGGCGACCCGCTTTAGGCGCGCCCGGCGCACTTGAGCAGGATCAAGACGCCGGCACCGGCCCGGCTCTTTATGGGCATAGACGTTCAATTCTCGCCGGGTCGCCTTGTGGTTTGTCGGGACGATCCTATTTAATCAGCAGAATCAGGCGGGCTGCCCAAGGCGGGGCCAGCCTGGTTGCTACAAGGGTGCGCGCCCCCAGTCCCTCCCACGCGTTCCAGCGCACCCCAGGAAAGGACCAAACTATGTCGGACGTCATCCCAGGCGCCGCTGAATTCGATCGGGACCGGGTCTACCCGGTCCTGCCGTTGCGCGACATCGTCGTCTTCCCAGGCATGATCGTGCCGCTGTTCGTCGGGCGCGAGAAGTCCGTCAAGGCGCTCGAAGAAGTCATGCGCGACGACAAGCACATCCTCGTCGTCACCCAGAAGAATGCCCAGGACGACGACCCGTCGCCCGACCAGATCTATGCGACCGGCACGATCGCCTCGGTGCTGCAGCTGCTGAAGCTCCCGGACGGCACCGTGAAGGTGCTGGTCGAGGGGCTGAGCCGCGCCTCCATCGAGCGCTACCTGCAGACGGTCGACTATTTCGAGGCGGAGGCCAGCGTCATGGCCGAACCCGCCAGCGACCCGGTCGAGGTCGAGGCGCTGGCCCGCTCGGCGCAGGCCGAGTTCGAGAATTACGTCAAGCTCAACAAGAAGATTTCCGCCGAGGTGGTGGCCGCCGTCGGGCAGATCGAGAACTACTCGAAGCTTGCCGACACCATCGCCAGCCACCTGGTGATCAAGATCGCCGAGAAGGAGGACCTGCTCGCGACGGTGTCGGTGACCGAGCGGCTGCAGAAGATCCTCGCCCTCATGGAGGGTGAGATCGGCGTGCTGCAGGTGGAAAAGCGCATCCGCTCGCGCGTCAAGCGCCAGATGGAGAAGACGCAGCGCGAGTACTACCTGAACGAGTAGATGAAGGCGATCCAGCGCGAGCTGGGCGACGGCGAGGAAGGTGCCAACGAGCTCACCGAGCTCGAGGAGCGCATCGCCAAGACCAAGCTCAGCAAGGAAGCGCGGACCAAGGCCGACGGCGAGCTCAAGAAGCTCAAGCAGATGAGCCCGATGTCCGCCGAGGCGACCGTCGTGCGCAACTACCTCGACTGGCTGCTGTCGCTGCCCTGGGGCAAGAAGAGCAAGGTCAAGCGCGACCTCAACTTCGCCCAGGAAGTGCTCGACGCCGATCACTACGGGCTGGAGAAGGTCAAGGAGCGCATCCTCGAGTACCTGGCCGTGCAGTCGCGCACGGGCAAGCTCAAGGGCCCGATCCTGTGCCTCGTCGGCCCACCGGGCGTCGGCAAGACGTCGCTGGGCAAGTCGATCGCCAAGGCGACCGGCCGCGAGTTCATCCGCATGTCGCTGGGTGGAGTGCGCGACGAGGCCGAGATTCGCGGGCACCGCCGCACCTATATCGGCTCCATGCCGGGCAAGGTCGTGCAGTCGCTGCGCAAGGCCGGCAAGTCCAACCCGCTCTTCCTGCTCGACGAGATCGACAAGATGGGCATGGACTTCCGCGGGGATCCGTCGTCGGCGCTGCTCGAGGTGCTCGATCCGGAGCAGAACAACACGTTCAACGACCACTACCTAGAGGTCGACTACGACCTCAGCGACGTGATGTTCGTCACCACCTCGAACACGCTCAACATCCCGGCCCCGCTGATGGACCGGATGGAGATCATCCGCCTCTCCGGCTACACCGAGGAGGAGAAGTTCGAGATCGCCCGGCGGCACCTGATCCCCGAGACGCTCAAGGAGAACGGGCTCGAGGCGAAGGAGTTCGTGCTCGGCGACGAGGAACTGAAGCTCATCATCCAGCGCTACACGCGCGAAGCCGGGGTGCGCAATCTCAAGCGCGAGATCTCCAAGCTGATGCGCAAGGCGGTGCGGGACATCCTCACCTCCAAGAAGAAGCAGATCAAGATCACCCCGGCCCTGGTCGAGGACTATCTCGGGCCGCCGATCTACCGGCACTCCGAGATCGATGCCGAGCCGCAGGTCGGCGTCGTCACCGGCCTCGCCTGGACGCCGGTGGGCGGGGAACTGCTCACCATCGAAGGCGTGATGACGCACGGCAAGGGGCGCATGACGGTCACCGGCAACCTCAAGGAGGTGATGAAGGAGTCGATCACCGCGGCCAACGGCTATGTCCGCTCGCGGGCCGTCGATTTCGGCATCAAGCCGCCACTGTTCGATACCCGCGACGTGCACGTGCACGTGCCCGAGGGAGCGACGCCCAAGGACGGCCCGTCCGCCGGCATCGCCATGGCGACCGCCATCGTCTCGCTGATGACGGGAATCCCGGTCAAGAACGACGTGGCAATGACCGGCGAGGTGACGCTGCGCGGGCGCGTGCTGCCCATCGGCGGCCTCAAGGAGAAGCTGCTGGCGGCGCTGCGCGGCGGCATCAAGACCGTCCTCATTCCCGAGGAGAATACCCGCGATCTCAAGGAAATCCCCGAGATCGTCACCAAGGGGATGGAGATCGTGCCGGTGAGCCGCATGGACGAGGTGCTGAAGCACGCCTTGGTCCGGCAGCCGGAGCCCATCGAGTGGAACTACGACGACGCCCCGGCGCCCGCGGCAGCCGTCGACCCCGTCGAGGAGGAAGCGGCAGCCGGGTTGCCGCACTAGGTCCCGATCGCCGGGCGGCGGTGCCGCCCGGCGGATCGGCCGGTAAAATTACCGGTTCGTTAACAGAAATGCAGCTTGCCCCGGGTGAAAATGCCCGGATTTCCTTGCGTTCCAGCCAGAATCGTCAAAGGGTGGCCGCGTTTCGGTTCGCCAGCGAGGGCGGGCATTCCACAATGAGGAAACGCGATGAACAAGAACGATCTGATCGGCGTGGTTGCCGAAGGCGCCAACCTGACCAAGGCGCAGGCGGGAGACGCCGTTGATGCCGTATTCGAAGCGATCACCGGCTCGCTGAAGAAGGGGGACGAGGTGCGCCTCGTCGGTTTCGGCACTTTCTCGGTGTCGAAGCGCAAGGCGAGCGTCGGCCGCAATCCGGCGACGGGTGCCGAGATCAAGATCGCGGCCTCCAACCAGGCCAAGTTCAAGCCCGGCAAGGGCCTGAAGGACGCGATCAACTAAGCGTTCGAGCAGTTCTGCAGGACATGGCCCCGTGCGCTCGCCGGGGCCATATGCTTTTGGGGTGGTTGACGGACCGGTGCCGAAACCCTAGTTAGGGCCACGCCACCGGCGGCCCCTCGCCGCCGCTGCCCCGGGCGGTTAGCTCAGTTGGTAGAGCATCTCGTTTACACCGAGAGGGTCGGCGGTTCGAGCCCGTCACCGCCCACCAGCCGGCCCGGAAAACGGGCACCGGAGCGGCAGTTTCCACGGTTCCGAACATCCAGGGCAGGGGACGAGCAATCCTCGCTTGACTTGTCGCGACCTGCCCTCTAAACGGACGCCAGTTTGCACGGCCGAGCCGCTGCGAGCGGGAGTAGCTCAGTTGGTTAGAGCGCCGGCCTGTCACGCCGGAGGTCGCGGGTTCGAGCCCCGTCTCTCGCGCCACTTTTTCCTTTGATCACTGTGGATGACGCGCCCCGCCACTGCCTTGGCGGACGGTGCCATGCTTCGGCCTTCACAGCGGCTCATTGCACACCTATCTGATGCTCAGGATCACCGCGCAGTCGAGCCCTGCCGGGTCGGGGGAACCGGGGCGAACGCGGCTGCGTTGCAGACGAGGTCGGAGGCCGCGATGGGCCCGTTCAGGACAATGATGGTCACGGCAGTGCTCTTGGTCGCGCCGCTCTCGGGTGCCGCCGCCGCCGACGCCTTCGCCGTGCCCGTGACGTCCTCCCCTGTCGGCATCCCCGTCGCCGACGCGACGGCGTTCGACTGGACCGGCTTCTACGCCGGCATCTTCGGCGTCGGGCAGACCGCCGAGGGGACGGGCCTGCAGCTCGGGGCAGGGCTCGACCTCGGCGTGAACGCCCAATTCGAATTCCTGCTGGTCGGCGCCGAGGTGGCCCTGCAGGGGCTCACCGGTGACGTCTTCGATACCGCCTACGGCCAGATCCTCGGCAAGGCCGGCGTCGTCATCACCGACGACGTGCTGCTCTATGCCGCGGCGGGCTACGGCATCGACCTGGGGGCTGCGGCGGCAAACGATGTGTTGCTGGGCGGCGGCGTCGAATACGCCGTGAACGAGGACTTCACGGTGCGTGCGCAGTACCTGCACGGCTTCGCCGTTACCGGTGGCGAACCCACCGAACAGATCACGCTGGGCACCAACTTCCACTTCTGACGAATGCCGTCCGCCGGCAGCGATTCTCACCGTCTCGCAGACGCGCCCGCGCGGCGTTCCCAGACCGCTGCGACATATGGGCCCGGAGCGCCTGCGGGCGCCGCTCGCAGCAGGTTTTGTAGAAGTGGAGGAAAGTACTCAGCTTTAGTTTCCCTTGAAACGGCAAGGGGGGTAGGCTAAGGGCTAGCCGCAACGCAAAAGCGCCGTCCAGCTCGCCCATAATTGCCTGCTGAACCGCGCGCCGGTCGCCGGACCGGGCTAAGAACAGGCTGCCGCATGACTGACTTGCTCAGCACCTACTTGCCGATCGTCATCTTCATCGGCTTGTGCGCCGTCATAGGCCTGGCGCTGATCGCCGCCCCCTTCCTCGTCGCCATCAAGCGCCCGGATCCTGAAAAGGTGTCGGCCTTCGAAGCCGGCTTCGAGGCCTTCGACGACGCGCGCATGAAATTCGACGTGCGCTTTTATCTCGTCTCCATCCTGTTCATCATCTTCGACCTCGAAGTGGCCTGGCTGTTTCCGTGGACGGTGGCGTTCCATGACGTCGGCTGGTTCGGTTTCTGGTCCGTACTGATCTTCCTCGGCGTGCTGACGATCGGCTTCATCTACGAGTGGCGCAAGGGAGCCTTGGAATGGGATTGAGTGGGCAGGGCGGTCCGCTGGTGGCCCCCGCACCGAAGGGGCTGGTCGACGCGCGTACTGGCAAGCCCGTCGGCGCCGACGATTCGTTCATGACCGGGGTCAATGACGAACTCGCCGACAAGGGTTTCCTGGTAACGACGCTGGCGCAACTGATCACCTGGGCGCGCACCGGCTCGCTGATGTGGATGCAGACCGGTCTCGCCTGCTGCGCCGTCGAAATGATGCAGATGTCGATGCCGCGATACGACATCGAGCGCTTCGGCACGGCGCCGCGGGCGTCGCCGCGCCAGTCCGACGTGCTGATCGTCGCCGGAACGCTGACCAACAAGATGGCGCCGGCCCTGCGCAAGGTCTACGACCAGATGCCGGAGCCGCGCTACGTCATCTCCATGGGCAGTTGCGCCAATGGCGGCGGCTACTACCACTATTCCTATTCGGTGGTGCGCGGCTGCGACCGCGTGCTGCCGGTCGACATCTACGTGCCCGGCTGCCCGCCCACGGCAGAGGCGCTGCTGTACGGCATCATGCTGCTGCAGAAGAAGATCCGGCGCGACGGCACCATCGAAAGGTAGGCACCATGGCTACGGATGAGCCCGTCGCTGCCGATCCGCTGGCGACGCTCGGCGCGCACATTGCCGGCTCGCTCGGCGCGGCCGTCGTTTCACAGACGGTGGCGCACGGCGAACTGACGCTGGTCGTGGAGCGCGACGCCATCGTCGAGGTCGCGACCTTCCTGCGGGACGACCCCGCCTGCCGCTTCGCGTGCATCGTCGATGTGTGCGGCGTCGACTATCCGGAACGCGAGCGGCGCTTCGACGTGGTCTATCACCTGCTGAGCCCGCACAAGAACCAGCGCATCCGCATCAAGCTCGAGGCCGACGACGTGGTGCCGGTCCCCAGCATCGCCCCGGTGTTTCCGGGCGCCGACTGGTTCGAGCGCGAGACCTACGATCTCTATGGCGTGCTGTTTTCCGGTCACCCGGACCTGCGCCGCATCCTCACCGACTACGGCTTCGACGGCCACCCGATGCGCAAGGATTTCCCGACCACGGGCTATGTCGAGGTCCGCTACGACGAGGAGCGCAAGCGCGTCGTCTACGAGCCGGTCAAGCTGCCGCAGGAATTCCGCCAGTTCGATTACCTCTCGCCCTGGGAGGGCACGGACTACGTGCTGCCGGGGGACGAGAAGCGGTCGTCGTAGTGGTGAATGGTAAGTGGTGAGTTGTGAGGGGGCTGGGAATGTTCCGGATCGTCGATCCGCAGCCTGCAGGACAAGCAATGAAGCCGTCTGTCGCTGTTCGTTTTTGCCTACTCACTTTCGCTGCAGGGCGGGGCTGACCAATGTCTGAAGTGGACGTCCGCAATTTCACCATCAACTTTGGTCCGGTGCACCCGTCGGCGCACGGCGTGCTGCGGCTGATCCTCGAGCTGGATGGCGAGATCGTCGAACGCGTCGATCCGCATATCGGGCTGCTGCACCGTGGCACCGAAAAGCTGATCGAGACCAAGACCTACCTGCAGGCGGTGCCGTATTTCGACCGGCTCGACTACGTCGCGCCGATGAACCAGGAGCACGCCTTCGCCCTTGCCGCCGAGCGCCTTCTCGGCATCGAGGTGCCGTTCCGCGGGCAGCTTATCCGGGTGCTCTATTGCGAGATCGGCAGGCTGCTCTCGCACCTGCTCAACGTGACCACCCAGGCAATGGACGTCGGCGCGCTCACTCCGCCGCTGTGGGGCTTCGAGGAGCGCGAGAAGCTGATGGGCTTCTACGAGCGGGCTTCCGGCGCGCGCATGCACGCGGCCTATTTCCGGCCCGGCGGGGTGCACCAGGACCTGCCGCAGGACCTGGTCGACGACATCGAGGCCTTCTGCGACCCGTTCCTCAAGGTCTGCGACGACATCGAGGGCCTGCTCACGGGCAACCGCATCTACATGCAGCGCAACGTCGACATCGGCGTGGTTACGCTCGAGGACGCGTGGGCGTGGGGCTTTTCGGGCGTGATGGTGCGCGGCTCAGGCGCCGCCTGGGACCTGCGCAAGGCGCAACCCTACGAATGCTACGACCGCCTGGAGTTCGACATCCCGGTCGGCAAGAACGGCGACTGCTACGATCGCTATCTCGTCCGCATGGAGGAGATGCGCCAGTCCATCCGCATCATGCGCCAATGCATTGCGCTGCTGAACTCGCCGGAAGGCAAGGGCCCCGTGTCGTCGTCCGACGGCAAGGTGGTGCCGCCGAAGCGGGGCGAGATGAAGCGCTCGATGGAGGCCATGATCCATCACTTCAAGCTCTATACCGAGGGCTACAAGGTGCCCGAGGGCGAGGTCTATGCCGCGGTCGAAGCCCCCAAGGGCGAGTTCGGCGTCTACCTCGTGTCGGATGGCACCAACAAGCCGTATCGCTGCAAGATCCGGGCGCCGGGGTTCGCCCATCTCAGCGCCATGGACACCCTGTGCCGCGGGCACATGCTGGCGGACGTCTCGGCCATACTGGGTTCGCTCGATATCGTGTTTGGTGAGGTTGATCGCTGATGTCCGTTCGCCGTCTTGCAGATGAAGCGATCCAGCCGCCCTCGTTCGCTTTCACCCCCGAAAACCAGGCCTGGGCCAAGGCCAAGATCGCCGAGTATCCGGCCGGCCGCCAGCAATCGGCGGTGCTGCCGCTGCTGATGCGCGTCCAGGATCAGGAAGGCTGGCTCAGCCGCAAGGCGATCGAGTACGTCGCCGACATGATCCACATGCCCTATATCCGGGCGCTCGAGGTCGTGACCTTCTACACGCAGTTCCAGCTGCAGCCGGTGGGCACCCGCGCCCATATCCAGGTGTGCGGCACGACGCCGTGCATGCTGCGCGGGGCCGAAGGCCTGCGGGCGGTGTGCGAGCGCCGCATCCACCCCGAGCCGCACCACACCAATGAAGACGGCACGCTGAGCTGGGAAGAGGTGGAATGCCTCGGGGCCTGCGTCAACGCCCCGTTGGTCGCGATCGGCCATGACACCTACGAGGACCTCTCGGCCGAGCGCCTCGAGGAGATCATCGACGCCTTCGCCGCCGGCAAGGGCGGCTCGATCAAGCCGGGCCCGCAGATCGACCGGCAGTTCGCCGCTGCCGAAGGCGGCGCGACGACGCTGCTCGAGCCACCCACGGCGGAGCGCACGCGGATGGAGTTCCCGCCGCCGGCTCCGGCCGCCGCCGCACCGGCGGCAGCCCCGGCAGCATCGCCAGCCCCGACCACGGCCGGCCGCAAGCGCGACGTTTCGGAGGAAGCCGCCCCCGCCATCAAGGAGCCCAAGCGCGCCGCCAAGGTGTCGATGGAAAAGGCGGAGGCGGAGCGCCTCGCGGCGGGCGTCGCCGCCAAGGCCGACGGCACGCCGAACCGTGCCATGCGGGAGGACGCCACCGGCGCGGAGTCGCCCGCCGGCAAGCTCGCCGGCGGCGCCGCGGTCGGCAAGCCGGCCCGGGCCCGGCTGTTCGAGGCACCCAGCGGGCGCCGCGACGACCTCAAGCTGATCGCCGGCGTCGGGCCGGTGCTGGAACAGGCCCTCAACGAGATCGGCATCACCACCTGGTCGCAGCTGTCCGGGCTGACGCCGGAGCAGATCGCGGCGCTCGAAGGTGAACTCGGTTTCCCCGGGCGCGTGGGCCGCGACAACTGGCTCGAGCAGGCCGCGGTGCTGGCCCGCGGCGGCATCGAGGAATACCGCAAGGTCTTCGGGAAGGATCCGCGCTGATGCTCGCTGACAAGGATCGCATCTTCACCAATCTGTACGGCCAGGGCGACTGGGGGCTCGAAGGCGCGCGTGCACGCGGCGCCTGGCACGGGACCAAGGAGTTCATCGAGGCCGGGCGGGACTGGATCACCAACGAGGTCAAGGGCTCGGGCCTGCGCGGACGCGGCGGGGCAGGGTTCCCGACGGCGCTCAAGTGGACCTTCATGCCCAAGGTCAATGACGGTCGGCCGCACTATCTCGTCGTCAACGCCGACGAATCCGAACCCGGAACGTGCAAGGATCGCGAGATCCTCCGGCACGACCCGCACCACCTGGTCGAGGGTGCGCTGCTCGCCGGGCGCGCCATGGACGCGCATACCGCCATCATCTACATCCGCGGCGAGTTCATCCGCGAGCGCCAGCGGCTGGAGGCCGCCGTGCAGCAGGCGTATGACGCCAGGCTGATCGGCAAGAACAACATCCACGGCTGGGACTTCGACATCATCGTCCACCACGGCGCCGGGGCCTATATCTGCGGCGAGGAGACGGCACTGCTCGAAAGCCTCGAGGGCAAGAAGGGCCAGCCGCGGCTCAAGCCGCCGTTCCCCGCCGCCATGGGCGTGTGGGGCTGCCCGACCACCGTCAACAACGTCGAATCGATCGCCGTCGTGCCGGAAATCCTGCGCCGCGGCGGCGCCTGGTTCGCGGGCATCGGCCGGGCCAACAATACCGGCACCAAGCTGATGTGCGTCTCCGGCCACGTCAACAAGCCCGCGACCTTCGAGGAGGCGATGGGCGTGACCTTCGAGGAGATGATCGAGAAGCATTGCGGCGGCATCCGCGGCGGCTGGGACAACCTGCTGGCGGTGATTCCGGGCGGGGGCTCGGTGCCGTGCGTCCCGGCGGAGAAGATCCGCCACGCCATCATGGATTTCGACGGCCTGAGGGACGCCGGCTCGTCGCTCGGCACCGCGGCAGTGATCGTGATGGACAAGTCTACTGACATCATCAAGGCGATCTGGCGGCTCTCGGTCTTCTACAAGCACGAGAGCTGCGGCCAGTGCACGCCGTGCCGCGAAGGCACCGGCTGGATGATGCGGGTGATGGCCCGCATGGTCGAAGGCCGCGCCCAGAAGCGCGAGATCGATATGCTGTTCGAAGTGAGCAAGCAGGTCGAAGGCCACACCATCTGCGCTCTCGGCGACGCCGCGGCGTGGCCGGTCCAGGGCCTGATCCGCAACTTCCGCCACGTAATCGAAGAGCGGATCGACGCCTATACCTACAACTCGACCTCCGAGGGCGCCGTGCCCTCGATGGCGGCGGAGTAAGAGATGGCAAGCATCAAGGTTGACGGCCAGCTCATCGAGGTCCCCGACCACTTCACGCTGATGCAGGCGGCGGAAGCGGCCGGCGCCGAAATCCCGCGCTTCTGCTACCACGAGCGGCTTTCCGTGGCCGGCAACTGCCGCATGTGCCTCGTCGAGGTGAAGGGCGGCCCGCCGAAGCCGCAAGCGAGCTGCGCCATGGGCGTGAAGGACCTGCGTCCGGGCCCGAACGGCGAGCCACCGGAGTTCTTCACCAACACGCCGATGGTCAAGAAGGCGCGCGAAGGGGTGATGGAGTTCCTGCTCATCAACCACCCGCTGGATTGCCCGATCTGCGACCAGGGCGGCGAGTGCGACCTGCAGGACCAGGCGATGGCCTATGGCGTCGATTCGAGCCGCTTCGTCGAGAACAAGCGCGCCGTCGAAGACAAGTACATGGGGCCGCTGGTCAAGACGTCGATGAACCGGTGCATCCAGTGCACCCGCTGCATCCGCTTCACCACCGAGGTGGCGGGCGTCTCGGAGATGGGCGCCATCGGCCGCGGCGAGGACATGGAGATCGTCACCTACCTCGAAAAGGCGCTGTCGAGCGAACTGCAGGCCAACGTCATCGATCTGTGCCCGGTCGGGGCGCTGACCTCGAAGCCGTATGCGTTCGCGGCGCGCCCGTGGGAACTGACCAAGACGGAGTCCATCGACGTCATGGACGCGGTCGGCTCCAACATCCGCGTCGACAGCCGCGGCCGCGAGGTGATGCGCATTCAGCCCCGCGTCCACGACGCGGTCAACGAGGAGTGGATCTCGGACAAGACCCGCTACATCTGGGACGGGCTCAAGAGCCAGCGGCTCGACCGGCCGTATGTGCGCCGCGGCGGCAAACTGCAGCCGGCGACGTGGCAGGAGGCGTTCGCCGCCATTGCCAAGGCGATCAAGGCCTCGGGGGGCGGCAAGAAGGTCGGCGCCATCGCCGGCGACCTCGCCTCCGTCGAGGACATGTATGCGCTCAAGGCGCTGATGACCTCGCTCGGCTCGGGCATGACCGACTGCCGCCCGCCCATGAGCGGGATCGACCCGGGCATGCCGCGCGCCGCCTACATTCTCAACCCGACCATCGCCGGGATCGAGCAGGCAGACGCCATTCTCATCGTCGGCTCCAACCCGCGCCGGGAAGCGGCGGTGCTCAACACCCGCATCCTCAAGAACTGGCGCACGAAGAGTTCTCCGATCGCGGTCATCGGCGACAAGGCAGACCTCACCTATCCCTACGAGTATCTCGGCGACGGCTTCGACGCGCTGCTTGAAGTGGCGGCGGGCAGGGGATTCGGCGAGAAGCTCAAGGCGGCCTCGCGGCCGCTGGTCCTCGTCGGCGAGGGCGCGGTGTCGCACGGGGCCGCGCACAGCAAGCAGATCGGGCGTGACGTCATTGCGCTGGCGGCGCACATCGCGACCATGAGCGACAACCTGGCCGACGGCTGGAACGGCTTCGGCCTGCTGCACAATGCGGCGGGTCGTGTCGGCGGGCTGGATATCGGCTTCGTGCCCCATGCCGGGGGCGTATGCTCGGCCGACCAGATCGGCCTTGCGGGCAAGGGCGAGCTCGACGTGCTGTTCCTGCTCGGCGCCGACGAATACGACATGTCGGCGATGGGCAAGGCCTTCGTCGTCTATGTGGGCACCCACGGCGATGCCGGCGCCCACCGCGCCGACGTGATCCTGCCCGCAGCCACGTATACCGAAAAGAGCGGCACCTACGTCAACACCGAGGGCCGAGTGCAGATGGCCGAACGCGCCGTGTTCCCGCCGGGCGACGCCAAGGAGGACTGGGCCATCTTCAGGGCGCTGTCGGCCGTGCTCGGCGAGGCTCTGCCGTTCAACTCCCTGCGCGAACTGCGCCGCTCGCTCTACGCCGAATACCCGCACATGGCGCGCCTCGACCAGATCGCGGCCGGCACCGTCGCCGACATCAGGGGGCTGGCAAAGGAGTCGGTGAAGACCGGCTCCGCCCGCTTCACTTCGCCGGTCACCGACTTCTATATGACCAACCCGATCGCCCGCGCCTCGGCGGTGATGGGCGAATGCGCCGCGCAGGCGGCGGGGCTGCAGCAGCTGGCGGCAGAGTAGGAACGCGACATGGACTTCATTGCCGCAGCGGCCAACTATCTTTTGGGCATCCCCATCCTGGGGTGGGGCAGCGACGTCGGATTCGTCTGGAAGGCACTGCTCTTCCTCGTCTCGCTGCTGATCCTCACCGCCTATATCCTGCTGGCCGACCGCAAGATCTGGGCAGCGGTGCAGTTGCGCCGGGGCCCGAACGTGGTCGGCGCCTTCGGCCTGCTGCAGAGCTTCGCCGACCTGCTCAAGTTCGTGTTCAAGGAGCCGATCATCCCCGCCGGGGCCGACAAGATCGTGTTCATGCTGGCGCCGCTGGTGACGTCCATCCTGGCGCTCTCGGCCTATGCCGTGATCCCCATCGACTACGGTTGGGCGCTCGCCGACATCAATGTCGGCATCCTCTATATCCTCGCCATCTCGTCGCTGGGCGTCTACGGCATCATCATGGGCGGCTGGTCGTCCAACTCGAAATACCCCTTCCTGGGCTCGCTGCGGTCGGCGGCGCAGATGATCAGCTACGAGGTCTCGATCGGCTTCGTCATCGTCACCGTGCTGCTGTGCGTCGGCTCGCTCAACCTGACCGACATCGTGGTGGCACAGCAGGAGATGGGGCTCGCGCACGTGCTGGGCGTGCCGCAATTGAGCTTCCTCAACTGGTTCTGGCTGCCGCTGTTCCCGATGTTCATCGTCTTCTTCATCTCGGCGCTTGCCGAGACGAACCGGCCGCCCTTCGACCTGCCGGAAGCCGAAAGCGAGCTCGTGGCCGGCTACATGGTGGAATATTCCTCGACGCAGTATCTGCTGTTCATGCTCGGCGAGTACATCGCCATCATCCTGATGTGCTCGATGACCACCATCCTCTTCCTCGGCGGCTGGGCGGCTCCCATCGACCTGCCGCCCTTCACCTGGATCCCGGGAGCCGTGTGGTTCGTGCTCAAGCTGTCGGCGGTCTTCTTCTTCTTCGCCCTCGCCAAGGCCATCGTGCCCCGCTACCGCTATGACCAGCTCATGCGGATCGGCTGGAAGGTGTTCCTGCCCATCTCGCTGGCAATGGTTGTCGTGGTGGCGTTCGTGCTGCAGCTGACCGGCTGGGGCTGGCATGGAGGGACGGTCTGATGCGCCTCGGCCAGGTTGTAAATTCGCTGCTCATGCGGGAGTTCGTCAGCGCCGTGGGACTGACCATGCGCTACTTCTTCACGCCGAAAAAGACGATCAACTACCCCTTCGAGAAAGAGGCCTACAGCCCGCGCTTCCGCGGCGAGCACGCGCTGCGCCGCTATCCCAACGGGGAAGAGCGCTGCATCGCCTGCAAGCTGTGCGAGGCGATCTGCCCGGCCCAGGCCATCACCATCGAGGCCGGACCGCGCCAGAACGACGGCACGCGCCGGACGGTGCGCTACGACATCGACATGGTGAAGTGCATCTATTGCGGGTTCTGCCAGGAGGCCTGCCCGGTCGACGCCATCGTCGAGGGGCCGAACTTCGAGTTCGCCACCGAAACCCGCGAGGAGCTCTACTTCGACAAGGAAAAGCTGCTTGAAAACGGCGACCGTTGGGAGCGCGAGATCGCGCGCAACATGGTCGCCGACGCGCCGTACCGCTAAGGGGTCGAGATGACGCTGCCGCTGTTCTTCTTCTACGTCTTCTCGATCATCGCCGTGGCCTCGGCCATGATGGTGATCGCCTCGCGCAACCCGGTGCACTCGGTGCTGCTGCTGATCCTCACCTTCGTCAACGCCGCCGGGCTGTTCATGCTCGCCGGCGCCGAGTTCCTGGCCCTGATGCTGATCGTCGTCTATGTCGGGGCGGTTGCGGTGCTGTTCCTGTTCGTCGTGATGATGCTGGACGTCGACTTCGCCCGGTTGCGGCAGGGCATGCTGCAATATGCGCCGATCGGGGTGCTGGTCGGGCTCGTCATGCTCGTCGAACTGCTGCTGGTGGCTGGCAGCTTCGTGCTGTCGCCGGACGTCGCGGGCACCGCGGCGCTGCCGATCGACCAGGCCGTCGACAATACGCGCGCGCTCGGCCAGGTCCTGTACACGCGCTACGTCTTCCTGTTCCAGGCGGCCGGTGCCGTGCTGCTGGTGGCGATGATCGGGGCCATCGTGCTGACCCTGCACCACCGCCCCGGGGTCAAGCGCCAGGACGTGCTGAAGCAGACGGGGCGCCGGCGCCACGAGGGTGTCGAATTGGTCAAGGTCAAACCAGGGCAGGGGCTGTAACCATGCTGGAGGCAACGGGCATCGGTCTGGGTCATTTCCTCACGGTCGGGGCCCTGCTGTTCACCATCGGGGTGTTCGGCATCTTTCTCAACCGCAAGAACATCATCATCATCCTGATGTCGATCGAACTCATCCTGCTGGCGGTCAACATCAACTTCGTGGCGTTCTCGGCGCAACTGGGAGATCTCGCGGGGCAAGTGTTTGCCCTGCTGATCCTGACGGTGGCGGCGGCGGAGGCGGCCATCGGGCTGGCCATCCTCGTGACCTTCTTCCGCAACCGCGGCTCCATCGCGGTTGAAGACGTCAACATGATGAAGGGCTGACGCCGTGATCCAAGCCATTGTCTTCCTCCCGCTGATCGGGGCGCTGATCGCGGGTCTGCTCGGCCGGGTGATCGGACACAGGGTGTCGGAGTACATCACGACCGGCCTGCTGATCGTCGCCGCGGTGCTGAGCTGGGTGGTCTTCGTCGGCTACTGGTTCCCCCCCGAGGCCGCCGCGGGCGCCGCGGGTCACGCCGAGGCCACCAAGGTCGAGATCATGCGCTGGATCCAGTCCGGCGACCTCGACATGCGCTGGATCCTGCGCGTCGACACGCTGACGGCGGTGATGCTGGTGGTGGTCACCACGGTGTCGAGCCTGGTGCACGTCTATTCCATCGGCTACATGGCCGACGATCCGCATCGCGCGCGCTTCTTCAGCTACCTGTCGCTGTTCACCTTCGCCATGCTGATGCTGGTGACGGCCGACAATTTCCTGCAGATGTTCTTCGGCTGGGAGGGGGTGGGGCTGGCGTCCTACCTGCTCATCGGTTTCTGGTACACGCGGCCGTCGGCCAACGCCGCAGCGATCAAGGCCTTCGTCGTCAACCGCGTCGGCGACTTCGGCTTCGCCCTCGGCATTTTCGGCGCCTACCTGGTGCTCGGGCACCTGGATTTCGACGGGGCCTTCCATGCCGTCGCCGACCATGCCGACGACACCATGCGCTTCCTGAGCTGGGACCTGCACGCCCTGACGGTGGTGACCCTGCTGCTGTTCATGGGTGCGATGGGCAAGTCGGCGCAGTTCCTGCTGCACACCTGGCTGCCGGACGCGATGGAGGGCCCGACCCCGGTCTCCGCCCTCATCCACGCCGCGACCATGGTCACCGCCGGCGTGTTCATGGTGGCGCGGCTGTCGCCGCTGTTCGAGGCTTCGGGCTTCTCGATGACGGTCGTCCTGATGATCGGGGCCATCACCGCGTTCTTCGCAGCGACGGTGGGCCTCGTGCAGAACGACCTCAAGCGCGTGATCGCCTATTCGACCTGCTCGCAGCTCGGCTACATGTTCGTGGCGCTGGGGGCAGGGGTCTACTCGGCGGGCATCTTCCACCTGTTCACCCACGCCTTCTTCAAGGCACTGCTGTTCCTGGGCGCCGGCTCGGTCATCCACGCGATGCACCACGAGCAGGACATGCGCAACATGGGCGGCCTGGCGAGGAAGATCCCCGCCACCTACTGGCTGATGATCATCGGCACGCTCGCCCTGACGGGCGTCGGCATTCCCGGAACGCCGCTCGGCTTTGCCGGCTTCTTCTCCAAGGATTCGATCATCGAGTCGGCCTACGCGGTGGGCGGCGACGCCGGCAACCTCGCCTTCTGGCTGCTGGTCATCGCGGCGCTGTTCACGAGCTTCTATTCCTGGCGGCTGATCCACCTGACCTTCCACGGCGAGCCGCGCTGGGGGCACGGCCATGCGGACGCCGGGCATGGCGGGGCGCATGGGCACGAGCCCTTCGAGCCGCACGAGAGCCCGAACGTCATGCTGGTGCCGCTCTTCATCCTGGCCGCGGGATCGGTACTCGCCGGCGTGGTGTTCTACGACCAGTTCTTCGGCCACGCCGAACACGTCGAGCACTTCTTCCAGGGGTCGCTGGTGGTGAGTGCCGAGATGCTCGAGGCGGCGCACGCCGTGCCGCTGTGGGTCAAGTGGTCGGCCACGATTGCCATGGTGCTCGGCTTCGCCGCGGCCTGGCAGATGTACATCCGCGACCCGGCCATGCCGAAGCGGCTGGCGGCCGCCAATCCGGGCCTCTACCAATTCCTGGTGCACAAGTGGTACTTCGACGAGCTCTACGATTTCATCTTCGTGCGGCCGGCGAAGTGGATCGGGCGGGCGCTGTGGCGCGGCTTCGATGACTGGCTGGTCGACCAGACGCTCACCGAGGGGCTGGGCGAACGCGTCAAGGACGTCACCGCGCGCATGGTCCGGCTGCAGTCGGGCTACCTCTATCACTATGCCTTCGCCATGCTTATCGGGATTGCGGCGCTGCTCACCTGGGCCATTGCTGCTGGGGGACTTCTGGGATGAATCTGAGCGCCAACATCCTGACCGTCATCACCTTCCTGCCGGCGGTCGGCGCCCTCTTGGTGCTGCTCGTCCCGGGCCGGGACGAGGCATCCAACAACCTCGTGCGCTGGATCTCGCTGATCGTCACGACGGTCACCTTCGCGCTCAGCCTGTGGCTGTGGGCAAGGTTCGACCCGGCCAACCCGGGCTTCCAGTTCGAGGAAAACGTGCCGTGGATCGGCAATTCGATCGGCTACCGTATGGGCGTCGACGGCATCTCGATCCTGTTCATTCCGCTCACGGCGCTGCTGATGCCGCTGGTGGTGCTGCAGGCCTGGGGCTCGGTCACCGTGCGCGTGCGCGAGTACATGATCGTCTTCCTCGTACTCGAGACGATGATGATCGGGGTGTTCGCCACGCTCGACCTCGCGCTGTTCTACGTCTTCTTCGAGGGCACCCTGATCCCGATGTTCCTGATCATCGGCATCTGGGGCGGCAAGCGGCGCATCCAGGCGACCTACAAGTTCTTCCTCTACAGCTTCACCGGCACCGTGCTCATGCTGCTCGCCATTATGGCGATGTTCTGGCAGGCCGGCACGCTCGACATCGCCAAGCTGCTCACCTTCCGCTTCGCACCGGACCTGCAGATCTGGCTGTGGCTCGCCTTCTTCGCTTCCTTCGCCGTGAAGCTGCCGATGTGGCCTTTCCACCGCTGGCTGCCGGAAGCGCACGTCGAGGCGCCGACGGGCGGTTCGGTGCTGCTGGCGGCCGTCTTGCTGAAGCTCGGCGGCTACGGCTTCATCCGTTTCTCGCTGGCGATGTTCCCCGATGCCTCGGCGATGTTCGCCAACTTCGTCTTCGTCCTGTCGGTCGCCGCGATCATCATCACCTCGCTGGTGGCGCTGGTGCAGACCGACATGAAGAAGCTCATCGCCTATTCGTCGGTGGCGCACATGGGCTTCGTGACCATGGGCATCTTCACCGGCTCGGTCATGGGCGTGCAGGGCGCGCTGTTCCAGATGCTATCGCACGGCCTCATCTCGGCGGCGCTGTTCCTGTGCATCGGCGTGCTCTATGACCGCATGCACACGCGCGAGATCGACGCCTATGGCGGGCTGGTGGAACGCATGCCGCGCTACGCCCTGGTGTTCATGATCTTCACCATGGCCAATGTCGGCCTGCCGGGCACCTCGGGCTTCGTAGGTGAATTCCTCACGCTGCTCGGCACCTTCAAGGTGAGCATCCCGACCGCGACGGTGGCATCGCTGGGCGTCATCCTGTCGGCGGCTTATGCGCTGTGGCTCTATCGCAAGGTGGTGTTCGGCGTGCTCGACAAGCCGGCCTTGCAGGGCATCAAGGATCTGACGCTGCGGGAAGGGATCATTCTGGCGCCACTCGTGGTCCTCACCATTCTCTTTG
>NZ_DASWVV010000027.1:0-1901 GCF_036406155.1 Devosia sp. | reverse complement strand
ACGCAGCGCCTGCTCGACCGGTCCGCGGCAGCGCTCGATCGTCGGGCGCACGAGGCGTTCGAGGTCGGCGCGGCCGAGGTCCATCTCGAGGTGCTTCGGATCGCCGCCCACGACGCCGATGTAGGGCAGCGAAAGGTGCGTCGTGACGTTGTTGGACAGCTCGATCTTCGCAATCTCGGCCGCTTCCAGCAGGCGCGCCGCAGCCTTGACGTCGCGGCGCACGTCGATGCCGCTTTGCTCGAGGAAGCGTTGCGCGAGCGCGTCGAAGATGGCCTGGTTCATGTCGGTGCCGCCCAGGCGCGTGTCGCCGCTGGTCGCTCGCACCTCGAACACGCCCTTGCCGAACTCCATGATCGTCACGTCGAGCGTGCCGCCGCCGAGGTCGATCACCGCGATGCGCAGTTCCTGCCCCACGCGGTCGAGCCCGTAGGCGAGCGAGGCCGCCGTCGGCTCGTTCACGAGGCGCACGACCTCCAGCCCGGCGATGCCGGCGGCGTCCTTGGTCGCGCTGCGCTGGTTGTCGTCGAAGTAGGCCGGCACGGTGACGACGGCCTTCGTCACCGGTTCGCCGAGGAAGGCCTCGGCGTCGCGCTTGATCTTCTGCAGCAGGAAGGCCGACAGCTGCTCGGGCGAAAACTCGCGGTCGCGCAACCGGATGCGGTCGCGCGTGCCCATGCGGCGCTTGAACGCCGTCGTCGTGCCTTCCGGGTTCGCTGCCGCCTGGCGCCTTGCCGGTTCGCCGATCAGCATCTGGCCGTCGGCGGTGACCGCGACATAACTCGGAAACGCCTTGCCGCCGAGACTCACACCCTCGGCGCTGGGAATCAGAACCGGACGTCCACCGCGCAACACCGCCGCGGCCGAGTTGGACGTTCCCAGATCGATGCCAATGATTGCCATGGCACTACCTCCCCGGCTGTGATCATCACCGAATGGCGCCAGTCCGTCCGTGCCCCGACACCGAAGATGCGCGTCGTGCGCCTGTCATGTTCAGGATAGCCAAAACCGGGGGGCATGGCTCCCACATCCACCACACATTGTGCGAGTCAGCCGCAGGCGGCATGGGGCTCGGCCTTGACCTCACGGAACGATACCCCCTTCACCTCGGCCACGCACGCCGGGACCCGCCTCGTGTGCAAGGCTCTGCCAGGCCGTCCCTGCATCGACACCGCGGGGGTACGCCGGCCACGCACGGTCGGCCATCGCCGTCTATTCTGAACATTGGACGATGTCATGAGTGACGGGAACATGCGAGCGAATGATGAGACCGCCAGGAGGGAGCTGCGCATCGCTTCGGGCGCGGCCGTGATCGAGGGCATGCTCGAGCTGCCGGCACATCCGGGGGGTATCGTCCTCTTCGCGCACGGCAGCGGCTCGAGCCGCTTCTCGCCACGCAACAATTTCGTCGCCGCCGAGCAGCGGCAGGCCGGGCTCGGCACGCTCCTGCTGGACCTGCTCACGCCGGAGGAAGACGCGGTGCGCGACGCACCTCTTCGACGAGCCGGGCACGCTGGAGCAGGTCGCCGCGCTTGCGGCTGCCTGGTTCAGCCGTCACCTGGCCGCGGCGAAACCCTGACCCACCGCAGGAGAAACCCATGCCCCCCGTGATTCCGCAGACGCCGCCCAACTACGACAGCACCCGCATCATCGCACGGCCCGACGGCTTTTACTGGCAGGACAAGGAGACGGGCAAGGAATTCGGCCCCTTCGCGACCCTGCTCGAGGCAGTCGCGGACATGGAGGCCGCCGGCGCCGAGAGTGAGGTGGAGGTCGGGGAAACCATCGCGGAAGCGGAGGACGAGGTCGGCATCGCCGACTGGATCGATCCCGAGACCGGTCTGCCTGCCGAGGACTCGGTGCCGCGGACCGAGAACCACTAAGCGAAGCCGCGCCCCCGTTCG
>NZ_DASWVV010000026.1:0-1903 GCF_036406155.1 Devosia sp. | reverse complement strand
AGGGCGCTTGCGCACCGCGCGCGCCTGCCGCAACACTGGGGAGCGGCGACGCCAACCGGGCGGTCCCGCCGGAGAGCGCCGATGCCGCATGAGACGCCCCTCATCTCGATGATCGTCGCCGGCCTCGTGCTGGCCTTCCTGTTCGGGGCGGTCGCCAACCGCTTCCGGCTGCCGCCGCTCGTGGGCTATTTGCTCGCCGGGGTGGTGGTGGGGCCCTATACCCCCGGCTTCGTCGGCGACGCCGAGGTGGCGCTCGAATTGTCGGAACTCGGCGTCATCCTGCTGATGTTCGGCGTCGGGCTGCATTTCTCGCTCAAGGACCTGCTGTCGGTGCAGGCGCTCGCCGTTCCCGGCGCGCTGCTCCGCATCGTCGGCGGCACGGTGATGGGGCTCGGGCTCGGGCTGGCGCTGGGCTGGACGGTGGGGGCGGGGCTGCTGTTCGGGCTGGCGCTGTCCGTCGCCTCCACCGTCGTGCTGCTCAAGGCGCTGCAGGACCGGCACCTCATCGACAGCGACCGCGGCCGCATCGCCGTCGGCTGGGTGATCGTCGAGGACATCGCCATGGTGCTGGCCCTCGTCTTGATCCCGGCGCTGGCCGGCATCTTCGGGGTGGGGGGGACGGCGCCGGACGATCCCTTCGTCAGCCTCGCCGGGCGCCTGCTCGGCACCAGCCTCGGCGTGTGGGGCATCCTCGCCGTCACCGTGGTCAAGCTCGCCGCTTTCGTCGGCTTCATGCTGGTGGTGGGGCGGCGCGTCATCCCATTCGTCCTGCACTTCACCGCCCACACCGGTTCGCGCGAACTGTTCCGGCTAGCGGTGCTGGCCATCGCGCTCGGCGTCGCCGCCGGCGCCGCCTATCTGTTCGGCGTGAGCCTCGCGCTCGGCGCCTTCTTTGCCGGCGTCATCCTGTCCGAGAGCGAACTCAGCCACCGCGCGGCGCAGGAGACGCTGCCCCTGCGCGACGCCTTCGCGGTGCTGTTCTTCGTCGCCGTCGGCATGCTGTTCGACCCCATGATCCTGATCCACGACCCGCTGCCGGTGCTGGGGACGCTGTTCATCGTGCTCGTCGGCAAGTCCGCGATCGCGGCCGCCACCATCATCGCCTTCGGCCGCCCGCCCTCCGCGGCGCTCGGCATCGCCGCCGGCCTCGCCCAGATCGGCGAATTCTCCTTCATCCTCGCCTCGCTCGGGCTGGGGCTGGGCATCCTGCCGGCGGAAGCGCGCGACCTTATCGTCGCCGGCGCCATCCTCTCGATCCTTCTCAATCCGCTGCTGCTGTGGGCGGCCGAGGCGCTGCGCCCCGGGCTCGAGGCACATCTGCGCCCGGCCGGTGCCGCGGCCGGGGCGGGGCGGGTCGAACCCGCCTTTGCCGCCCGCCCCGAGGTTTCCCAGCCGGCGCCGGCGGCCGAGGCGAGCGCGCCGCTGCCGACCCGGCTCTCCGGCCATACCGTGCTCATCGGCTACGGCCGCGTCGGCACGGTGATCGGCGAGGGCCTGCTCGCGGCCGGGGCGCCCTTCCTCGTCATCGAGGACGCCGAGGACAGGGTGGCGGCGGCGCGGGCCGCCGGCATCGAGGTGATCGAGGGCAACGCCGCCACGCCGCGCGTGCTGGAACTGGCCAATGTCGACGGCGCCCGCAACGTCGTCATTGCCATCCCCAATGCCTTCGAGGCGGGACAGGCGACCGAGCAATGCCGCAAGCACAACCCGCAGGTGCTGATCGTGGCGCGTGCCCACTCGGACGAGGAGGAGCAGCACCTGCTGCATCTGGGGGCCAACACCGTGATCATGGGCGAGCGCGAGATCGCGCTCGGCATGCTCGATTGGCTGACCCGCGACCACAAGGCGGCGGCGGCGTTGTCCGCGGCCGATGACGTCGAGGCGGCGCTCGCCCCGCCGCCGG
>NZ_DASWVV010000025.1:0-17314 GCF_036406155.1 Devosia sp. | reverse complement strand
GCGGCTGCCAGTGTCGCGAGGCGACCGAGCGTATCGGTCACCCGTCCCGTCACGGACCGGCCTGGCCGGGACGACTCCCGGCCTGCCCGGCCGGCGGCGCCCCAACCACTCGTCATGATCTCGCTTCGGGGCGCCGCTGGGAGGAGCATAGGGCCGGTGGAGGGGGCGGGGATTACTTTTTCCGGCGCGCTGCGACTGTGCCCCGCCCACGGCCCAGCGGGCGGTCGCCTGTCCCCTGGCAGGGAGGGAGGGTGCCGACGGCGGCAGCCCGTGTCCCGCGGCACCACCCCCTCCCCGACCCTCCCCGCGCTTCGCGGGGGAGGGTGAAGAGGGCGTCGCGGCCGGTTCCGGCTGGTGAGGCGAGCGTTGCGGCTGGCGCCGGCGGGTGAGGCGAGCGTTACGGCTGGCTTCGGCGGGTGAAGGGAAGCGTTGCGGCTGGCTTTGGCTGGTGAAGGTGGCCGCTGCCCGCCTTGGTGGCACCATTGGGCCAAGCGCACCGGGGGACACCCTCCCCCTTGTGGGGAGGGTTGGGGAGGGGGCGCCCGCCCGCCGCGCGGGAGAACAGGCGCGACCGCACGATCCGGCCCCAACCACCGGGCCCCCCTTCCCTGGCAGGGAGGGAGGGTGCCGACTGCGGCACCCGTGTCCCGCTGCACCACCCCCTCCCCGACCCTCCCCACGCTGACGCGGGGGAGGGTGAAGAGGGCGTCGCGGCTGGCTTCGGCGGGTAGGGGAAGCGCTGCGGCTGGCTCCGGCCCGTGAAGGGACGCGTCGCGGCTGGCTTTGGCTGGTAACGTGCCGCTGTCGGCCTTGGGGGCACCCTCGCGCCAAGCGCACCGGGGGACACCCTCCCCCTTGTGGGGAGGGTTGGGGAGGGGGCACAGCCGCCTCCGCCTGGGTCCTCGGGCAGCGCTGCGCGCCCCCGAGAGCTTGCCCTCGGGCTTGACCCGAGGGATGACGTTCCGTGGGAGTGGGCGGACGCGAGCCCGCCGGGACCCGCGCCATCACGCGGCGCGCCGTATACTTTCCCCGCCCCGCTCCCTATATTGCCGGGGAGAACAAAAAGAGATTCGTCAAGCCCGGCACGCTCCGGACAGGGATGCCCCCGCATCCCGCGACGGCCGCGGCGGAAGGAACCGATGCCAGCAGAATCGCAACGTCTCGAGCGCCCCGCCGCGGGGGCCATCACCAGCCAGCTCGGCCGGCGCGATGTCGACTACCTCAAGGGGCTCAACGAGGAGCAGCGCGAGGCGGTGCTGGCCACGGACGGCCCGCTGCTGGTGCTGGCCGGCGCCGGTACCGGCAAGACCCGCGTCCTCACCACCCGCATCGCCCACATATTGAGGACCGGCCTCGCCCGCGCCCCGGAAATCCTGGCGGTGACCTTCACCAACAAGGCCGCGCGTGAGATGAAGGAGCGCATCGGCCAGCTTGTCGGCGCGTCGATCGAGGGCATGCCGTGGCTGGGCACGTTCCATTCGATCGGCGCCCGCCTTCTCAGACGCCACGCCGAACTGGTGGGCCTGAAGTCGGATTTCACCATCCTCGACACCGACGACCAGATTCGGCTGATCAAGCAATTGCTGGACGCGGCGAATATTGACGAGAAGCGCTGGCCGGCCCGCGTCTTCGCCGGCATGATGGACAACTGGAAGAACCGCGGGCTGCTGCCGGCAAACGTCTCCGCCGCCGAGGCCGGCGCTTTTGCCAACGGCCGGGCGCAGACCCTCTATGCCGATTACCAGGCGCGGCTCAAGGTGCTCAACGCCGCCGATTTCGGCGATTTGCTGCTCGAATGCATCCGGCTGTTCAACCAACACCCCGACGTGCTCGCCGAGTATCACCGGCGCTTCAAGTACATGCTGGTCGACGAGTACCAGGATAGCAACGTCGCCCAGTACATGTGGCTGCGCCTGCTGGCGCAGGGCAAGCCGGCCAGCGAGGCCAATATCTGCGTCGTCGGCGACGACGACCAGTCCATCTATGGCTGGCGCGGCGCCGAGATCGACAACATCCTGCGTTTCGAGAAGGACTTCCCGGGCGCCAGGGTGATCCGGCTCGAACGCAACTACCGCTCGACCTCGAACATCCTCAAGGCCGCCTCACACCTCATCGCCCATAACGAGAGCCGGCTGGGCAAGACGCTGCAGACCGACGTCGGCGAGAAGGGCGACCTCGTCGGCGTCACCTCGGTGTGGGACAGCGAGGAGGAAGCCCGCCATATCGGCGAGGAGATCGAGCAGCTGCAGCGCCAGGGCGAAAACCTCAACTCCATCGCCATCCTCGTGCGCGCCTCCTACCAGATGCGCGAATTCGAGGAGCGCTTCCTCACCCTCGGGCTCAACTACCGCGTGATCGGCGGCCCGCGCTTCTACGAGCGCCGCGAAATTCGCGATGCGCTGGCCTATCTTCGGCTGGTGTGGAACCCCAACGACGACCTCGCATTCGATCGTATCGTCAATGTACCCAAGCGCGGGCTCGGAGATTCGACCCTGAGACTGGTCCATGAGGCGGCGCGACACCAGAGCACCTCGCTGACGGACACGGTGCGCATGCTGGTGCAGACCGAGGAACTCAAACCCAAACAACGTGCGACGCTGCGGCAGCTGATCGACCAGTTCGACGACTGGCGGCGGCGGGCCAAGGCGCAGCCGTACGGTATGATGGAAGTCGACGAGGACGCCCCCCCGGGCGTCATCCGGCGCACCCCTTGGCATGCCGATCTCGCGCGGCAGGTATTGGACGAGTCGGGCTATACCGAGATGTGGCAGAACGACAAATCGGCGGAAGCCGAGGGTCGGCTTGAGAACTTGAAAGAACTGGTCAACTCCATGGAGGAGTTCGACTCGCTCGGCGGTTTTCTCGAGCACGTGTCGCTGGTCATGGACCGCGACACCGGGGAGGCCGAGGACGCCGTCTCGATCATGACGCTGCATTCGGCCAAGGGGCTGGAGTTCGATACCGTGTTCCTGCCCGGCTGGGAGGAAGGCCTGTTTCCCAGCCAGCGCACGCTCGACGAAAGCGGCCGCGCCGGACTCGAGGAGGAGCGGCGGCTCGCCTATGTCGGGCTCACCCGGGCGCGCAAGCGCCTGCGGCTGTCGCTGGCGCAGAACCGGCGCATCCACGGGCTGTGGCAATCGGCCATCCCGTCGCGCTTTCTCGACGAACTGCCGGCCGAGGCCGTCGAGGTCAAGGACACCGGCTCGGCCTATGGCGGCTACGGCTATGGCGGGCGCGCCGGCCGCTTCAACGTCGCCGACCCGTTCGACAGCGTCTACGAGACGCCGGGCTGGCGGCGAGCCCAGGCGCAGCACCAGTCGCGGCGGTCGCCCGGCCCCGTCACCATCGACGGCGATCTCGTCGCCCGCTCGGTCGACGACGGCCGCGGCAGCAAGTACGGCGTCGGCGACCGGGTCTTCCACCTGAAGTTCGGCTACGGCCGCATCGAGGCGCTCGAGGGCAACAAGCTCACCATCGAGTTCGAGAAGGCCGGCCGCAAGAAGGTGCTCGACAGCTTCGTGCAGAAGGGGTGAGCCCTACCCCGGCGGCGGCGGGGTCGCGGCACGGGCGCGGTTGCGCTCGAGCCCGAGCTGGTGCTCGCGATAGATGATGAAGATGCTGGCCCCGACGACGATCGAGGCGCCGATGAGCATCTCGAGCGTGGGGACGTCGTGGAAGACGAAATAGCCGATGACGATCGAGAGCAAGAGCGAGGTGTATTCGAACGGGGCCACCACCGAGACGTCGGCGCGCCGGTAGCTTTCGGTCAGCAGGATCTGGCCGATGCCGCCGGCGATCCCTGCCCCGACGAGCATGGCGAACTGCTCCGGCGTCGGCATCACCCAGCCGAACGGGGCGGTCGCCAGCGTCACCAGGCTGGAGGTGACGGAAAAATACAGCACGATGGTCGACGAGCGCTCGGTCTCGACCAGCCGGCGCACCAGGATGGCGGCGAAGGCGCCGAAGACGCTGCCGATCAGCGCGGCGATGGCCCCGATCGCGAGGGCATCGACAGCGGCGCCGCCGTCGAACAGCGTCAGGCGCGGCCACAGGATGATGCCGACCCCGGCCATGCCGATGGCGACCGCGGTCCAGCGGTACAGGCGTACCGATTCCTTGAGGATCAGCGCGCCGAAGACGACGATCAGCAGCGGCGTGGCGTACTGGATGGTCACCGCCTCCGGCAGCGGCAGCTTGGTCAGCGCATAGAAGCCGAAGCCCATGCTGCCCACCCCCACGAGGCCGCGCCATACATGGCTGGCCAGGTGCGTGGTCTTGGCGCCGGAGACCAGTTCGCCGCGCGCCACGAGGAACACGGCGATCGGCAGGATGGCGAAAAACGAGCGGAAGAACACCAGTTGCCCCGGCGGAATCCCTTCGGAGGCCTTGAGCAGGCTGGCCATCGACAGGAACACGGCCACGGAAATGATCTTGAGGCCGATCGCCGCCATGGGACTGGAGCGCGACAGGGATGCGGCGGGCGCGGGCTCGGGGCGTAGGGACGGCAAGGCAAGCTCCGGTGGCTGGGCGGACGGCCGCCGAGCCGAGATACCGGCCCGGGCGTACTCTGGCAAGCCACTCCGGCGCGCTTGCCGCTCGAGCCGGTTTCGTGCAAGAGGCTGGGCATGACCCGTTCCCAGCCATCCGCCGGCCTCACCCGCGATCAGGCCTATGCCCTGGTCGACGCGGTAATGGAGCGCGACGACCTCGCCATCACCGCCGCCGCGCATGAGGACGACGCCACCGGGGAGTGGGTGTTCGAGGCGACCTGCGACGCCGCACCGGACCTCGCTGCCTTCGCCGAACTCGCCCGCCAGACGCTCGGCGGCGACGTGACCTTCTCGGTGGAACCCATCGACCCCACCGTCAACTGGGTGGCGAAGTCACTGGAGGGCCTCGCACCGGTCGCTGCGGGGGGGTTCTACGTCTACGGCAGCCACGAGACCGGTCCGGTCCCGGCCGGGCTGACGCCCATCCGCATCGACGCCGCCCAGGCCTTCGGCACCGGCCACCACGAAACCACCACCGGATGTCTCGAGGCCATCGACCGCGTGCTCAAGGGGCGCCGCTTCGATTCGCTGCTCGACGTGGGCACCGGCACCGGCATCCTCGCCATCGCGCTGGCCAAGCGCACGCGCATTCCGGTCATCGCCAGCGACATCGACCCCGTGGCCGTGACGACGACAGCGGACAACGCCCGGCAGAACGGGGTGGCGAAACTGGTAATCCCTGTGCAGGCGACCGGGCTGGAACACCGCCGGATCGCGTCCGGAGCGCCGTATGACCTGATCGTCGCCAATATTCTCGCCGGACCGCTGGCGGCCCTCGCGCCCGCCGTGGGCCGGGTAACCGAGCGGGGCGCCGCCGTCATCCTGTCGGGTATCCTCGACCACCAGGCGGCGCGGGTCATCTCCGCCTATGCGCGCCAGTCCATGGTGCTGCAGCACAAGCTCACCCGCAACGGCTGGGCCACGCTGATCCTGGAGCGGCGCTGAAAAACAAAATCCCCGGAGGTCATCCGGGGATCAGGCCTACCCTGCATGGGAGTGAAGGGTCAGTTGGGGCGCTTGGTAAAGGCGCCGATCAGCTGATGCTCGAACCGATGCGCGGAAATGCGGCTCACTTCGCGCACGCGCGCGTCGATGACAGAACCAAGGGCCTTGCGAAAATCAGTCTTGCTCTCGGGCATCACCAGTCTCCTGCACATACCGGCGCTCAGGCGCCGCACACCCTAGATAGTGACCCGCCGGCCGTTACGTTAGGGGCCCGCGGGCAAGGCAGCCATTCGCGGCATGCATCCCGCCTTAACGGCGCGTAAACACGGTCAGCCCGTGCGCCGCGAGGACTTCTCCGCGGCGTCGCCGCCGGGCGCCTCGAAGCCGCGGCCCGACAGATACTGGTCGACATAGCGCTGGGCCTGGCGGCTGCGGCCTTCCGCGATGGACTCGAACATCCGGCGGAACATGCTCTTCTTGTCGGTCATGGTGCGTCTCCTTGTGCTCGCCCGCTCGAGCCCCTGCGGGATGGGCCGCAGGCCGGCGGCGTCTGAACCACGCTTCCCATATTGGGCCGCGCGGGCGGCTCTGCTAGGGTCCCGCGCACATCCCAGCCATTCCGCCGGTGCAGGCCCCAAACAATGAACGAGACCACCCCGCCCCCCCTGTTCCAGAACTTCGACGTGAAGACCGACTCGCGCCACGTCGCCCCCCGGCTCAGGGCGCTACGCGCGCAACTGGGCGAAGCCGGCCTCGACGGTTTCCTGATCCCGCGCAGCGACGCCCATCGCGGCGAATCGGTGCCGCCCGGCGAGGCAAGACTGGCCTATGTCACCGGCTTCACGGGCTCGGCCGGCCTGGCCCTGGTGACGACGAAGCAGGCCACCCTGTTCGTCGACGGCCGCTATGTGCTGCAGGCACCGGCCGAGACCGACACGAAGCTGGTGCGGGTAATCGAGGCGGCGCCCGGCGCGGCGGCGGCGAAGGTGGCCGCCGTGGTGCCGAAGGACGCCGTCATCGGCTACGATCCGTGGCTGCATACCCCCGCCGAGATCGCCGAGATCGAAGCCAAGCTCAAGCCGGGCGCGCGGCTCGTGCCGACGCACAACCTGGTCGATCGCATCTGGCCCGACCGGCCGGGCGCGCCGGTCACCCCGATCGAATTCCTCGGCCACAACCGCGCCGGGCAGGCGGCTGCCGACAAGCTGGCGGACCTGCGCGCGACACTGGCCGGCGCGGGCGCGGACGCCACGGTGCTGACGCTGCCGGAATCGATCTGCTGGCTCTTCAACATGCGCGGCCGGGACGTGCCCAACACGCCCTTCGTCCTCGGCTTTGCCATCGTGCCCCGCACCGGCCGGCCCAGGCTGTTCGTCGACAAGGCCAAGATCAACGCGCAGCTCAGGCATGGGCTCGAGGCCGTGGCCGCGGTGGCAGACGTCCGCACGATGCCGGCAGCGCTGCACCGGCTGGGCGCGGCCGGCAAGCGGGTGATGCTCGACCCGGCCACCTGCCCCGTGGCCGTCTACGACGCCATCCGGGGCGGCGGCGACGCCAGCATCGTCGATCGGCCCGATCCGGTGCTGCTGCCCAAGGCCAGGAAGAACGCGGTCGAGATCGGGGGCATGCGCGAGGCGCACCGGCTCGACGCCGTGGCAATGGCCAAGTTCCTGCACTGGTTCGACGGGGAGGCCCCGAACGGCCGGCTCACGGAAATCGACATCGCCACCGCGCTCGAGGGCTTCCGCCGCGAGGAGCATTCGCTGGTCGACCTCAGCTTCGATACCATCGCCGGTGCCGGCCCCAACGGGGCCATCGTGCATTACCGGGTCAACCGCGCCACCAATCGCGGGCTGGCGGCGGGCGAACTGATGCTGGTGGATTCGGGCGGCCAGTACCTGACCGGAACGACCGACGTCACCCGCACCCTCTCCACCGGCAAGGTGACGGCAGAACACAAGGATCGCTTCACGCGCGTGCTGAGGGGCATGATGGCGATCTCCATGCTGCGCTTCCCCAAGGGCACTTCGGGGGCGATGATCGACATCATGGCGCGCCAGTTCCTCTGGCAGGATGGCATCACCTATCATCACGGCACCGGGCACGGCGTCGGCCACTACCTGTCGGTGCACGAGGGGCCGGCGGGGATTTCGCCGCGCTACGCGACGCCGCTGGAGCCCGGAATGATCGTCTCCAACGAGCCGGGCTACTACAAGGAAGGCGCCTACGGCATCCGCACCGAGAACCTGATCCTCGTGGTCGAGAGCGCCATCGGCGACGGCGGCTTCCTCGAATTCGAGACGCTGACCCTGGTTCCGATCGACCGGCGGCTCATCGACGAGACGATGCTGACGCAACCGGAGCGGGACTGGCTCAACGCCTATCACGCCCGTATCCGGGCCGAGATCGGCCCGCGCCTGACCGGGGCGGTGCGGGACTGGCTCGAGCAGGCGACGCGCCCCATCTGAGCGGCGCCTCATCGCCCTCAGTTGAGCAATGGATCGGCGGCCAGCAGTTCGGAAAGCCGCCATGGCTCATCCCCCGCGAGGGATTCGATGTCGTCGATCTTCCACCCTTCGGCGCGGCGCACCAAAGTGAAGCGAAGCTCTTGCGGCACGCCGAAATTGGTGAAGGTCGCGGTGACGGTGGCCCAATCGCCACGGATGGCAGGATCGGTGACGGCAAGATCGTCGATGTCGAAATCCTGCCCGTTGACCAGCGGATCGAAACCGAGAGGTGCCGTTGCCGTGGCGCCGCGGCGCTGCTCCATGTCCTGCCAAAGCTGGACAAGGCTCGGCGAATAGAGCTCGAACGCATCCTCCGGGAACGTGCCGTTCGTATAGGGCAGGTAAACGTATTCGACGAGCCCCCGCGGATCGTCGAATACCGGTGCCGCCGGCGCAGCCTCGGCCGCCGCCATCGCCGCAAGGACCGACAGGACCAACGCCGTCACCCGCATCGCGTCCCTCCGCGCCCGGCCGGGCCTACCGTGGCCGGCGCCGGGCGCACCCGGGTCAATTGAACCAGAAAGCGTACCCCAGAAAATTCTCGCCGAACACCCGGTTCGCCGCGGTGAAGGAATCGGCGTTCGCCACCGGCCCGTCCCTCAGGAAGGGCACGGCGGCGAGCCCGGTAAGCAGCATGACGAGGTCCGTTCGCGTCGCCGCCGTGAAATAGGCGTGCAGGTCGAAACCCTTGGTGAAGCGCCAATGCGGCACCAGCAGGTCTCCGTCGAGGATGCGGTCGACGGTATCGAGCGTCTCGTGCCAGGCCGCAACGACCTCCTCCGTCACCGGTCCCTCCGGGATCAGCGAGGTCTGCCGCGGGCTGGGGATCAGTTCGGCATTGTCGTCGGTCTCGGCCAGGATGGCTTCCCAGTTGCGGCGGGAAAGCGCGATAACGGCCTTGAGGCGCTCCAGGACCCGCCGCAGCCGGGCGGGTTCGATCACCGGCCAGTTGATGGTGTGGATGGCCGCCACCGCGTCGGCGATGGCGTTATCGCTCTGCGGATCGAGCATGAGCATGCCCTGGTCGGCGAACTCCTGCAGCGGCAGCCCGGCCCGCGGGAACAGGCGGTGGAACACGGCATTCACCGTCGCCTCGAAATCGTGGGCGAGGAGGAAATCGGCCTGCGCGGCGACCACCTGCGAATAGGCGGCCAGCCAGAGCGCGTCGGCACGGTCGAAGCCGATGACAACAGCGGGCGCGGCGGGCGGATTGCCGGCCTTGTCGATCCGGCTCTGCCCGCCCGGAGCCGCCTCGGGCCGTTGCGGCGGCGCCGGGGGCGGCGATGCCGGCTGCGCAGCGGGGACCTGCCCCGTCGCCCGCGCCATGATGCTGCCCAGGCTCTCGGTGTCGTCGCCCCGGCCGTCGCCGTCGATGTCGATGCGCAACTGCAGCACGTCGAGCGGCACGACGTAGTCCCCCTGCCGTCCCGCTTCTTCCAGCGCGGCACGAGCCGCGTCCATATCAACGACCAGCGTCTCGAGGATGGCCCGGAATACCCGGTAGTCGAGCGGCCGGGGATCGGGGTTGGCGGGGATCGGCAGCATCAGCGGCGCGCCCTCCAGCGCCCGCTCCGGGGCGGCAAGACCGTGCCGGTAGAGGGCCTGCGCGAAATGCTCGACACCCTGGGCGAAGCGCAGGAGCCCCACGCCGAACCGGGCCTCCTGGTCGGCGTCCTGCCGCGGCACCAGTTCCTCGAGCCCGGCGGCGAGCGTGCCCTCGTACAGGTGTCGGCGGGTCATGTCGGCGGCCTCGCCGGCGAGGCCGGGGCCTGTCAGCACGAGCACGGCGGCCATCGCCGCGGCCGCAAGTCGCATCAGCATGGCAGCACGCCTCCCCGGACGGCCCCCGGCATGCCAGGCAGCCCGTGGCCCTATCCGGCGATCAGAGCGAGCCACTGATTTTCGTCCAAAACAAGGACGCCGTGCTTTTCCGCCTCCTTGAGCTTTGACCCCGCGCCCGGGCCGGCGACGACGATGTCGGTCCGGGCCGAGACCGATCCGGCCACCTTGGCCCCGAGCCGCTCGGCCTGCGCCTTGGCCTCGCTGCGCGTCATCTTCTCGAGGCTGCCAGTGAACACCACCGTCTTGCCGGCCACCTGGCTGTCGGCGGCGGCGGCGACCACGTAGGGCCTGGGATGCACCTCGGTGAGCAGGTCGTCGAGCGCCGCAAGGTTGCGGGGGTTGGAGAAGAAGTCGAGCACCGCGTGCAGCACGGTATCGCCGACGCCGTGGATCGAAGGAAAGACCTCGTGCACGTCCCCGTCGTGCCGCCCCGCCCGCTGCGCGGCGTCCCGGAACGCCTCGATGGTGGAGAAGGTCCTGGCGAACAACGCCGCCGTCGTCTCGCCGACATGGCGGATGCCGAGCGCGAGGATGAAGCGATCGAGCTCGGGCTCGCGCCGCGCATCGATGCTGGCGAACAGCTTGTCGAGGCCCTCATAGGTGCGCTCGTCGGCGCGCAGCACCTTCTGGCGCTTCCTGCCCGTCGCTGCCTCGCGCCGGCGCGCCTGCTCCTCCCGGCGCTCGTACAGCGCCCGCTCGACCGCGCCGCGCCTGTCGGCAAGGCGGAAGATGTCGACCGCGGTTCGCAGCAGCCCTTTCTCGAAGAACAGCTCGATCTGCTCGCCACCCAGCCCCTCGATGTCCATGGCGCTGCGCGCAACGAAATGCTTGAGCTGTTCGATCGCCTGGGCCGGGCAGATGAGTTCCCCGGTACAGCGGCGCCGCGCATCCTCCTTGCCGGTCTTCTCGTTGACTTCGCGCACGGCTGGCGAGCCGCATACCGGGCATGTCGTGGGAAATTCGTATGGCCTCGCATCCGGCGGCCGCTTGTCGAGAACGACCCGGACGATCTGCGGGATGACGTCGCCGGCGCGCTGGATCACCACGGTATCGCCGATACGGATGTCGGTGCCCTCCCGGATCGGCGCGCCGAACGAGTCGAAGCCCTTGATGTAGTCCTCGTTGTGGAGCGTCACGTTGACCACGGTCACCCCACCCACGGTCACCGGATCGAGCCGCCCGACCGGCGCCAGCGTGCCGGTGCGGCCGACCTGGATGTCGATGGCACGCAGCACCGTGGTCGCCTGCTCGGCGGGGAACTTGTGGGCAATGGCCCAGCGTGGCTCGCCCGTGACCGTTCCCCAGCGCCGCTGCAGGTCGAGCCGATCGAGCTTGTAGACGACGCCGTCGATGTCGTAGCCAAGGCTCGAGCGCTGCTGTTCGATGACGCGGTAGTGCGCCAGCAGCTCATCCACCGTGTCCGCCCGCTTGAGCAACGGGCTGACCTGAAAGCCCCATTCGGCGAATTTTTGCACCGCCTCGTACTGCGTCGTCGCCGGCTCCTCGGAGGCAAAGCCCCAGGCATAGGCGAAGAACCTCAGGTTGCGGCTGGCGGTGATGGCGGGATCCTTCTGGCGCAGCGATCCCGCGGCGGTGTTGCGCGGGTTGACGTAGTTCTGCCCGCCGGCGGCCACCGAGCGCTCCCTGAGCGCCTCGAACTCGGCATAGGTCATGTAGACTTCGCCGCGAATCTCGATGATTTCGGGCCAGCCGTCGCCTTCGAGGGTCTTGGGGATGTCGGCGATGGTCCTGAGGTTCTCGGTGATGTCTTCGCCAACGGTGCCGTCCCCGCGCGTCGCGCCCCTGACCAGCAGCCCCCCTTCGTAACGCAGCGAAGCCGAAAGCCCGTCGATCTTGGGCTCGGCCGTGAACGCCAGTTCGAGCTCGGCATCGGCCCGGAAGAAGCGGCGGGCGCGCTCGATGAAATCGACGACGTCCTGGTCGGTATAGGCCTTGGCGAGGCTGAGCATCGGCACCTGGTGGCGGACCTTGGCGAAGCCCTCGACCGGGGGCGCACCCACCGTCTCGCTGACGCTGTCGGGTCGGCGCAGTTGCGGGAACGCCGTCTCGATCGCGATGTAGCGGCGCTTGAGCGCGTCGTACTCGGCGTCGGTGATCTCCGGATCGTCCTTCTGGTGGTAGGCGATGTCGGCGGCAGCGATCAGTTCATGCAGCCGGTCGAGTTCGGCCTTGGCCTCCTGCTCGGAGTAGCTCTCGACCTCTTGCTCCACCTCGTTCACGTCACCTCCGAAATCAGCTTGCCCGCCGCGGCGCGGGCTTCCTCCGTAACGGTGGCACCGGCCAGCATGCGGGCCACCTCCTCGCGCCGGGCGGCGCCGTCCAGCGGCTTGACGTGGGTGCGCACGAAGGCCCCCTCGGCCACCGCCTGCTTCTCGATCAACAGGTGGCTGTGCGCGCGCGCCGCCACCTGCGGCGCATGCGTCACCGACAGCACCTGCACCTTGCCGGCGAGTCGCGCCAGCCGCCGCCCGATGGCGTCGGCCACCGCCCCGCCGACGCCGGTATCGATCTCGTCGAAGACCAACACCGGCGCCGAGCCGCGATCCGCCAGCACCACCTTGAGGGCCAGCAGGAAGCGGCTGAGTTCGCCGCCGGAGGCGACCTTGAGCAGCGGGCCGGCCAGCGTGCCCGGATTGGTCTGCACGTGGAAGGCGACCTGGTCAAAGCCCGCAGCGGCGACCCGCGACGGGTCCACCTGGCGGTCGACGATGAACTTCGCCGCACCCAGCTTCAGATCGGGCAGCTCGGCTTCCACCGCCCGGACGAGCTCGTCCGCTGCCTGTGCCCGGGCGAGGCTGAGCCGGTGCGCCGCCTCGGCGTAGCGTTCACGGGCGGCGGCGGCCGCGGCCTCGAGCCCCTTGAGGGCCTCCTCGCCGCTTTCGAGCATCTCCAGGTCGGCCCGGTAGCGCGCCAGCACCTCGGCCAGTGCATCGCAGGCGACGTGGTGCTTGCGGGCCGCCGCGCGCAGCGCGAACAGCCGCTCCTCGACCCTTTCGAGATCGGCGGGGTCGAAGGCCATTTCGCGCTTCAGCGTCTCGAGCGCCTCCGAGGTGGCGTCGAGCGAAACCAGCGACGCATCGAGCGCCTCGACCAGCGGCTGGAACACCACCGCGCCGGCATCCGCCTTGCGCATCAGCCGTCGCATCAGCCCGGCCAGCGCCTGCCCCGGCGCCAGCGGCCCGTTGAGGATCTCATCGGCGTCGCGCACCTCTTCGGCGGCCCGCTCGAGCTGCATCAACCGCTGCCGTCGATCGGCGAGGACCTCCTCTTCCCCTGCCTCCGGCGCCAGGTCGGACAGTTCCTCAACCACGTGCCGGGCATATTCTTCCCGCGCCGCGGCCTCGGCGATGACCTCGCGCTGCGCGGCGACCGCCGCCTCGGCTTCGCTGAGGGCGGCATGCGCCTCGCGCACGGCGGCCACTTCGGCCTCGTGGCCGCCGAAGGCGTCGAGCAGCGCCCGGTGCGTCGCCGCGTCGACCAGGGCCCGTTCGTCGTGCTGGCCGTGGATCTCGACCACCAGCCGGCCCACCGCCTGCAGCAGGCCGGCCGAGACCGGCTGGTCGTTGATGAAGGCGCGCGTCCGCCCGTCGGCGAACTGGACGCGCCTGAGGATGATGTCCTCGTCGTCGGCGATGGCATTGTCGCGCAGCGCCGCGCGCGCCGGATGCTCGCGGCCGAGCTGCAGCACCGCCACCACCTGCCCGCTTTCGGCCCCGGCCCGGACCAGGGAGGCATCGCCGCGGCCGCCGAGCGCCAGCGTCAACGCATCGAGAAGAATGGACTTGCCCGCCCCCGTCTCGCCGGTCAGCACCGTCAGGCCGGCGTCGAGCCCCAGGTCGAGCTGGTCGATCAGCACGATGTTCCGGACCGAAAGCGCACTCAGCATTTCCGGAGATCCTCAACCCGCACGCCGGGAACGATGCCGCGGCCCGACCCTAGCGCAAGCGAGAACAAACAAGCAACTTGCTTCTGGTTCCGGGGGGCCGACGCCCCCGGTCAGGACTTCCGCAACTGCGCCAGCGCGCTGCCTTCGTTGACCTGCGGGGTCAGCCCCTGCTTCTGCAGCAGCTCGAAGGCCCGCTTGTACCAGTCGCTCGACGGGTAGTTGTGGCCGAGCACGGCGGCCGCGGTGCGCGCCTCTGCCGTCAGGCCGAGGGCGAGATTCGCCTCGGTCAGCCGGTACAGCGCCTCCTCGATATGGGTCGAGGTCTGGTACTTTTCCGTCACCACGCGGAAACGGTTGATCGCCGCCGCGTACTGGCCGTTGCCGAGGTAGTAGCGCCCGACCGACATCTCCTTGCCCGCCATCTGGTCGACGGAGATGACCATCTTGTCCTTGGCGTCCTTGGCGTAGTCGCTGTCGGGGTAGTTGGCGATCAGCAGGTTGTAGGTGTCGATGGCGTTCTGCGAGATCTGCTGGTCGCGGGTAATGTCGCGGATCTGCCCGAAGTAGGACGTGCCCTTGAGGTAGAGGACGTAGGGGACTTCCTTGGACGACGGGTACAGCGCCAGATAGCGGTCGGCCGCGAGAATCGCCTCGTCGAAGCGTCCGATGCGATAGTTCGCATAGACCTCCATCAGCTTGGCCTTCTCGTTGTATTCCGAATAGGGATGCTGGCGCGACAGCTTCTCCAGCGACTTGATGGCGGTGGCGTAGCGCTGCCCGTCCATGTCGTTGAGGGCCTGCTGGTACAGCACCTCGGGCGGGATGATCGTCTCTTCCTTGATCTTGGCCGGGCCGAACATGTTGCAGCCCGCGAGGGTGGCGGCGATGAGGCCGAGCGCAGCGAGCCGGGCGGCACCTCTTGAGAAAGCCGCGAATGCCTTGAGTGTCACGAACAAACCCCGTCCCATTACGTGCCGCCTAGGAAGCTGCGGACTACTGGCCAAAAGGATCAAAACTGTGGCGCCGCCTCTCGGGCCGGATCAGCCGACCGACCGCAGATAGGGCCGGACCGCGATCCCCTCCGGCATGTCGTCGAGCGCATCGAACGCCAGCGGCAGATCTTCGGCGGATACTATTTCATAGTTGGCTTCGCTGGCAAACAGCCCGTGCAGCACCAGGGCGTTGAGCGCATGCCCGCCCCTGTAGGAGCGGAACCGGCCGTAGATCGGCAGTCCGCACAGCGCCAGGTCGCCGATGGCGTCGAGCAGCTTGTGGCGGACGAATTCGTCTTCGTAGCGCAGGCCGCCCGGGTTGAGGATGCGGTCCTCCTGCACCGTGATGGAATTGTCGAGCGAGGAGCCGAGCGCATAGCCCGCCTGGCGCAGGATCCTGGCGTCACGCACGAAACCGAAGGTGCGGGCGCGGGCGACATTGTCGTAGTACCGCTTGGGGGTCCAGTCGAAGATCATGCGCTGGCGCCCGATGACCCGGCTGTCGAAATCGATCTCGAGGTCCAGCATGCGCCCGTTATAGGGCTCGAGCGCCGCCGACGCCTCGTTGTTGCGCACCAGCACCTGGCGCATGATCTTGATGTAGCGGCGCGACGCCGGCTGCACCTCGAGGCCGACCTCCATGATGCCTTCCACGAAGGGCGCCGCGCTGCCGTCGAGGATCGGGCACTCCCCGCCATTGAGGGTCAGCAGCGCATTGTCGACGCCCAGCCCCGAGAGGGCGGAAATCACGTGCTCGACGGTCGCCACCGAGACGCTGTCGCCCAGATCGAGCGTCGTGCACAGGGTCGTGCGGGTCACCCGCGAGAAATGCACCGGGACCGGGCCTACCTTGCGGCCATCGTCGAGCAGGCGCGTGATCATGTAGCCACTGTCGGCGGGCGCGGGGGCGATCGTGAGCGTGACCGGCAATCCGCTGTGAACGCCGAAGCCGCTGAACTCGAGCGTGCCTGCAAGCGTCCGCTGCCGCGCCGAAAGTTTCTGCATCAAGTAGGATCTCCAAGCGCCGAGCGACACCCGAAAGCACTCTTAGACAATAAAAACCCGGCGCGAAAGTCGCACCGGGTCCTGTTTTGCACCGCGAACCGGGTCGCCGCTATCCGTGCTTGCGCAGGAAGGACGGGATTTCGATATGCTCCCTCTGGGTCGCCTGCGGCAGCGGCCGGCCGTGCCCATCGAGCGAGCCATGGGCCCCTTCGGCGGCGGAGGGGGCGTGCGAAACCCTTGGCGCGCCTGTTTCTATGGCGCTTCGCGCCGCCGCGTCGTCGGCGTCCACGTCGCCGTTCTCGTCCTGCGTACGCGCTTCGGCCGGACGCAGGTTGAGCCCGACATTTGAGGCAAGACGCTTGAACAGCGCGCGCGCGTTAAGCGGTTCCGGCTCATGCTTTTCTTGCGCCGCAAGTGACCTTCTCGCAACAGCGGGAAGCTCCTCGGTGCGCGGCATCCGGCGCTGCCCGTCCGGGCGCTCGGCATTGGACGGAACGTAGACGCGGGGAATCGGAGCGTCCTGCACCCGCGCCGGCTCGTCGAGCGGCTGCGCCTGCGCCGCCGCGGGAATGTACGGCTCGACGATCACGCCATCATCGTCCCCCATGTCGTGGCGATCGTCCTGCCGGGTGATCGCCTCGGCCACCGCCTGCTCGACCTGCATCTCGAACTGCGGGTCGCTTGCCGGCCCCGGCTGCTGCGACTCGGCGTGGGAGCGCCGCACCTCGAGCGGGGCGCGCGCATGGTTGGCCTTCATCGGCTCCAGCGCCTGCACCATGGTGGCGTCGGTGCCGGTGGCGACGACCGAAACGCGGATCGAGCCGTTCATGTTGGCGTCGTAGGTCGCGCCCAGGATGATGTTGGCGTCCGGATCGACTTCCTCGCGGATGCGGCTCGCCGCCTCGTCGACCTCGTAGAGGGTGAGATCGGGACCGCCGGTGATGGAGATGAGCAGCCCGCGCGCGCCCTGCATCGACACGTCGTCGAGCAGCGGGTTGGCGATGGCCGCTTCCGCGGCATGGCGGGCCCGGTCCTCGCCGGAGGCTTCGCCGGTACCCATCATCGCCTTGCCCATGCCGCGCATGACGGCGCGCACGTCGGCGAAGTCGAGGTTGATGAGGCCTTCCTTCACCATGAGGTCGGTGATGCAGGCCACGCCGGAATAGAGCACCTGGTCCGCCATCTTGAAGGCGTCCGCGAAGGTCGTCTTCTCGTTGGCGACGCGGAACAGGTTCTGGTTCGGGATGACGATGAGCGTGTCGACATGACGGTGCAGCTCGTCGATGCCGTCCTCGGCCAGCCGGGCCCGGCGATTGCCTTCGAAGGAAAACGGCTTGGTGACCACGCCGACGGTCAGTATCCCCTGCTCGCGGGCCGCGCGGGCGATGACCGGCGCCGCGCCGGTGCCGGTGCCGCCGCCCATGCCGGCGGTGATGAAGACCATATGGGAGCCGGACAGATGGTCGTTGATCTCATCGAAGCTTTCCTCGGCCGCAGCCCGCCCGACTTCCGGGTGGGAGCCGGCACCGAGCCCTTCGGTCACAGAGACGCCGAGCTGGATGATGC